>CAZFGL010000104.1:0-7850 GCA_964518645.1 uncultured Oscillospiraceae bacterium | reverse complement strand
GGGATGATCTGGTCAATATACCGGCCGATCATGGAGTGCTCAGAGGTGCCGATGAGATAGAGATCCTCACCTTCGATCTTATACATCATGGCATCCATATCGGTCTGGCTCATAACACCCTCCACCACGTTGCCGTGGATCATAAAGGGAGGAATGGCATAGGTAAAGCCCTTGTCAATCATAAAGTCACGGCCATAGGCCAGAACTGCCTCGTGGAGCCGTGCGATGTCTCCAAGGAGATAGTAGAAGCCGTTGCCGGATACCCGACGGGCAGCGTCCAGATCAATGCCGTCGAAGGACTCCATGATCTCGGTGTGATAGGGAATGGTGAAATCAGGCACGGTGCATTCACCAAAACGCTGAACCTCCACATTGTGCTCGTCGTTGGGGCCGATGGGCACGGAGGGGTCAATGATATTGGGGATGGAGAGCATAATGGGGCGGATCTTTGCGGCCAGTTCCTCTTCCAGCTGCTCCAGCTCTGCCAGACGGTCAGCCTGTGCCTTTACCTGAGCCTTGACTGCCTCGGCCTCTTCCAGCTTGGAGGGATCCTTCTTGGCCATGCCCATGAGCTTGCCAACTTCCTTGGACAGCTTGTTTCTGGCGGTACGCAGCTCCTGTGCCTCAGCAATGGCGGCACGGTTCTGTGCGTCCAGTTCAATTACCTCATCCACCAGAGGGAGTTTGTGATCCTGAAACTTCTTACGGATGTTTTCCTTTACGATTTCCGGGTTCTCCCGGACAAATTTAATGTCAAGCATTTCTTCCACCTCTAATATAATATATCAGTTTTTCCGGTTCAGGGATTCCAGCGCCTCGATCAGCTGCTGTAGATCCTCATCCCCGTAGTATTCCAGTGTAAATTTTCCCCGCTTTTTTCCGTGGGAAATGGTGACCTTCCGGCCAAGAGCCTTGGACAGATTCTTTTCGCATTCCTGAAAATAGTCTACCTGAAGAATGTCCTTTACCTCAGGCTCCTTCTGGGGAGTCATCAGCCGCTTGATCAGTGCCTCGGTCTGCCGGACAGAGAGCTGCTGCTGAATGATCCGGTTGGCTGCGTCCTTTTGCAGCTGTTCATCTTCCAGAGGAATCAGTGCACGGGCATGTCCTGCACTGAGACTGCCGTCCTCTACCAGAGAAACGATGGATTTGGGAAGCTTTAAAAGCCGCAGGGCATTTGCCACCGCAGGGCGGGATTTTCCCACGCTGTTTGCGGCCTCCTCCTGAGAAAGTCCATACTGGGAGATCAGAGCTTCATAGCCCCGGGCCTCCTCCATGGGATTTAGATCCTCCCGCTGAAGATTCTCAATCAGAGTCAGCTGGGCGGCCTCTTTGGAGTCCACGTCGATGATATTCACCGGGACTTCCTTCAATCCGGCAATTCTGGATGCCCGCCACCGGCGTTCACCGGCGATGATCTGATAATATCCGCCATCCAGAGGCCGGACAGCAATGGGCTGGATCAGACCGTGGGCGGCAATGGAATCTGCCAGTTCCTGCAGGGCAACCTCGTCAAATTCCCGGCGGGGCTGATTCCGGTTTGGTTCCAGCTTCTGAATGGGGAGAAGCTGGGGTGATTTTGTCCCGGTTTCCGGGACAGGGGCCTCCGTAAACAGGGCACCCAGACCCTTACCGAGACCCTTTTGGGATGATTTTGCCATAGTTTACTCCTCACATTTTCTCTGCGCGGGAGACAACCTCCTCTGCCAGTTTGGTATACGCCTCCGCACCCCGGCTGAGCCGGTCATAGATGGTGATGGGCAGACCGTGGGAGGGGGCCTCACTGAGGCGTACATTCCGTGGAACCACTGCGCCAAATACCTTTCCGGGGAAATGGCGGCGGACTTCACCGGCAACCTGCATGCTGAGATTGGTGCGGCCATCGTACATGGTCAGTACCAGTCCGAAAATATCCATGGTGGGAACATAGACCCGCTTCACTGCCCGGAGGGTGGTCATAAGATCGGAAAGCCCCTCCAATGCGTAATACTCGCACTGAACGGGAATCAGTACCTGATCAGATGCACACAGGGCATTCAGGGTCAGCAGTTCCAGAGAGGGGGGACAGTCAATGAGCACGAAATCATATTCCTGTTTCAGTTCTTTCAGGGCATCTCTCAGACGGAATTCCCGCTGAGGCAGTGCAACAAGCTCAATTCCGGCACCTGCAAGAGCGGCACCGGAGGGAATCAGATCTCCGTATTTGGTGTGTACCACTGCTTCTGCGGCAGGTACCTCATTGATGACCACATCATAGCTGGTGTGCTTTACCTGGGTCTTTTCCACTCCAAGACCGGAGGTGGCATTGGCCTGGGGGTCAAAATCGCACAGCAGCACTTTTTTGCCCATGGCGGTGAGGGCTGCGGTGAGACTGACAGCGGTGGTGGTTTTTCCAACGCCGCCCTTCTGGTTTACCAGCGCAAGCACCATGTAAACCCCTCCTTTCCTGTTCTAAAAGACATGATTCTTCGCAGGTTTTTATTATAGCAAGGTGCAAAATATATTGCAAGGTCTTTATGCTGAATTCTGGTTTTTCCCGGGATGTTTCACGTGAAACATTTTTAATTTTCTTCCGGGACGCTGATGTGTTTCACGTGAAACATGGAAAATGAAAAAAAGATCCCGGAGGCAGGTGCAAATCCATCCTCCATGTGATATACTAAATACATATATAATGTATCCCTTACCTGCAAAGGAGAATAATATGGAACATCACGAAAAAGAAGAAACCATATTCGATAAACACCGGGAAAATATCTATTTCCGCTGGGGCATGACCGCCTTCGTGGTGATCGTGGCCTGTATTCTGGTGGCACAGCTGGTCACCAAACTTCCCGCATTTCTGGCCTTTGTGAAAACCTTTTTAAAGGCCCTCTCGCCGGTGGTCTACGGTCTGGTAATTGCCTATCTGCTCCATCCCATTGTGGACCGGGTGCAGAACCTGCTACAGCCCAGACTGGAAAAACGGGTCAAGAAGCCCGGCCGGGCAGAGAGCATCGCCCGGGGAACGGGCATCCTGCTGGCCCTTGTGTTCGGCTGCCTTGTGATCTGGGCATTGATCGCCATGATCCTGCCCCAGCTTCTGGACAGTATTGTGACCATCGTGGGAAACCTGCCAGATTATTATAATACCCTGAGTAAGTGGGTCATGAACGTGATCGACGATACTCCTGCCCTGGCATCTGTCACCGAAGGACTGATGGAGCAGTTCTATGACTATCTGGAAAACTTCCTGAATAATACCCTCCTGCCTAAACTTCAGACCGCCATTGTCACACTGACCACCAGCGTGGTGGGACTGGCGAAGGTGCTGCTGAATCTGGTGATCGGTGTCATCATCTCCGTCTACCTCCTGACCGGAAAGGATAAGCTGCTGGCGCAGAGCAAAAAAATCATCTATGCCTTGCTGGGACGCACAAAGGGCGGTTATGTACTCAATGTGTGTACCTTTGCAAACCGGGCTGCCGGCGGATTCATCGGGGGAAAGATCGTGGACTCCGCCATCATCGGCCTGTTGTGCTTTGTCGGCCTGGCAATTATGAAAATGCCCTACGCCCTGCTGATCTCCATCTTTGTGGGCGTCACCAATATCATTCCCTTCTTTGGCCCCTTTATCGGTGCCATTCCCTCGGCGCTGCTGCTGCTGGTGATCGACCCCATGCAGTGTATTTACTTCGTGATCTTCGTGGTGGTGCTTCAGCAGCTGGACGGAAATGTGATCGGCCCCCTGATCCTCAGCGATGCCACCGGTCTGTCCAGCATATGGATCGTGGTGTCCATCCTGATCTTCTCCAGCCTCTGGGGTGTGGTGGGCATGATCGTGGCCGTACCCCTCTTTGCGGTGATCTATAAGATCGTCACCGAGGTGGTGAATTGGAGTCTGACCAACCGGGGACTGTCCACGGACACAGCTGAGTACGAAAAATGGAACTATCCTCCCCGAAAGAATTATGACCACTGGAATCCGGTGTCACGCCGGAGTAAGAAAAAGATTCTCCGGAAACTGAAAAAAACCGAAGGGACTCCCACGGAAGAGACGGAAACAGCAGGGGAAACCGGGGACAATACCAGCGAGAATACTTAAATAATAAGCACAGGAGCCGAAGGGTTCCTGTGCTTTTCATGTTTTGAGGCCTCCGTGATGAAATTCTGAGTAAACCCGTACAATTTAATAGTTTCCACCGTCCCGGAGGGAATGTTACCGCAGCTGAACTTACGAACTGCCCCGAAACTTTCGCCTTTCCAATTCCTCAGTCAAAACCTTCGGTTTTGCCAGCTCCCTTTGCACAAGAAAGCCTCTGGTGCTCTGAAACTCTCGGCAATCTGCGTTTTTTCTGAGTATTCACGCAACCACCGGGAGGGCGGCGCTTGCGCAGCCAGCCGCCGTCGTAGAAACGAGGCGCAATAACTGTCTCAGGAGGGGTGTTCCAAGAGGGGACGTCTGTGAATAGTCCCCTCTTGGTTGCTCTTTCCCCCCTTTCTGTCAATACAGAAAGGGGGCCGTCGGAGACACTTACTTGTTTTTCAACGATGCAGGTAAAAACGAACTGCCCCGAAACTTTCGGCCTTCCAATCCCTCAGACAAAACCTTCGGTTTTGCCAGCTCCCTTTGCACAAGGGAGCCAGCCGTAACCAAAACACCGTGCGTAAAACAGACACCTCAGTTACAAATCAAAAAAACAGGCAGCCACACTGTGACTGCCTGTATCCATCAGGACTGATTCTGTCCCCCGCCGGAGCGCTTATTGTGATAATAGTACCGCCGACGATTGTTCCGGGGCTTTTTCGCCTTTTCTTCCCCGCCTTCGGGCTTGATCTCCGGCTTGGGCTTTGCCTCCCGAGGCTCCTTCACCTGAGGTGCAGCCTCCTGGGGACGCTTTTTCTTGTCCGGACGGCGATTGTTCCGGGGCTTCCGCTTCTGTTCCTTCTGAACGTTTTCCTCCGCAGGCTTCTCCTGAGTCACTGCTCGGGGCTTCTGCTCCTGCTTCTGATTCCGGTTACGGCGCTCGTTCCGATCACTCCGGTCATTCCGTTCGCCCCGCTCTCCGCGGTCGTTCCGGTTGTTCCGGCTGCCACGTTCACTCCGCTCGGCACGTTCTGTCCGTTCGGGGCGCTCTGCCCGGGGAGCTTCGGGGGTGTAGTTACTGAGGACGGATTCGTCAAACATGGTGATCTTCTCCGGCTCCTCCTCCTTCACCGGTTTGGGCAGGGGAGGCAGATCCGTGGGAATGGGAGGATCGGTCTTTTTGCCCTTGCCATTCCGGAGCACGCAAATGTCACAGTTGTTGTAGCATTTCACTGTGGAGGGATCGTTCTCCAGACGAACCTTAACCGTCTGCTTCAGCAGACTGGAATCGGTGACTGTGCCGATGCCGTCGCAGGTGTTTACCAGAGACTCCACCTTGGGGGAGGTCTTAATCAGGGATTCATAGGCATCCTGCTCGTATTTCAGACAGCACATCAGTCTGCCACAGGTGCCGGAGATCTTTGTGGGATTCAGTGATAGATTCTGGGTTTTTGCCATTTTAATGGAAACAGGCTGGAAATCATCCAGAAACTGTTTGCAGCAGAAGGGTCTGCCGCAGATGCCCAGACCGCCCATCATCTTTGCCTCGTCCCGGACACCGATCTGCCGCAGTTCGATCCGGGTGCGGAATACGCTGGCCAGATCCTTTACAAGATCCCGGAAGTCCACACGGCCGTCGGCGGTAAAGTAGAACAGGATTTTGCTGCCGTCGAAGCTGTATTCTGCGGAAACCAGCTTCATGTCCAGCCCGTGCTCCAGAATCTTCTCCTGGCACAGGTCAAAAGCCCCGGCTTCCTTGTCCTTGTATTCAAGACGGGTGCGCTTGTCGGTCTCTGTTGCCACCCGGATCACCGGGCGCAGAGGCTGAATGACCTTCTCTTCGGGAACGGGATGGTTCCCCTCTGCGCAGAAACCATATTCTGCGCCTCTGGCGGTGTCGATAATCACCTCGTCACCGGCCTCCACAGTCAGGGTGCCGGGATCAAAATAATAGATCTTGCCGCCTTTTTTAAACTGAACGCCTACCACGGTGATCTCCTGAGGTGCAAGAGCCTCCGGGGGAATGGCGTCGTAACCTGTGACCTGAGGCTCATCATCCAGAGGAATGTTGCAGAAGGTCACAATCGGCTTTTCTGAATTGCTCATGAATTAACTCCGTTCTGTTTTATTACTGCCCTTAGGCAGAAGCTGTCATGTTAAAAGGGCCATCAGCATACCTACACAGTGACCGGGGCTGCTGTTGGAGGCCAGAAGGGTGAGGACAGTTTTCATAGCGTCCACACCGGTATAAAGCTGCTGGGGGGTGCATTTTGCGGAGAGATACTCCGCCTCTTTGGAAAACAGACTGCCAGCCCCGGCCTGATGGCTCAGCGCCCGGGTGAAAATCAGATGCAGCTGAGTAAAAAGCTCCATCTGCTCCTGTCTGGACAGCTTTTCCAGAGGTGCCAGCGCCACAAGAATATTGGGCTCGTTGCCGGTGACGTAGGCTTTTAGAAATTTGCGCAATGGTTCCCGCACAGGGGAGGTGTTCTGCTCCATAAGTTCCAGAGCTGCACCGAGATAACCGCCGGAGCGTTCTGCGGCGGAGGACAGAACCTGAGGATCTGCCTGAGGCCGCAGTTGAAACAGGGCATTTTTCAGATCCAGATCAGAAAGGGGGAAGAGACTCAGCTCCACCGCCCGGGAACGGATGGTTGTGAGGATCTTTTCCGGATTATCCGTCATAAGAATAAAGGCACAGTAGCTGGGTGGCTCCTCCAGAAGCTTCAGCAGGGCATTCTGGGCAGGATCCAGCATAGCCTGAGCCCGGGGAATCAGATAAACCTTCCGCTTGCCCTCGTTGGGACGGATATACACATCCGGCTGTAAATAGTCCCGGATCAGCTTCACAGGAATGGTGGCCTTGTCGGAGTCCACCGTGATCACATCCGGATGACCGCCACCGAAAATCTTCTTACAGTGGGGACACTCTCCGCAAGGCTTGTCCCCGGTGCCGGTACACTGATAGGCTGCCGCAAGAATCTTTCCCAGGGTTTTCTTTCCGCTGCCCGCGGGCCCGGAGAGAATATAGAAATGGGACAGGCCACCTCCGGACAGAGTGCCGGAGAGCCGGTTTCTGAGGGCATGATTGCCGTAAAATCCGGGGAACCGCATCAGACCTTCTCAAACCGATCCACGTCCACCACAAAAATGGTGGCACCGCCCACGGAGACCTCCAGAGGGGTAGCGGCCTCAAAATCCAGCCCCATCTCGGTGGTGGGGATGATCTGGGTGCGGCTGTGGGAATGGGTTTTAATAATGTCAATGACCTGCTGTACTTCCTCGTCCTCCACGCCCACCATCAGGGTGATGTTGTTGGACAGAAGAAAACCACCGGTGGTGGAGAGCTTGGTGGAAGAGAAACCCTCACGGCTCAGATTCCGGACAACCGTACCGGAATCGTCCCGGTTAATAATGGCGAACAATAACTTCATAATGTTCCTCCTTAAACCTTCAGGGTGAAAATATCCATACTCCTGTCTATTATAACTCCTTTTTCGGAATTAGGCTACATGTTTTTTACCGAAATCCAGTGGAAGAAGTGAGAAACATACATATATATAATGTATAGACCATCGCAGGAAAAGAAATATACATATATAATGTAGTATGTATCATGGAGGAGAAGATATATAGCAATCATAACATACCTGTCAATAGGATAAACCACAACGAATTGTGGTCAGAGGATAGAGACAACCACCACAAATGGTAAATTATAAAAAATCAAAAAAAGTGCTTGACAAAACGGTGTCCGGGGTATATAATATCTGAGCACTCTGAC
>CAZFGL010000103.1:0-7859 GCA_964518645.1 uncultured Oscillospiraceae bacterium | reverse complement strand
TAGCTGAGTGTGAGGACATTTTGAGATGTAGGTATCATTGATTTACTCACACGTGGGTCACCGCTCCGATGAGTTTGCCGTTTTGGATGATGGGGCTGTCACTCACGGGTGATTGTCATTAGTTGAGGCCGTTCCAGCTATTATGTAGTTCTTATTCAGTTCTTGAAAAACTGGAAGTTATCAAAAGAAGATATTCATCTCTTGATAAATGGTAATTTAACGTTCTACAACAACTGTCAGCAATACTAAGTCTTCATCTCCCGTATTCATAATACTATGCTCAGAACCTTTCTTACATATATGACACGTTCCAGCAGATAAAAATTCTTTCTGACCGTCACAAATAGCCTTTCCACTACCGGATAATACATAGTTTATATCATCAGATGTTTCATGTTTGTGCAAACCTATAGAACCACCTGCATGAATAGTGCATGGAATAACCTTTCTCTGTTCATCTATATACATTTTTGCAGTCATCATTCCAGTCCCGCTATTCATTCCTGGTATAGTAATTTGTTCTTTCAGGTTAAAATCTATCAACATTGCTAATTCCTCCAAATCCCATTTAATCAAAAAATATTATACCACATCCCATAGAAAATGCCAGAGACAAAACGCCTCTGGCATTTCTTTTATCCCGCCGCCTCCAGCATATTTTCAATGAAAATGCCGTACCCCCGCGTCGGGTCATTGACTAAAACATGGGTCACCGCGCCGACCAATTTCCCGTCCTGAATGATCGGACTGCCGCTCATCCCCTGTACAATCCCCCCTGTCAGTTTCAACAGCTGTTCATCGCAAATTCGCACTGTCATATCCTTTCCATCCCCCTGTGGATAAACCCGCTCTATTTCAACCTGATACCGTTCCACCCAGTTTCCTTCCACATTACAAAGAACTTCCGCTGATCCGGGTACTACCTCATGCCCCTCCGCAATCGGCAGAAGTTCTCCTCTGGGCATCTGATTCATAACCCCAAATATGCCCCGACTTGTGTTTTTTGTAATTCTGCCAAGCCTTTGGTCGTTCTCAAAGGCCCCCTGTAACATTCCCGGGGTTCCAGCCCGGCCCCGATCCACCGTCAGGATCGTTGCTTTGCAGATATATCCATCCTGTACCGGAAACAGCTTCGCTGAATCTCCATCTGTCACACCGTGGCCCAGTGCACCAAAAGAGCCTGTGTCGGGATCATAATAGGTGATCGTGCCAATTCCGGCCATCTCAGATTTGACACTGGCACCGATCATTTCCACGCCATCTGTCTCCCGGGGACGCACCAGAAAGCTCTGGGGTTTACTTTTTCGCAGTGCTGTAAGAGTCACCTGCGCTTTATCCTGAAGCATCTCCCGAAACATCCCCGGGTCAGATACATCCATACCATCCACCTGAATGATCAGATCTCCCCGATGTAGCCCGCTTTCTCTTGCCGGTGACTTCTCAGAAAACCCCACCACCAGCAAACCGGAACATTTCACATCAATCCCCACGGCCTGCCCCACCGCCATCAGTTTTTCCGGCACCCCTCCGTACACTGTACCATGGAGCAGGATCACCCAAATCGCCACAGACGAAATGATCTTTTTCATGTTTTTTCCTCTCCTTTTGTTTTCCCACGGCATTAATATACCATCATTCCTGAAAACTAGACTGGAAGTTTCAACGCAGATTGGAGATTTCAAGGTCATCATTTTATTAATGCAAATTTTATTAAAAACTAATAGACCACCTTTCCCGCAAAACATTTGCAATCCAAACAAAATGTGCTATGATGTATTTATCAGAAATGCGAAAGGAGTTATATCCGAAATGAAAAATCCTTATCCTCATCTTTTGGCACCCATCAAAATCGGTAAATTCATTCTGAAAAACCGTATGCAGTCCTCCAACTCTCTGCCCCATTTCTCTCAGGGCCCTGAGGATTACCCCGCAGAAGCAACCATGGCCCATTTCATTGGACGTGCCCGCACCGGCGCTGCCTTTGTCACCCTGGGTGGTATGGACGACAATGTGGACAATCCGCCTCTGCCGGATTCTCTGGACGTTTCCCATTTCCCCGACTTTGACATTCACAATCCGAAATGTCAGAACTATCTGGTGGAAATGATTGAAGCAATGCATTACACCGGTTCTCTGGTATCCGGCTCTCTCTTCTCCGCAAACAAGAAGTTCCGTTATGTGAACGAGAACGGCGAACTGGAGATCATTGATGCCAACGCCCCCGCAGTGGGTGCAGGCGCCACCTCCGCCATGAGCTATCAGTTTGTGGGCGACGAGATTTCCGCTGATACCCTTCGCAAAATTGCCATCAGCTACGGTCAGCAGACCGCTATGTATAAGCGTCTCGGCTTCGATGCAGTGACCATTCACATGAGCTATCGTGCCCAGCTCCCCGGTCAACTGCTCTCCCCCCTGTCCAACACCCGTACCGATGAATTCGGCGGAAGCTTTGAGGGTCGCTGCAAGTTCCCCCTGCTGATGCTCTCCGAGGTACGGAAGGCTGCCGGAAACGACATGCTGATTGAGATTCAGTTCTCCGGTGAGGAGCCTGAGGGTGGCTACACCGTGGAAGAAGGCATTGAATTCCTGAAGCTTGCTCAGAAGTATGTGGATATTGTTCAGGTTCGTTCCGCTGAGGGCGACCCCAACCATCCCATCCCCTTCGAGCTTAACCCCACGCCTTTCCTGGAGATCACCTCCAAGATCAAGGCAGCCGGTCTCGATCTGGTGGTATCCAATGTAGGTGGCTGGTTCCATCCTGAAAACGCTGAAAAAGCCATTGCCGAAGGCAAACTGGACATGGTTGCCATGGCCCGTGCGTGGATCTCCAACCCCACCTATGGTGATTTCCTGTATGAAGGCCGCAGAGACGACATCGTTCCCTGCCTCCGCTGCAACAAGTGCCATGGCCGTGGCAAGAACGACATCATGACCACAGTCTGCTCCGTCAACCCCAAGTTTGGCTTTGAGATGGTGGATCGTTATCTGGTCACCGAGCCCAAAACCAAGAAGAACATTGCCATCATCGGTGGTGGCCCCGGCGGTATGCGCACTGCCCTTTACCTGAAGGAGCGTGGCCACGAAGTCACCATTTTTGAGAAGGAAGCAGAGCTGGGCGGTGCTATCCGTCACTCCGATTATATTCCTTTCAAGTGGACACTGAAGGAATACAAGGACTTCCTGATCCATCAGGTATACAAGCAGGGTGTTAAGGTCGTTCTCAACACCGCCGCTACCCCTGAAATGGTAGAGGATCGTTACGACGCTGTTATTGTCGCTGTTGGCGCACAGCCCGTAATTCCCGGCATCCCCGGCGCAAAGGGTGAGAATGTTACCGTTGCTACGGACGCCATTATGAACATCGAAAAAATCGGTCAGAACGTGGTTGTAATCGGTGGTGGCGAGGTTGGCGTTGAAACCGGCATGTTCCTGGCACAGAACGGCAGAGATGTCACTGTAGTTGAGATGCGTGACGAACTGGCTGCTGACACTACCGTTATGCACTATCGCTCCATGTTCTCCGCTGCATGGGAGGCACTGCCCAACTTCCATTATGTACTGAATGCAACCGCAAAGGAAATCACTGCTGACCATGTCACATACACCGACAAAGACGGTGTGGATCATGACATTCCCGCTGAGTCTGTAATCCTCTCTGTGGGCATGCGTTCCAAGTCTGACGAGGCCCTGTCCTTCTACGGCACCACCCCCGGCTTCTACATGGTAGGCGACTGCAAAAAGCCCGGCACCATTCAGACCACAAACCGCAGCGCATACGTTACCGCAAACAACATCTGATATAGCACTTGGGTCTGTCTCCCGAACGGAGACAGACCCAAAATCTTTTAACATGCAAAAAACCGGCCGATCAGAAGATCGGCCGGTTTAATATCTAATTAGTTCTCTCTCATGCGAGCGAAGCAATCGGAGCAGTAGACAGGTCTGTCGGACTTGGGCTCAAAAGGAACCTTAGCCTCGCCGCCACATGCAGCGCAGGTAGCGGTGAAATACTGTCTGGGGCCACGCTGAGCGTTCTTGCGGGCATCACGGCAAGCCTTGCAACGCTGGGGCTCGTTCTGGAAACCTCTCTCAGCGTAGAATTCCTGCTCACCAGCGGTAAAGGTAAACTCACTGCCGCACTCTTTGCAGACCAAAATCTTGTCTTCGTACATAGTTTTTCCCTCTCTTTTTACAGATAGATTTGCCCTTTGCAACACCGGGAAGAATCCTTAAGCGGCAAGGGTTTCGTATATTGCAAGCGGCCTTTGGCCGTACTCGCCTAATCGGCATTCAGAACACAGACCGGGAAGCCGATCTACATGCCAGGGGATTCCAGCAGGACAGAAATCATCTGCTTGCAAAGCAAATCAAAGAGACGGGCCTCACATGATGGAATAACCGGGGTTTCATTCTGAGCCACGCAGAAATATCCGCGTAAAACTGCCTTTCATTATAGCACAATTCCCCGCAATGTCAATACTCTATAAATATTTTTTCAAATATCAGGTTATTTTTGTGCGTTTTCTATGACACTGGCCAGTTCCTGGGCAACTGCCGTTGCAGTTTCCTCATCCTGCGCTTCAACCATGACCCGAAGGAGTGCCTCGGTACCGGAAGGTCTTACAAGGATTCGGCCGCTGTCACCCAGCACCTCTTCCTGAACACGAATGGCACTCTGAACCGTCTGACTTTCGATCAGCGCAGTCTTTTCGCCTCCGTCAAAGGGGCCGGGAACATTGATCAAAACCTGAGGGAAGCGCTTGATCTGAGAAATCAGAGAAGAAACAGGGGCCCCGTACTTGCTTATGATGCTCAGGAAATGCAGTGCCGTCAGCTGACCGTCGCCGGTGGGCATATGCTCCAGGAAAATGATATGTCCGGACTGCTCACCGCCCAGCACCATATCTTCCCGAACCATCATTTCCCGCACATTTCTGTCACCCACGTTGGCACAGAGAACCCGGTAACCATGTTCTTTGGCATACTTATGAAGGCCCATATTGCTCATAACCGTGGCCACAAAGCCGTCGTTCTTCAAATCTCCAGCCTCTTTCATGGCAGCGGCACACAGCGCCATGATCTTGTCACCGTCGATCTCATTGCCGTTTTCGTCCACAGCCAGACACCGGTCTGCATCTCCGTCAAAGGCAATGCCCACATCGTAGCAGCCCTGTGCCACCAGACGTCCCAGTTCCTCAAGATGGGTAGAACCGCAGCCATTGTTAATGTTCGTTCCGTTGGGCTTGTCGTTGATATAGGTAACATCCATATCATATCTGTTGAAAAGCCGCTGAGCGGTCACAGATGCAGAGCCGTTCGCACAGTCCACAAGAACCCGGAGATCATGGGGTTCACCCCTCAGGGTGTCCGCCAGATACCGAACATAACGGTCGGCAGAATGCCGGTCATCGTAAGTCACACCAATATCTCCGCCCTTTTTCAGAGGCAGAGTTTCCTGACTGAGGATCAGTTCCTCAATGGCAAGCTCCATGGCATCATCCAGCTTGGAACCATCGGGGCCAAAGAATTTGATACCGTTATATTCATAGGGGTTGTGGGAGGCGGAGATCACAATACCCGCACTTGCCTTGCTCATTTTCGTAGAAAGAGCCACCGCCGGGGTAGAAATAACCCCCAGGGTATGAACGTCTGCGCCACATGCACACAGACCTGCTGTGATAGCACCTTCCAGCATATCAGAGGAGATTCTTGTATCCTTGCCGATCACAACCATGGGTCTTCCCCCGGTGTTGCGTCCCAGTACAATGGCAGCAGCCTGTCCGATTCTATAAGCAAGGGGTGCATCCAGCTGTTCATTGGCAATGCCCCGGATGCCGTCTGTTCCAAATAATTTACCCATAATATCCTCCTTATGTTTCAATGCGCATCTGTCCGTCATCCCGGTCATGGGAAATACCGAGATGGTCATATGCAAGCTGTGTCACGCAGCGTCCTCTGGGGGTTCGTGTCAGGAAGCCAATCTGCATCAGATACGGCTCATACACGTCTTCCAGCGTCACTGCCTCTTCACCAATGGTAGCCGCAAGGGTCTCAAGTCCCACCGGGCCACCTCCGTAATTTGTAATAATAGAGCGAAGCATCCGGCGATCTGTCTCATCCAGTCCCAGATGATCCACTTCCAGTCGATTCAACGCATCATTTGCCGCCTCCCGGGTAATCACGCCGTCATAATAGACCAGCGCAAAATCCCGCACACGCCGGAGCATCCGGTTTGCAAGCCGGGGAGTTCCTCTGCTCCGGGAAGCGATCTCATATGCCCCCTCCGGAGCGATCTCCGTTCCAAGAAGCGCCGCACTGCGAAGGACGATTTTCTGAAGCTCGGCGGGCTGATACAGTTCCAACCGCAGGGACACACCAAACCGGTCTCGGAGAGGAGACGAAAGTTGTCCCGCCCGGGTGGTGGCACCGATCAGTGTAAACTTGGGCAAATCCAGTCGGATGGAGTTGGCAGAAGCACCCTTGCCAATGATAATATCAATGGCGTAATCCTCCATCGCCGGGTACAGCAGTTCCTCCACCACCCGGTTCAGTCGATGAATCTCGTCAATGAACAGGATGTCCCCTTCAGAGAGGTTTGTAAGCAACGCCGCGAGGTCACCGGTCTTTTCAATCGCCGGGCCGGAGGTCACCCGCAGGTTCACACCCATCTCGTTGGCGATGACACCGGCCAGGGTGGTTTTACCCAGTCCCGGCGGGCCATAAAGCAGCACATGATCCAGAGACTCCCCCCGGCGCTGGGCTGCTTCGATATACACCTTCAGATTGCTCTTTGCCTTCTCCTGCCCGGTGTAATCCCGGAGGGTCTGAGGCCGAAGACTGCCCTCCGCCACATCCATAGGCGTGCGGCTGGTGGTTGTGATCGGGGCATCCATCTCAGAAGAAAAATCAATACTCATCTGCCGTCCCCCTTACTGTTTCATCATGGCCTTCAATGCAGCTTTAATAATATCCTGCGTCTCCAGCTTTTCCGCATCAATCCCTTTCAGGGCGGCGGTAATGGAATTCTGATCATATCCCAGAACCTGCAGAGCCTGAACCGCTTCCGCAGCCTTACTGCCCGGGCCAGCCGGCGCAACGGTAACACTGTTGTCCGAGGACATATCCAGTTCGGTAACTGTCCCCAGCTTATCCTTCAGTTCCAGCAGAATTCTCTGGGCAATTTTCTTTCCAACACCGGGGGCAGCGGTGAGCATTTTTTCATTCTGGGTCACTACCGCCATTTGAAGTCCGTCCGGGGTAACCGAAGAGAGTATGGCCAGCGCCGCTTTGGGGCCAACACCGGTTACGGAAATCAGCCGCTTAAAGGCCTCCAGCTCAGATCTGGCTGCAAAGCCGTAAATATCAAAGGCATCCTCACGAATGGAGCAATAGGTAAACAGTCTTGCCTGCTCCCCCACATGAAGCTTTGAAATAGTATTGGTGGTAGTATTTACGGAAAAGCCAACGCCTCCGCAGTCCAGCACCACCAGATTCAGTTCGATCAGGGCAACCTCACCCCGAAGATAATAAAACAAAGGACAGCCTCCTTCGCTGTTAATTTCATTTTAATCCCGCCAGCAGGGACGTGGAGCTTCTGGCATGACAGAGCGCCAGAGCCAGCCCATCCGCTGCATCATCCGGTCGGGGTGTTTTTTCCAGATGGAGCAGACGTTTGGTCATGTCCATCACCTGACGTTTTTCCGCCCGGCCGTAGCCCGCCACAGCCTGCTTCACCTGCAAAGGAGTATACTCAAAAATGGGGACTCCATAATTGGTGCAGGCCAAAAGGATCACGCCCCGGCCATGAGCCACCTGAATACCGGTGGTAATATTGGTATTGAAGAACAGCTCCTCAATGG
>CAZFGL010000102.1:0-8122 GCA_964518645.1 uncultured Oscillospiraceae bacterium | reverse complement strand
ATTCACAATAGTTTTGCACCTTTCCACGCGTGTTATTAGTTTACATAATTACATCCCAATTTTTTTGTCAAGGAAAATTTTCAGATTTTTCGAGAATATTTTCTTTCATCCCCCACCCCAAAATGCACGAAGGCCGGATGCAAATTACTGCACCCGACCTTCGTATGGTTATGGAAAAGGAAGCAATCTTATTGACGGTACTTTTTAAGTACCTGTTCCGTGAGGGCAATACTCTCCTCCACGGAATAAACATCACCCAGCATCTCTGCATAGGCAACATAGTCCCGCACCACAATGGCCATGGTGTTTTCCGCCAGATTGGAGAACACGGTGTTCCGCTCCCCGGACTCACAGTAGAGCATCAGCTCAGAGTCCCGGAGAACCATGGAAAAGTGGGTAGACACAGGGATAAAGTCTGTCTTAAACACTCTGGGGACGATCATCCCTGCCCGGGCACGGCGCAGAAACTCCTCAAGCCATGCAAGCACATGCTCCCGCTTGATTCTGGGAACAAAGTCCCCCTGAAGTTCCATCATTTCACCGGTATTTATCACATGCTCCAGCCCGCCCAGGGTATAGAAGGTCTCATAGCCTCCAAAGGCTGCGCCTTCAAAGTACTCCTGTGCAATCCCCATAATGTCCGGTCGCTGAAGAAACTCTTCGGGCAGGTATGTGCATGCGGTGGAAATATCTGCACAGGGCAGGAAGCAGGGCACTGCGGCAATGATCTCGACCCGGGCATCGCTGTTGCCATGCTGTCCGATGAGCTGATGGAAACCACTGAAATAGGTCTCCATAGATGCCTTCCCGGCCCGGAGGCAGGAGGCAAAATTCTCGGACAGGGCGCAGAACCGGTTATAGAACTGCTGGCGCACACGGCCATCCTCCGGGAAAAGCGCACTGCTGAAGGACTCATCAATCAGCAGCACCCCCTGAGAGGTGATGAGATAATAAGGATACGGCACCGTGCCGTCATTGGGCTCAGGCAGATAGCAATACCGGGGATCATAATGGGGCATTCTGGACATCATGGGCAGAACGTCCCGGAAAATAATCATATTATTGTGAACACTTTCCTCCGACGCTGTAGCCTTCAGGCAGAACAGGTGGGTCAGCGTTCCAAAATCCTCTCTGCACCGGCCAAGGATCTGGGCAATTGCAGAGAAACTGTGGCGGAACCGGAGATCCAGAAACAGCTGGGCGCTTCCCCCGGACATCTGGGTCTCGAACAGAAGCAGCTGCTGAATGGCCGCGTTCACATTGCCCTCACCATGGATCACCGGATCGGGAACCACAAATTCCCGGTAAGGTTCCACCATGGTACACTCGATTGGGGGCGTAAAATCCTTCAGCATAGATTTCAGCGCCTGAATGCTGTTATACCGGCAAAAACCGACCTTGGTGATCAGGTATTCCCGGATCAGTTCCCGCTTCCGGGGCAGCGCACAGTGGAGCAGCTCCAGCAGTGCCTTCAGGGTCTCAAGAGAATCGGGCAGCCGCTTTCCGGACTGAATTTTGTAGAGCATTGCTGCGGAAACGCCGCTCTGCTCTGCCAGTTCTGTCACGGAGACGCCACTGTTCAAAACTGTATCACGAAATTTATCTGAAAAAGTAGACATAAGCACCCTCCGGGGTAATTTTATCAGTTTATGTAGAGAATTTCACCCATTTCGCTCCATTTTCCTGTCAAATAGTCTGTCCAAAAGGTTGTCCAAAAATTACGTCTGATTGGACTGCTCTTTTACCAGGCTCTGTTTCCGCCACATCCCCGAGTAAAAATACACCGCACAGATCAGCGCCGCAGAGAAGGGGGCCGCTACACAGGCAAAGAACACACCATCGAGCCCTCGCCCCAGCACATTCCCCACAAGCCATGCCAGAGGGATCCGCACAATCAGGCCGTCAATGGTACAGGTGATAAAGGAGAGCATGGAGAAGCCCACACCGTTGGCCATCGCCTGATAACCGTCCAGTGCACAATGGGCCAGATAAGCAAAGGCCATAAAACGCAGGTACCGAACCCCCACTGCAATCACATCAGGATCGTCATTAAATATGGTAATGATCCCTTCGGCAAATGTCTGCACCAGAACAAACACCACAAGCTCACAGGCAAGGGTCATCAGAACGCACCAGTGTACCACGGACTTTGCCCGCTGATACTGCTTTGCGCCGATGTTCTGTCCCACCATGGTGGCTGCCGCAGAGGCAAAGGCATACACAGGCAGGGTCGCGAAATTGTCCACCTTGCCCCCTACGCCGTAGCCTGCCGAGGCACTGACCCCGTAGCTGTTCACCATGGACACCACAAAGAGCATGGAGATCATCAACATGGAGAACTGGAGGGCGAAGGGGATGCCCACCTTCAGCATGATCTTCAGCCGCTGTCCCACGATCCGGAAGCTCTTCGGGTGGAAATCAAACACAAAATTCTGCCGGTTCCGGTACAGGTATACCAGTGCCGTCGCAAAGCTGACTCCCTGTGCCAGAATAGTGGCTGCGGCTGCACCCCCTGCCCCCCAATGAAGCAGGCCCACAAACAGCAGATCCAGCACAATATTGACACAGGTGCTGATGGCCACAAAGTACATGGGTCGTCTGGAATCTCCCAGCCCCCGAAGCACCGAGCACACGGAGTTATACCCGAAAATAAACACGATCCCCAGTGCACTGATCACAAAGTACCAGTAGGCATCCCCGATGGACTCCTCCGGGGTATTGAGCAGCCCCAGCAGTGGCTTTGCAAAAACCAGACAGGGAATCGTCAAAATCAACCCCAGCAGAACCATAAATGTCAGGATGGTACCAATGGATTCCTTCTGGGCCTCGTGGTCACCGGCCCCCTTATACTGGGCCAGCATGACCTGCCCACCCATGGCAAGTCCCGTCCCCAGCGAGGTGAACAGCGCTGCAATCTGGCTGCCCACAGACACGCCGGACAGCCCGGCAGGGCCCACAAACTGCCCCACAATAATCATATCCACCACGGAATAGACCGACTGGAGCACATTCGCCCCCAGGAAGGGCAGCGAAAACATCAGCAGCTGTCTGGGAACCGACCCGGTCAGCAGATTCTGCTGATTGAGATCCGACATAAAACTACCTCCTTTTCCCTCGTGTACCTCTCTTTCTCCAAATCAGAAAAATCTATACACAGTAGACTAATCATATCACAGCACTTTCCTCCCCCGCAAGTTGCCATTGGTAGCGGGAACCTTCAGTTTGTGTTGCACTTTCCCGAATTTTGGAGTATACTTAAGCTGTATAATTATGAGAAAATGGAGAAAATGGTCTATGAATGAATATACACTTTCCGTCCCCTGCCTGTTCGGCCTCGAGGGACTCTGTGCCCAGGAGCTGCGCCGTCTTGACATGAAGGATGTTCAGGCGGAAAACGGCCGTGTCCTTTTTAAGGGCAGCTTTGCCGATGTGATCCGTGCAAATCTCTGGCTCCGCACCGGCGAACGTGTGCTGCTTCGGCTCAGCACCTTCCCTGCCCGCACCTTTGAAGAGCTGTTTCAGGGGGTCTATCATACGCCTCTTGAGGAGATCATCCCCAAAAACGGCGCATTCCCCGTAAAAGGTCACTGTCTGAATTCTGCCCTCCATTCCGTGCCGGACTGTCAGGCCATTATCAAAAAGGCCGCAGCCAAGCGTCTGGGCGAAAAATACAACGCCAGCTGGATGCCGGAGACCGGGGCGCTGTATCAGCTTCAGTTTTCCATTATGAAGGATCAGGCTGAGATCTTCCTGGACACCACCGGTGCCGGTCTCCACAAGCGGGGCTACCGGGCTGTGGGCAATGATGCCCCCCTCCGTGAAACTCTGGCTGCGGCACTGGTGACCCTGTCCCGTTACCGTGGCCGGGACAACTTCGTTGACCCCTTCTGCGGTTCCGGCACCATCGCCATTGAAGCAGCAATGATCGCCAAAAACCGTGCTCCCGGACTGGGTCGTTCCTTCGCATGTCAGAAGTGGAGCATCTCCACCGAGGAAATGTGGCAGCAGGCCCGGCGTGAGGCCATGGACAAGGAGTATCACGGAGATTATCACATCTACGCCTCCGATACCGACCCGAAATCTCTGGCCATTGCCCGCTCCAACGCCAGAAAAGCAGGCATGGAGAAATACATCACCTTCTCCGAGGCGGATGCCACCACCCTCTCCCTGCCTCAGGGCAAGGGCGTGATCGTCACCAATCCCCCCTACGGCCAGCGCATGCTGGAGCAGCGTCAGGCACAGCGGCTCCTTCAGTCCTTCGGCCGTCATGTGGGTCCCAACCGGGAATATCAGAAATACATCATTTCCTCGGAGGAGGAGCTTGAGCGGTACTACGGCAGAAAATGCACCAAAAAGCGCAAGCTGTACAACGGCATGATCAAGTGCAACCTGTTTATGTATTATTGATCCCCGCTCCGGGTACATTCCCCGGGTAATTTACAACCGTCCCCGGACGGCACAAGGAGAATTCCCATGAAACTAATGATTCTGGACGGAAACAGCATCGTCAACCGTGCCTATTACGGTGTCGGTTACCTGACCAACCGCTCCGGTCAGCCCACCGGAGCCATATACGGTTTCCTTAATATTATGCAGTCCCTGCTGGACGAGGAAGCCCCGGATGCTCTGGCAGTGGCCTTCGACGAAAAGGGCCCCACCTTCCGGCATCTTTCCTATGAGGGATACAAGGCCACCCGAAAGCCCATGCCGGATGATCTTGCCAGCCAGATGCCCATTTTAAAGGAGATCCTCTCCGCCATGAACATCACCATGTATTCCCTTCAGGGCTGGGAGGCAGATGACATTCTCGGCACCGCGGGCCGGATCTGCGGGGAAGCCGGGTGGGACTGCGTGGTGGTCACCGGCGACCGGGATTCCCTGCAGCTGGTGGATGAGCATGTTACCGTCAAACTGATTACCACAAAGGGCGGAAAAACCCAGTCCGTCAATTATACCCCTCAGGTATTTACTGCGGAATACGGCTTCCCCCCCAGGGGGCTGATCGACCTGAAGGCACTGATGGGCGATTCTTCGGACAACTATCCCGGTGTTCCCGGCGTGGGTGAAAAGACCGCCAAGGATCTTATGCTGAAATTCGGCTCTCTGGATCAGGTCTATGCCCATGCAGAGGACGAAAGCTTGAAGCCTGCGGTAAAGCGGAAGCTGGCCGAGGGTCGGGAGTCCGCCTATCAGAGCTATGACCTTGCAACAATCCGCACCGATGCCCCGGTGGATTTTGTTCCCCAGCGTTCCTGTCTCACCTGTTGGGACAGACCCCGGGTGCTGGAACTGTTCCGGGAACTGGACTTCGGACGGCTCATTGAACGGTACCGGCTGCTGGAACCAGAAACTGCCGCTACGCAGGTGGAGGTGCCCCAGACGGAGATGCACCCCATCACCCCGGATAATCTTTATGAGTTCATCGCATTGCTGGACACCCAGGAGGAGATATTCCTGTGGGGCAGTGAGGATCTTTCCGAGCTTGGAATCTGCTTTGGAGATACCGCTTACTGGGCTGCGGAAAGTGACCTGGGCTTTATGCTCTGGCCCACCCTGCTGGACGGTGTATTCCGCCCCGGCATCCGGAAAGTCGGCCATGACATCAAATCTCTCATGACCACCCTGATGGGACAGGGCTGCTGCACCGAGGGTTTTGTATACGATACGGCACTGGCCGCCTATCTGCTGGAGCCTGCCCGCTCCAGCTATCCTCTGGAGGGACTGCTGGAACATTACTGCCATATGGCTATGGAGGAGGGTGCCGGCGGGAAAGCTGTCGCCATCTACCGGCTCTATCAGGTTCTGCCCGGACTGGTTCGGGAAAACGGCATGGAACAGGTATATTATGAGATCGATCTCCCCCTGTGCCCCATTCTTGCAGAGATGGAGCATGTGGGCATCGGCCTCGACCGGGACACCCTTGCCGCCTTTGAAGTAATGCTTTCTGACCGGATTCGGGACTGCGAGACCCTGATCTACAGCTACTCCGGTCAGCAGTTCAACATCAATTCCACCAAACAGCTGGGCACCCTGCTTTTTGAAACACTGGGGCTGCCCCACGGAAAGAAAACGAAATCCGGATACTCCACCAACATTGACGTGCTGGAGGGTCTCCGGGACAAGCACCCCATTATTTCCGCCATTATCGACTACCGGATGCTCACCAAACTCCGCTCCACCTATGCCGAGGGACTGCTGAAGGTGATCCGGTCTGACGGCCGCGTTCATACCACCTTCCAGAACATGGTCACCGCCACTGGCCGTCTCTCCTCCACAGATCCCAATCTTCAGAACATTCCCGTCCGCACGGAACTGGGTGGGGAAATCCGGAAAATGTTCGTCCCCCGGCCGGGCTGCGTGCTGGTGGATGCGGACTACAGCCAGATTGAGCTTCGGGTACTGGCTCATATCGCCGGGGACACGGCCATGCAGGAGGCATTCCGCTCCGGCGAGGATTTCCACACCGTCACCGCTGCCCGGGTATTCGGTGTAAGCCCTGAACAGGTGGATCCCCAGATGCGCCGCAGCGCCAAGGCCGTCAACTTCGGCATTGTCTACGGCATTTCCGACTTCTCTCTGGCCGGGGACATTGGCGTTACCCGGAAGGAGGCCCGTGCCTATATCGACGGGTATCTGGAACATTATGCAGGTGTCCGCCGGTACATGACCGATGTGGTGGAGCATGCACGGGAGACCGGCTATGTGGAGACCACCTACGGTCGCCGCCGTCAGCTGCCTGAGCTGAAAAGCACCAACTTCAATGTGCGCACCGGCGCAGAACGTATGGCGCTGAACACCCCCATACAGGGTACCGCCGCCGATATTATCAAAATTGCCATGATCCGGGTACGGAACCGGCTGAAAGAGCTGGAGCTCTCCGCCCGGCTGGTGCTTCAGGTACATGACGAACTGATCGTGGAATGTCCCGAAGCAGAGGCTCCCCAGGTCATGTCGGTGATCACCCGGGAAATGGAATCTGCCGCCGCCCTCTCCGTTCCTCTGATCGCAGAGGCTCACACCGGGGACAGCTGGGCATCGGCAAAGTAATATCCCTGTCTTTTACCCTTAGAATCGAGGAATACCATGGTAATCTCACAGATGACCGCAGCTACCGTCGAAGATGTAGCCACACTGGAACATGCATCCTTTACCACCCCCTGGTCGGCCCAGTCCATCCGGGAGGAACTGAATAATCCCTGGGCCATATGGTATACCGCCACGGAGGGCAGCACCCTTCTGGGCTATATCGGCGTTCAGTACGGGCTGGACGGTGGCGATATTATGTCCATCGCCACCGCACCGGAGGCCCAGGGAACCGGCGTCGGCAAAGCGCTGCTCGCCGCCATGGTGCAGCTTTTAAAGGAAAAAGAGCTGCAATACCTGACACTGGAGGTACGTCCCTCCAACGCCCCTGCACTGGGGCTGTACCGCTCCATGGGCTTCCGTGAGGTGGGCAGACGAAAGAAATACTATAAAAACCCCACCGAGGATGCCATTTTACTTACCCTGTACTTTGAGGAGGAACCGAAATCATGCTGATTCTTGGTATAGAAAGCTCCTGCGACGAGACCGCCATTGCGGTTTCCCGGGACGGAAGGGAGATCCTTTCCAACTGTGTGCTCAGTCAGATCGACATGCACACCATCTACGGCGGTGTCGTACCGGAGATCGCCTCCCGGAAGCATATCGAGGCCATTGCTGCCCTTGCGGATCAGGCAATCGAACAGGCCGGTATTACCAAACAGGATCTGGACGCCATTGCAGTCACCTATGCCCCCGGTCTGATCGGCGCACTGCTGGTGGGTGTCAACTTTGCAAAGGCAGCTGCCCTTGCTCTGGACATTCCCATTATCCCCGTCCATCACATCCGTGGCCATGTGGCCGCAAACTACATCGCCTTCCCGGAGCTGGAGCCACCCTTTGTGTGTCTGTCCGTCTCCGGTGGCAACACACTGATTCTGGATGTGAGGGATTACACCGACACGGTCATTCTTGGTTCCACCAGAGACGATGCCGCAGGGGAATGCTTCGACAAGGTTGCCCGGGTACTGGGTATGCCCTACCCCGGCGGAAAGGCTCTGGACGATATGGCCCAGGGCGGCGACCCCACTGCCTATCCCAT
>CAZFGL010000101.1:0-8260 GCA_964518645.1 uncultured Oscillospiraceae bacterium | reverse complement strand
CCGTCCCATTCTCACAAAGACCTCCGACTCTCCCCCTGCAAAATACCTGCCCGGCTCCTCCGTGAAGAACTCCATTGTTGCCGCCAGCTGCATTCTGGAAGGTACTGTGGAGAACTCCATTCTGTTCCGCAGCGTCGAGATCGGTGAAGGTGCCGTGGTGCGCAATTCCGTTTTGATGCAGCATTGTGTCATCAGCCCCGGTGCCGTGGTGGAAAATGTCATCTGCGACAAATATGTAAAAATCAACTCCGACGTGAAGCTTTCCGGTAGCGACAGGAAGCCCTTCGTCATCGGGAAGCGACAGGAACTGTAGGAGGCACTCCATGAATATACTTTACGCTGCTTTCGAGGCAACCCCCTTTGTCAAAACCGGCGGACTGGGCGACGTGGCCGGGTCTCTGCCCGGAGCCCTGCAAAATGCCGGGTGCAACATCCGGGTGATCCTCCCGAAGCTTCGCCAGATCCCCGGGGAATACCGGGAACAGATGAAACCCCTTTGCACCTTTAACGTTCCTCTGGGCTGGCGGAACCAGTACTGCGGCATTGAAACCCTGACGCTGGGAAATATCCACTATTATTTTGTGGACAACGAATACTACTTCGCCCGGGAAAATGCCTATGGCTACGGAGATGACTGCGAACGGGCGGCATATTTTGCAAAGGCCATTCTGGAATCCTTACAACATCTCCCGGACTTCACCCCGGATATTATCCACATAAACGACTGGCATACCGCACTGGTCCCCGTATTCCTTCACGAGCAATACAGCGCTCTTCCGGAATACCGCCGGATCAAAACCGTGATCACCATTCACAATCTGAAATTCCAGGGCATCTGCGGAGACTATGCCCTGGGGGATCTTCTGGGGCTGCACCAATGCGAAAATGCTGCACGGCAGCTTCACTGGGGCTATGACGCCATAAACTTTCTGCAAGGCGCACTTTACTACGCAGATTATATCACCACCGTCAGTCCCACCTATGCCCGTGAGATCTGCACCCAGACCTACGGAGAAACCATGGACGGGATTCTCTCCCAACGTTCAGACCGTCTCCGGGGCATTCTGAACGGCATTGACACCTGCAAATTCTCTCCCGGCAGTGCGCGCTTCCCCTTCTCTCAGGAGAATCTTTCCGGGAAAGCACGCTGCAAGGCTGCATTGCAGCAGGAGTTGGGACTGCCCCAGCAGCCGAACACTCCCCTTGTTGTACTGATCTCCCGGCTCACAGACCAGAAGGGTCTGGATCTGCTGGCCGGTGTTATGGACACCCTGCTCCAGCAGGACATGCAGCTTGCCATTCTGGGTACCGGTGAGCACAAATATGAACAGCTGTTTCAGGATCATGCCAACAGGCACCCGGACAAAGTCGCCATACGCTGCACCTTTGACGAGCCGCTTTCCTGCCGGATGTACGCCGGCGGCGACCTGCTTTTGATGCCTTCCCTGTTCGAGCCATGTGGCCTGAGCCAGATGATCGCCATGGGATACGGCACTCTGCCTCTGGTGCGTGAGACCGGAGGCCTTCGGGATTCCGTCTGTCCCTATAACCGGTTCACCGGCGAGGGTACCGGCTTCAGCTTCCGGAATCCCACCTGTGAGGATCTTAAAAACTGTCTGTGTATCGCACTGGAGCTGTTCCACAGCGCCCCCGCCGCCTGGCATCAGCTTCAGATGCAGGCCATGGCACAGGACTTTGGCTGGAACACCAGCGCAAGAGAATATATCGAGGTTTATCAGAGTCTGATAAACTGACCTAAGCTTTTGATTCTATTTATCCCCCGGAGGTTTTTATGTACCTGTTTCACAACTCCCGTCAGGAAAAGTACCGCACCCCCTTCGGTGCAACCCCCACCGGCGCTCAGGTGACCCTTGGTCTTGATGTACTGGGCATGCCGGAGGGACAAGTCTATCTGCGTCTGTGGACGGACAGGGAACAGCTTATTCTCATGACGGAAACCGAGCCCGGTTTTTACTCTGCCACCATTACTTTGCCGGACACCCCCTGCCTTTTGTGGTATTATTTCCGGCTCGACACCCCCAGCGGTTCCCTGTTCTACGGGAAGCCCTCCGGAAGCAAAACCGGAAAAGGCACCATGATGGACGCACCGGAATCCTGGCAGATCACCGTATACACCCCCACTGAGCTTCCCGAGTGGTATGAAAACGCTGTCGTTTATCAGATCTTCCCGGATCGTTTTGCCCGTGGCGAGGACTGGGAGACCTGTCAGTCCCGTGCCGCTCTGCCCGAAAACCACGTTGGCAGCAAGCGGATCGTGATGCAGGACTGGAACGACACCCCCTTCTACTGCAAGGATCCCAATGGCCGTGTCACCCGCTGGCCCTTCTTCGGGGGCAATCTCCGGGGCATTCAGGACAAGCTTCCCTATCTGAAATCCCTCGGGATCAGCGCCATTTACCTGAATCCCATTTTCAAAGCGATCAGCAACCACAAATACGACACCGCAGACTACATGACCATTGACCCGGCCTTTGGCACCGAGGAGGACTTCACCGCCCTGTGTACCCAGGCCGAAGCTCTGGGCATCCGGATCATTCTGGATGGTGTATTCAGCCACACCGGTGATGACAGCATCTATTTCAACCGTTACGGAAATTTCCCTCAGCCGGGGGCATGTTCTTCCGCCCCTTCCCCCTATGACAGCTGGTACCGGTTTGACGAATCTCATCCCACCGGCTACTCCTGCTGGTGGGGGGTAGACACCCTGCCCGAGGTGGAGGAAAACGACCCGGGGTATCAGGACTTCATCTGCGGAGATGGGGGCGTTATCCGGAAGTGGCTGGGGCTGGGTGCTTCCGGCTGGCGGCTGGATGTGGCAGACGAGCTGCCCGACAGCTTTATCCACCGGATCCGCACCGCCTGCAAAGCCCAGCGTAACGATTCCCTGCTGCTGGGGGAGGTCTGGGAGGATGCCAGCAACAAGGTGAGCTACTCCGCCCTTCGGGAATATCTTCTGGGCAGTGAGCTGGACTGCACCATGCATTACCCCTTCCGGGTCAGTGCGGTGGACTTCATTCTCGGAAGAATCTCCGCCGAAGAATTTCAAAACGCAATGGATACCATACGGGAAAACTACCCGCCCTCTGCTCTCCACGGAGCCCTGAATCTGGTGTCCACCCATGATACCCCCCGGATTCTGACTGTTCTTGGGGACGCACCTCAGGATTTGCCGGAAGGCCAGAAAGAATACTACCGGCTTCCTCAGGGACAGCGACAGCTGGCCGTGTACCGGAAGCAGCTTCTGGACGTGCTGCTGTTTACCTTCCCAGGAGTTCCTTGCGTCTATTACGGGGACGAGGCCGGTATGGAAGGCTTTGCCGACCCCTACAACCGTGGTCCCTTCCCCTGGGGCCGGGAGGACGGAACCCTTCAGTTTTCTGTGCGCATGCTGTCTAATCTCCGCCGGGAGTATCCCGTGTTGGTTCAGGGCGACACCCGGTATTTCGCTCCGGAGATGGATGTTTTCGGGCTGGAACGGAAGTTTGAGGACACCTCAGTTCTGATTTATGTAAACCGTTCCTTTGATTCCCGCACAATTTCCCTGCCGGAGCACTGTGGTCATCGGCTGGATCTGCTCAGTGGCAGGCTGATTTCCAGGGATTGTCTGACCATTCCCTCCCTCTCCGCCGCCATTTTGTACCGGGAGGGTTCTCAGCCGGACTTCTCCCCCCTCCCCTCTGCCGCCCGCGCCCCACAGGGTAAGGGCGTGCTGTGCCCCCTGTTTTCCCTTCCCGGAGAGGGCTGTGGCACCATGGGCAAAAAGGCCTATGAATTTCTGGAGGCACTGGCCGGTCAGGGATATACCAGCTGGATGCTGCTGCCCCTGTGTCCCGCCGGAGACGGGGACTCCCCCTACAGCAGCCGCGGAATTTTTGCGGGGGATCCCAGATTTATCGCCCCGGAGATCTCCGTCTCCATGGATGGATTCGAGGACTTCTGTCAGGAGAATCAGTATTGGCTGGAGGATTATGCCCTTTACACCGTACTCCGGTCTGAACATCAAAACGCCCCCTGGCAGGAGTGGCCCTGGCGGGAACGGGACCGAAAGAATCTTCCCGCACTCCGCAAAAAATACGCTGCTCAACTCCAAACTATTATGGAGGAGCAGTATGTCTTCCATGTTCAGTGGACTCTGCTGAAGGAGAAGGCCGCTTCTCTGGGCATCAGTCTGATCGGTGACCTGCCTATTTATGCTGCCGTTGACGGCGCTGACACATGGGCGCACCGGGAGCTGTTCCAGCTGGACTCCCGGGGGTATCCCATTATGCGAGCCGGCTGTCCCCCGGATTATTTCTCCCCCGACGGTCAGGACTGGGGAAATCCCCTGTACAACTGGGAGGCCATGGAGCAGGAGGGTTTCGACTGGTGGGTACACCGTATGTGTTTTGCCCTGAAACGGTTTGACTATGTACGTCTGGATCATTTCCGGGGCTTTGCTGCCTATTACGCAATTCCCGCGGGAAAAAGCCCCATAAACGGCTACTGGATGAAGGGTCCCGGGATCAGGCTGTTCCGTACCCTCCGGGATGCCTTTGGAACACTCCCCATTATTGCGGAGGATCTTGGCACGCTGGACTGCGAGGTCACTGCTCTGCTGAAACAGACCGGTCTGCCCGGCATGAACATCTGGCAGTTCAATCTGGATGACATGCTGGCCATGACCCCGGAGGAGGCCGGACACCGGGTATTCTTCAGTGGCACCCACGACAACCAGACCCTGCTTGGCCACCTGCGGGATACCCATAATCCCACACCGCCGGCACAGATCCTGCGGGAGCTGATCCAGATGCCTGCCGCTGCCGTGATCCTGCCTGTACAGGACATTCTCGGCCTCGGGGACGAGGCACGGATCAATGTCCCCGGCGTTGCCGAGGGCAACTGGCACTGGCAAATGACTGATCGCATGCTGGAAGAATTGAAGCAGGGTGGCATTCTGTGATGCCCCAGTTTATTATCTCTTTCGTCCACGACCGGGACGGACAAATTATCCGCTGTTTACAGCAGAACGGAGCCCTCTATGGATAACATCGTCATTATCGGCGGCGGTGCTTCGGGGATGGCCGCTGCCATCACCGCCGCGCAGAATCAGGAGCATCATGTATTTCTTCTGGAACGGCAGAGCCGGGTCGGAAAAAAACTGACTGCCACCGGAAACGGCCGGTGTAATTTAACCAATACCGATGCAGCCCCGGAGCACTATCACGGCGCTGATACGGACTTTGTCCGCCCCGCGCTTCAGGCATTCCCTCCGGAAAAGGTACTTCACTTTTTTCGCGCTCTGGGTCTGCTGACCACTCAGGAATACGGGGGGCGGGTTTTCCCAAAGAGCAACCACGCCTCCAGTGTGCTGGACGTTCTCCGGCTTGGTCTGGAGAAGCCCAATATCACCCTTCTCACCGATACGGCCGCAGAGTGGATCCGTCGTGAAGGGGACGGTTTTTCCGTCTCCTATCAGGGTGGTACGCTCCACGCTGACCGGGTCATTGTGGCCTGCGGTGGCTGTGCAGGGAGCAAACTGGGGGGCGTCATGGACGGCTATCACCTTCTGAAGGCACTGGGACACAGCCGCACTCCCCTCCATCCTGCACTGACCCAGATTCGTACCGTCCCCGATTATCCCCGGACAATGAAGGGGATCAAGGTTGACGGCAGGGTTTGCATCCGCCGTCATAAAGAGATTCTGGCACAGGCCACCGGAGATATTCTCTTTACGGACACCGGTGTCTCCGGCACCGCAGTCTTTCAGATCTCCCGACTGGTCTCAGAAGAGGGGCTGGAACTGGCCATTGATTTTTTCCCGGAATTCCGTGAGAATGATCTTTACCTGTATCTCAAGGACAGAGCCACAGGGAATCCCGCCCTGTCTGCGGAAAAGCTGTTCACCGGCGCATTGCAGAGCCGGGTCGCCCAGACGTTGTGCAAATACAGCAAGGTGCCTCCCACCGCATCCACCGATTCTCTGCGGGACAGGGATCTGCGAAATCTCTCCAAGGGCAGCAAAAACTTTGTTCTGCCCATTACCGGGGTATCCGGCTTTGAGGCAGCACAGGTCACCTCCGGCGGTATGAATACCAACGAGTTTGATCCGGAGACCATGGAGAGCCACCTTGTCCCGGGGCTGTATGCCTGCGGCGAGGTTCTGGACGTGGACGGAGACTGCGGAGGCTACAATCTCCAGTGGGCCTGGGCCAGCGGACTTCTGGCAGGGGAACTGAGACATTCACGCTGATACAGACAAAAACGGCGTGCTGCAAACTGTTTTGCAGCACGCCGTTTTCACAATCATCAGATATTTTTGAAGTTATCCTTGACCTTTTCAAAGAAGCTCTTTCGCTTGGTATAGCTTTCTTCTCCATCGGACTCGGCAAACTTCCGCAGAATATCCTTCTGCTCCTTGGACAGGTTTTTCGGGGTCTCCACCACCACGGTAACATACTGATCGCCCCGGCGGTTCTGGTAACCCACCACGGGGATACCCTTGTTCCGCAGCCGGAAGGTGGTTCCGGTCTGAGTGCCCTCGGGGATATTATACCGTACCTTGCCGTCCAGCGTGGGAACCTCCAGTTCTCCGCCCAGAGCGGCCTGTACAAATGTAATCGGCATCTCGCAGATCACGTCGCTGCCTTCCCGCTCAAAAATGGCATGGGACAATACATTGACCTCAACCAGCAGATCGCCGTTTCCGCCACCCTGAGATCCTACAGAGCCTTCTCCGGAAACCCGGACAGCCTGACCGTTGTCTACACCTGCGGGAACCTTCACCATGATCTTCTTGTTCTTGCGAACCTTACCCTTGCCCCGGCATGTGGGACAGGGATCCTTCACGGTCTTGCCGGTGCCACCGCACTTCTGACAGGTGGTCTGCTGCTGCATGGAACCGAAGGGCGTCTGGCGCACAGTCCGAACCACACCGCTGCCACCGCAGGAGGTACAGTTGACCGGCTCACTACCGTCCGCAGAACCGGTGCCGGAACACTTTGCACACTTTTCAACACGGGAGGCAGTGACCTCCTTCTCACATCCGAAGGCCGCCTCTTCAAAGGTCAGCGTAACCGCTGCCCGAACATTTTCGCCCTTTCTGGGACCATTTCTCCGGGTACCTGTGGACGCGCCACCACCGAAGAAATCACTGAAAATGCTGCCCAAATCCACGTCAAATCCGCCAAAGCCACCGCCGAAACCGCCGTAGCCGTCACCGGCGCCGTAGTTGGGATCAACTCCTGCAAAACCGAACTGGTCATAACGGGAGCGCTTCTCCCCGTCAGAAAGAACCGCATAGGCTTCGCCAACTTCCTTGAACTTGGCCTCCGCCTCCTGATCACCGGGATTCAGATCCGGGTGATATTTTTTTGCCATTTTGCGGTACGCTTTTTTTATTTCATCGTCCGTGGCGGTTTTCTCAACCCCAAGGACTTCATAATAATCTCTTTTTTCTTCTGCCATAGTCTCACCTCATTTGCCCATCAAACAGCTTAAATGGAGCGCGGAGGTCTCTCCGCGCTCCACGGGAAGTTGCATTACTGATCGTCGTCAACGACCTCGTAGTCTGCATCCACAACGCCGTCATCGGCAGGCGCTGCGTCCTGTGCGCCCTCAGCAGCCTGCTGCTGATAGAGCTTCTCAGAGATGGCATAGAAGGCCTTCTGAACGTTTTCGGTGTCAGCCTTGATTGCTTCCACATCGGTGCCCTTCAGGGTCTCGCGCAGCTTCTCAATTGCCTCCTGGATGGGAGCCTTCTCGCTGTCGGTAACCTTGTCGCCCAGATCCTCCAGAGTCTTTTCGGACTGATAGATGATCTGATCGGCAGCGTTGCGAACCTCGACCTCTTCCTTGCGGGCCTTGTCCTCAGCGGCGTACTGCTCAGCTTCCTTGACAGCCTTCTCGATGTCCTCCTGGGACAGGTTGGAGGAAGCGGTGATGGTGATGTGCTGCTCCTTACCGGTACCCTTATCGGTAGCGGAGACATTTACAATGCCGTTTGCGTCAATATCAAAGGTTACTTCGATCTGAGGAACGCCCCGGCGTGCGGGAGCGATACCGTCCAGATGGAACTTACCAAGGGACTTGTTATATGCAGCCATCTCACGCTCGCCCTGGAGTACATGAACCTCAACGGAGGTCTGGTTGTCAGCAGCGGTGGAGAAGATCTGGCTCTTCTTTACGGGGATGGTGGTGTTGCGCTCAATGAGCTTGGTGAATACGCCGCCCATGGTCTCAATGCCCAGAGACAGGGGAGTAA
>CAZFGL010000100.1:0-8262 GCA_964518645.1 uncultured Oscillospiraceae bacterium | reverse complement strand
AGCAACAGCCTGAATAGCGTCGTTCTGGCCGGTGAGGGAGTAAACCTTGATCTTGTCGGTGAGGCCAGCCTCTTCGATAGCAGCAACAGCGCCCATGGTCAGGTCGTCGTCGAAGCCCATAACAACGTTGATGGAATCACCATCAGCCTGGATGTGCTTCTCCATGAATGCCTTAGCATCGGAACGGCTGGAATAAGCGTAGTCGGGCTCAAGCAGCTCGTAGTTGCCCTCTTCCATAGCGCGGGCAAAGCCAGCCTCACGCTGGATATAGTCATCCAGGAAGGGAACGCCAGAGATACGAACAACCTTCATGCCAGCGTCAGCGCCGTTAGCATCCAGAATGAACTTGCCGATGTCATAGCACATCTGCTCCTGGTCGGGGCCAACGCAAGCCTTGACATACTGACGGCCATTCTCGGTAACGTCCAGAGCAGCCAGGAATACGGGGATGCCAGCCTCATCAGCGGTCTTAGCAATGTCAGCGTTTGCAGCGGGGTCGCCACCGAAGATGATCAGAGCGTCAACAGCGGAGTCGATCATCTGCTGGCAGTACTCAGCAACCTTAGCGGTATCGGTCTGTGCGTCCAGTGCACGATAGGTAGCACCGGCTTCCTCAACCAGCTTGCCCAAAGCGGTGTCGATGCAACCGGACCAGGGGGAAGCGGAGTTGATGGTAACATAGCCGATGGTCTTGCCGTTGAGGGCAGCCTTTACATCTACCTCGCCAGCGGGAGCAGCCTCAGCAGTGGAACCAGCCTCAGGGGCTGCTGCGGAACCAGCCTCAGCAGGAGCGGAGGAACCGGTCTCTACAGAAGTGGAAGCCTCAGTACCGCCGCATGCGGTCAGGGCAAACACCATGCAAAGAGCCAGAAGCAGAGCAACAAATCTCTTCATGTTTGTCATCCTTTCATAATAACAAAGAATATATTTTTGAAACCCGTATGGGGAATCAACAGAAATTATTCACCAGAGCGCTTGGAGCTGGTGAACCGGTCAATGATCAGAACCAGAATCAGCAGCAGGCCGGTAATCAGGTTGACCATGTCCGTAGACAGGAACATTACGCTCATCATGGTGGAGATGGCGCGCATGATTACAACGCCGATCAGCACATGAACCATGGTACCCTTACCACCGGACATCTTAATACCGCCGATTACACAGCAGGAGATGGGGAAGGTGGCCAGGGAGTTACCCTGGGTATAAATGGTGTAACCATCAAAGGAGACCATCATAAAGCCACACACAGCAGCGAAGATACCACAGAGTACATAGGAAATCAGGACAGTACGGGACACACTGATACCTGCATAGGAAGCAGCCTCCGCATTGTCGCCAACCACCACAAGGGCATTACCAAACCGGGTCTTGCGCATCCAGAGGAACAGGAGCACAACCATCACAACCAGAATGATCACAGAGGGGGTCAGCCACTTCAGACCAAACAGCTTTGTTTTGGCAACTGCCTTAATCAGGTCAGTACTCTGAGGAGTGACGGAGCTTTGGGCGAAGTTGAACACAAGGCCCTTGAACAGGTAGTTGGTGGCGATGGTAGCGATCAGGGGAGAAACGCCCACCTTTGCCACCACGAAGCCGTTGAGCAGGCCGGTGACTGCGCCGGTGACCAGTGCCAGAATTATAGCCGCAATGAGAGAAATCACTGCATTGCCTGTGGCACTGTAAACCAGATCGAAACCATAAACCGTGGATACGCCGGCCAGACCAGCCTGGAAACCAACGGACAGGTCAATATTGCCGGTGAGCATAACCAGACCGAGGCCAAGGCAGATCGCGCCATAGACGCTGGAATAAACAATTACATTGTAGAAGCCGTTCTTGTAGCCATCCACGCCCAGGAAGCAAACTGCCAGAAGCGCAAGAAGGATCAGCACAGAGTTGTTGTCCTTAATAAAGCGGACCGCCCGGGTTCTAGACTTTACTTCTTTTTCCACAGCTTGATCCCCCTTTCTTTCAGAACATCCAAGCTCAGTGCGATTACCATGATGATACCCATGATAAACCACTGGAGATAGATGGACAGGTTCAGCTGGGTGAAGCCTGTGCTGAGTACGCCATAGAACATTACACCGATGATGGTACCCCAAACGGAGCCCTTACCACCATTGACTGCAACGCCACCAAGAACAACGCAGAGGATGATCTCCATCTCCTTGCCGTTGGCAGCCTGAGGATTGGAGCTCTTTACATTGGCCATCATCAGCATAGCTGCAAAGCCAACGCAAAGGCCGGTGATTACATAAGCCAGCGTGGTGTTCCGCTTTGCACGGATACCGGAGAACCGGGCAGCCGTGGGATTGGAACCGATGGCATAAAGCCGCTGACCAAACACGGTACGGGACAGGAGCAGGCCGAGTACCACTGCAACCACCAGGAACCAGACGATCAGGATATGTACAGGTCCAAGGGAGCTGACACCCACTGCCTGGAACAGGGGATCACAGTTGTCCGGAATAACCAGTACGGTACCGGAGGAAAGTCTCAGTGCCAGTGCCGTAAAGATGGAACTGGTACCCAGAGTGGTGATGAAGGAGTTCAGCTTCACATAGTTTACCAGCACACCGTTTACAAGGCCGCAGAGTCCGCCGATGGCGATGGTACCGAAGATACCCAGAAGGCCGTTGTCGGTAGTCATCATGATCTTTGCGCAGACACAGCACATAAAGGTAAGCATGCTGCCCACACTCAGGTCAATGTTGCCGGTGATCATAACCAGCGTCATGCCGAAGGCAATGATGCCGATGTAAACCTGCTGACGAAGAATACTCATCAGGTTGCTGGGAGTGATAAAAATCAGTCCGGATCCGCCCTTGGTGAACTGCAGAATGATTTCAAAAATCACAATGACAGCCAGCATGGCAAGGAACACAGAGGAACCATTCAGGCTCTGAAAGCGCTTCCAGAGGGACTGTTCGTTATTCTTTTTCATTCTGCAGTCTCCCCCATTTCGTCAACTTTACCCAGAGCGCAGGAAAGAACCTTCTCACGGGTCAGCTGGGGATTGATCTCCAGCTGGGCAGTTATTTTGCCCTCAAAGACGGTCACAACGCTGTCGCAGACACCCATGATCTCTTCAATCTCGGAAGAAACCACGATAATTGCTATGCCCTGCTTTGCAAGATCAGACAGCAGACCGTAAATTTCAGATTTGGAACCAACGTCAATACCACGGGTAGGCTCGTCCACAATGAGAACCTTGGGGTTCATCATCAGCCACTTTGCAACAACAACCTTCTGCTGGTTGCCGCCGGACAGATTGCCCACAAGCTGTGTAACGGAGGGTGCCTTAATGGAGATGGCCTTCATATACTCATCAGCCGCCTCACGCTGTGCCTTCCGCTTGATCACACCCAGCTTTGCAAGATACTTCAGCTTTACCAGAGTCATGTTCTGAAGGATGGACAGACGCAGTGCCAGTCCCTCCTGCTTACGGTCCTCTGTGCAGAAGCCGATGCCCGCTTCAATGGCAGCGGCAGGATTGCCGCCCTTGAGCTTCTTTCCGTCCAGAATTACCTCACCGGACTGATACTTATCCACGCCGAAGATGGCGCGCATAATCTCAGAACGACCGGCACCAACCAGACCGAAGAAACCAACTACCTCGCCCTTACGGACGGAGAAGGAGATATCCTCAAAAACACCCTTACGGGTCAGGTTGTTGACCTCCAGCATGGTATCGGTAATCTCAGCAGGCTCCTTCAGATACAGATTCTGAAGGGGACGGCCGATCATATGGGCGATCAACTCATCCTGGGTAATGTTCTTTGTATCAGCGCTGATAATATTCTGACCATCCCGGATAACGGTGATCCGGTCGGACAGCTCCATTACCTCGTCCAGCTTGTGAGAGATGTATACAATTGCGATGTTCTTTTCCGTAAGCTTACGAATAATACGGAAAAGGGTCTCCGTCTCTGCCTCAGACAGGGACGATGTAGGCTCATCCATAATAATGAGTCTGGCATTTCTGGTCAGTGCTCTGCCGATCTCGATCATCTGCTGCTGTCCAATGGACAGGTCACCGGCCAGAGTCTTGGGAGAGACGTTCATGTCCAGTTCTTCCAGAATCTCTGCGGTTTTACGATACAGGGTTTTGTGATCGACCAGCTTACCCTTCATGGGAAGGTTGCCAATAAACAGATTCTTTGCAACATCCAACTGCGGAGCAATAGAAAGCTCCTGGTACACACAGGAAACACCAGCTGCAATACCCTCTTCAGTGCTTTTGAAGAAGACCTCTTCGCCATCAATTAGGTACCGTCCGCCATCGCGCTCGTGAACACCGGTAAGCACTTTGATCAGTGTAGACTTACCAGCACCGTTCTCGCCGCAGAGAGCGTGGACCTCACCTTCGCGAATATCGAAGGAGACGCCGTCAAGGGCCTTTACACCTGGGAAATATTTTGTGATACCTTCGCACTGAATGATTGTCTTCATTTCGAGCAAAGTTCATTCCCCCATTTTTCTGTTTTTGCCAATATGGCAAAATTACAGTCAACATTATAGTACATATTTATCAATTTTGCAATATGATTTTTCGTTCTCACAACAATCTGACATGCAAAATACGCAATATTGTGTCAATATGTGACCTAAACAACAATATTCGCACTTTGAGGCAGGGGTTGTATCCACACTTGATTCCTAAAACAATTTATCATATAATAGATTCCAAATAAAAAGGAGTGCATTATGAAAGTATTACTGAGTATTGTATTGGGTTATTTACTGGGTTCTCTGAACCCATCTGCGTTGATTGCACGGCTGAAGGGAATGAATCTTCGGGAACAGGGAACGGGAAATCTGGGCGCAACCAACACCATGCTGACCTTTGGACTGGGCTACGGAGTTCTTGTTATGCTGTTCGATGCCTGCAAAGCTGTTCTGGCAATGGGACTGATCGGTTACCTCTATCCCGGGGACACCACTCTCTCCCTTCTGGCAGGACTGTTTACTGCCATTGGACATATGTATCCCTTTTATATGAACTTTCAGGGTGGCAAGGGACTGGCTGCCTTCGGCGGTTGCATTCTGGCATATGACCCCCACATGTTTCTGTTTATTTTTATCATCTGCTGGGTGCTGATGCTTCTGTCCAACCATTCCGTATCCGTACCCATTACCTCCTCCACCCTGTTCACCATTCTTTCCACATGGAAATCCAGAAGCATTCCGGTTTTTCTGATTACCTCCCTCTTCTCCCTGCTGATTATTCACAGACATCAGGATAATATCAGAATGGTTCTCGAAGGAAATGATGCGGATATCCGCGGATACCTCCGTCAGCATCTTTTCCGCTGCCGCTGAGCAGCGCACGGATACATAAAGGCTTCCCCATGGGACGGGGAAGCCTTTTTTCATGCATCAAAGAGGCCTATGTGGTCTCTGCTGCAAATGATTTAATTCCAATCTGAAAAAAGGGGCACCTTCCTTTCGGCAGGTGCCCCAGAGCGTTATTATGAAATTACTTGCCCAGAATGAGCTTAGTCAGTTCCATGGGCTCAACGATCACGCCGTCCTTGTAGACACGCATGTTGCCGCTGGCGATCTCGTCAATGAGAATGACCTCGTCATTGTTGTAGCCGAACTCAAACTTGATGTCGTAAAGATCCAGACCCTTGACAGCCAGATCCTCTGCAACGATCTTGGTGATCTTCAGAGTCTGTGCCTTCATGTCATTAAACATCTCCTGGCTCATGATACCCAGAGCCTCCAGCCCCTCGGAGGTTACCAGGGGATCGCCCTTGGCGTCATCCTTAAAGGTGGTCTCAACATAGCCGCCCTCCAGAGGAGTGCCATCAGCAATGTATGCACCGTAGCGACGAATGAAGCTACCGGTAGCCTTCAGACGGCAGATTACTTCAAGGCCCTTGCCAAACACCTTTGCGGGAAGTACTTCCATAGTAGCATCCTCAACATTGGCTCTGACATAATGAGTCTTAACACCCTTTTCCTTCAGGATCTCAAAGAAATGAATGGAAGTCTCAAGGTTGGCGCGGCCAATGCCCTCAATGGTCAGACCAACGCTGTTTTCGCCGGGATCAAAAACGCCGTCCTTACCGGTGCAGTCATCCTTAAACTTCAGCAGTACATTCCCGTTCTCAAGTTCATAAACGTTCTTCGTCTTGCCCTCATAGAGTTTCTTCATAGTATTTTGACCTCCATTATTAACTTTTGGATCAATGTTCCGGTGACATTTTAACACAAATGCCCCGGCATGAAAATATGTAATTTTCACAAATCGAACAGGGATTTTTCCTTTGGTTTTAGCGCTCTACGCAGGTTCCGCCCCATTCTACCAAAGTAAACCCAGCCCGTTCCGGCTGTACAAAATTCTGGGGTGGAATCTCGACTTTTTCATCCAGAGGCTGGAAGGCCATAAACACCCGGATCACCGTATCCGGTTCCGGAGAAACGGTAAGTCTTGCTCCCTCGGAATAGTTTTCCTGCTGAAAGGAGATCAGATTATATGGATGTTTCTCCAGCTGGGGCAGCCAGTACACAATGAATTCATTGGCCTCCCGCCGGTTCAGTCCCAACTGAGGCAGAATTTCCTCCAGGAATTTTGCAGAATCCGCTCCCCTGACACAAAAGCCCTCGGAGAAATCATAATTCCCATTCCAGATTCCTTCCCAATACAGATAGTTATATTTCAGTCCATTTTCATCGGTCAGTGTTCCATCCGACTGTGCCACCACATTCCAGCCATCCCGGTACTTGGGATAGGTACAGGTCAGAATTCCCTTATAGTCAAGCTCCACGGTCACCGGAGTCTCCTCCTGAGGATAGAGATAGATCACTGGTTTGGCGGCCACATCGAAGTACCCGTCATATACACCGGTAACCGTCACCTTCCGGGCATAATACCACCCGTTCCGGACAGCACCAGACTTCTCCGCCGGCTGCGCCTCCGCTCCCACTTCCACAGTGACATACATATCGCAGCTGAAAACACCCCAGTCGTCGTATTCAACTGCTGTGTCCTCCCAAATCCGAAAGGCACTTCGATCCTCCCAGATCAGTTCCGTATCCTCCGTTACAAGAAATCCACAGGTATCCCCGTTACTCTGTTCCACCGCAAAAGCACAGGGATTTCCTCCCGCCTCAACAACCATTCCTTCTACTGTCTCCCCCGCTTCCCGGGATCGGCAGCCAGCCAGACAGAGAAGCAGCAGGGTCAATAATACAACCAGTTTTTTCATTTAAAACACCTCCATAAACATGGACGCAGAAATAATCAGATTATTGCATTATTTCTTCCGAACCGGACACCGGATGACCGTTTTCAGCTTTTCAGGTGCGGTTTTCCGTGCGTCGCTGAGATAAATTTCATGATGATACCGGCCGTCAGTAATATCAACGACATAGCCCTGTTCCTGTGCATATCTCTCCATAGTCACAACGGTCTCCGGCTCATCGTCGTAGGGGCCAACATGCATACACTGAACACACAGCCCTTCCCCATATGTTAAGAACTCCGCCCGGGAAAAATCCTGCTTTTTCTTCCGGGTTGCTTCTGCCACAGCCCACGCAAAATCCGCTTCGGTCACAAAATCAGGCAGCCGGATCAAAGCGATCCACCGAAAGTCCTGCTTTCTGCTATAATCAATACCAATCTTATCCGCCTGCCACCAAAAGCCTTCCAGCGGAGGAACCACATAATCGAAATACCCCTCGATACGTCTGTCGCCCATTTTACTCATTTTAATTGTATAGGCAATGCCGTACAAGATCCCCATCGCCTGCTGATAAGGGCCGTTTTCCTGATTGGGATCTCCGGAACCACGGACTGCAATAAAATTCATTTCCGGGACGTCCACCAAAACAGGCTTTTTCGGTGGCATATAATATTCCTTGTATTCCTTTTTATAATCGAACGCCATAACGTACCTCCTGTTTCTCAGCTTCCTGGCATGTCATGTACAAACTGCCGGCTTTCATAACATGGTTTGATTCCATCGAAGCAGATTCATTGTAATATAACTTTCCATACGGGTCAATAGTTCGGGAGAAACGGTCTGCCTGATAAAAATTCCCCGCCGTACAGAAGTACAGCGGGGAATCTTAATTCAAATTACTCCTCGTCCTCAGCGGTCTCTTCCAGCAGAGCACGGATGGACAGGGAAATGCGCTTCTTGTCAGCGTCGATGTCGATGATCTTAGCATCCACAACATCGCCCTCAGCCAGAACGTCCTCGGGCTTGCCGATGCGGCGGTCAGCGATCTGGGAGATGTGGATCAGGC
>CAZFGL010000099.1:0-8281 GCA_964518645.1 uncultured Oscillospiraceae bacterium | reverse complement strand
CGATAGATCTGCTTTTCCGTTTCGCCGCCGCCCTTGGCCAGAAGGATCTGTGCATCCTCAATAATGGGGGTATCCAGGGGGGTGAAGCCGTAGAGGCTGTAGGTCTCACGGAGAACCTCCATGAACTTCTCCATCTGCATCTGAGGCGCAGGGAGAAGCTCCATAAACCCGGAAAGGGTGCGGGGTCTGATTTTTTCCATATTAAAAATCCTTTCTCTGATGTGGTATACGATCCATGCCCGTTTCAGGGGCAGAAAAACAAAAAGCCCCCATCCCATTGGGACGAGAGCATAAGCTTCGTGGTGCCACCCAAATTCGGCGGAATGACCGCCCTTTTGCCCCGTATGGTGGGGAGACCTGCGCTTTCAGCCGGAGGCCTTATACGCCCGCTCCGAAAATGTCCTTCCCACAGTTCTCTGCACGGGCTTTCAGCCGGGGACCCGCTCTCTGAGGCAGAGAAAAAGCGGTACTGCTTTTTCATCCTTGCGTTCTGGTTCATTCTAACGCAAAAAGGCCAACTTGTCAATGAACTTCAGGTATAAAATCACCCCCGGGGGAATATGCTTTTTCAGGCAGCTGTGGAGGGATTTTTATGATGCTGAAGGAAGATATGGCTCTTGCGCCGGAACACAGACTGACGCTGGAGGGCCGTGGACGGCTCACGGTCAGCGGGGTCACGGATGCGGAGAGCTTTGATGAGACGGCGGCGGTGCTGGAGACCAGCCGGGGAATGCTGATCGTCCGGGGACAGGAGCTTCATGTGGAGCAGCTGGATCTGGAGGCGGGGGCAGTACGGCTGACGGGACAGGTGGACAGCATCAGCTACGAGGAGACCCGGCAGACCCAGGGAACCTTTCTCCAGAGGCTCTTCCGATGATCCGTCCCCTTTCGGAACAGCTCATCCGCTTTCTCGGGGCGGTGGTGCTGGGGGCAGCACTGGGGCTGTGCTATGATCTGGGCAGGGGTGTAAGACGGGTGTTCCGGCGGCTGACTGTGCCGGTGGATATGCTGTTCGGGCTGGTATTTTTCCTGAGCCTGTGCCTGACGGGGGTATATACCCGGGGACTGGGACCGGACCAGGTGCTGGGGCTGGGAATCGGTGCCGGGCTCTGGCTTATGACCCTTGGCCCATTTGTGACCGGAGGAACGGCGGCACTGCTTCTCAAAATGGTGTGTCTCACAAAAACCGGGAAAAATCGGGCGAAAAAATCTGTGAATTTTTTGCGAAAACTTGTAAAAAAGTTCTTTTCATCTTCGCGAAAATGGGGTACAATAAAAGCAATACCGTTTTCGACGAGGAAAAACCATCTGCAAAAGGAAGGTGCCTCGCCCTATGATAAAAACCATAGCAAAAAGAGTCTTTGCCGCACTGATGGCGGTTTGGGCTGCGTGGAGTCTGGGGAATCTGTCGGCGGATCTGCGTGAGACGTCCCAGCAGGCGGCGGCGCTGGAAGCGGCCGTGGGGGATGCCCGGACGCAGATCGAATGCCTGTCTGACCCGGATCCGGAGCAGCTGCTGAAGTCCATGGGCTATGTTCACCGGGGGGATATCCTGTTTTTTGACGGCGGATAACGGTCATGCACTGTGGAAGCGGCGTTCTGTACGCCGGAAAATAAAGGAGGATAACACCCAAACATGGAGTTTGAAGTTGGAGCCATTGTGGAAGGAAAGGTAACCGGAATCACCAAGTTCGGCGCCTTCGTATCTCTGCCCGGAAATAAGACCGGCATGGTACATATCTCGGAAATTGCCCACGCCTATGTCAGTGATATTAACGAGCATCTGACCGTGGGACAGGAGGTCAAGGTAAAGATTATCGCCATTGACCCCGCAGGAAAAATCAATCTGTCCATTAAAAAGACCACCGAAGCCCCTCAGCGGCAGAACCGGGGTGACCGTCCCAACGGCGGACGTAATGACCGGAACGGCGAACGGAATGCCGACCGGGGTGACCGCCAGGAGCGGAAGGGCGGCAGCCGTGGCGGCTACGACCGGCCTCAGCGCACCGGTGCTCCCCGGAACAATGCTCCCAAGGAGCCTCAGACCTTTGATGATATGCTCAAGGCGTTCATGGCGGATTCTGACAGCAAGATCTCTTCCATCAAGCAGTATTCCGAGCATCGCACCAAGAAGGGCCGTCGTTAATCAAGTGTTTTTGGAGACCCGCTCTGCGGGTCTCTGTTTGTCTGTGGGGTAGCCCGGGAAAGGAAAGACATGAAACGAATTATTCCGATTTTTCTGATACTGCTGCTGCTCTCCGGCTGTCGGCTGGATGGGCGGATGCTTCTGCCGGAGCTGTCTGAGAATGTGGGGATCCCGGCAGAGCCGGCGCCCTCCCCTGCCCCGTCACCCGTCAGCGACGGATTCCGGTGGGGACGCAGTCAGCTTCCTCCGGCGGAACAGGAGGCCTATGACATTCTCTCTGCGGCAGTTGCCCTTCGGGAGACCGGGGAGGTGGCTGTGCCTGTAAACGGCGACGGGATGGAGCGGGTGGTATATGCGGTGTGCATGGATCACCCCGAGTATTTCTGGTTTGACGGGCATATTCAGTGTACCACCTATACCTCCGTTCTGACGGGCGAGGCATATTATGTGACCCCCTATTACACCATGACGGAGCAGGAAATACAGGCTATGGAGCCACTGGTGGCGGAATATACCGCTCAGGCGCTGGAAGCTGTGGCCGGGGCGCAAAGTGACTACGAAAGAGTTCTTGGAATTTATCAATATATCATTTATAATACGGATTATAATCTGGGGGAGACAGACCAGAGTTTCTGCACGGTGATGAGTGCCGGGCAGGGGGTCTGCGCCGGATATGGCCGTTGCTTTCAGTATTTGATGGATCAGCTGGAGATTCCCTGTATTCTGGTCTCCGGGGAGAGCGAGGGACAGCGGCACTGCTGGAATATGGTGCAGTGTCAGGAACAATGGTACCATGTGGATGTGACCTGGGGAGATCCTTTGAACGAGTACGGAGCCCCGGGAGATTCTGTGAAATATACCTACTGTATGGTCACCGATAAGGAGATCTATCAGGATCACAGTGCGGATCCGGACATTCCTCTCCCCTCTGCCACTGCGGTGGAGCTGAATTATTACCGGCAGGCGGGGCGATGGATGGAATTCTGGGACAGAGGTGCCTATGATTATATGGTGCTGGATGCTGCAAACCGGGGAGACAGGGAAGTGACCGTGCGCTTTGCCCGGGGTGAGGATTACAACGCCGCCCTGTATGATCTGGTGGAACAGCAGGAGATCCATACGATTCTGGAGAACTGCGGCATCTATCCCCCGGATGGGATCGTGACCTATTCTGTAGATGACCTTTTTTATGAGTTTACCATACAAATTATGTACTGAGGAGGCAGAAAGACTTGCTTGATACACTGGTGATTGTGCTGCTGGTTGTTGGGGATCAGCTGGTGAAGTTTCTGGTAAAGAACAATATTCCTCTGGGAACGGATGTTTCCTTCATTCCCCATGTGCTGGGGCTGACCCATATTCATAATGAAGGGGCGGCCTTTTCCATGCTGATGGGCGCACGTTGGTTCTTCGTGGTGCTGACGGTGGCCTTTGTGGTGGCGGCCATGTGGCTGCTGCTGAAAAAGAAGTTTACCCATCCCATGGCACGGTGGTCAATTGTGCTGGTTGTGGGCGGTGCAGTGGGCAACCTGATCGACCGGGCCCTTTACGGCTATGTGGTAGATATGTTCAAGACCCTGTTCATGAATTTTGCCATCTTTAATGTGGCGGATATTTTCGTGGTGGTGGGGGGCATTGCCTTCTGCGTGTATTTTGCCTTCCTGCACGATAAGTATGTGGCAAAGCAGAAGCTGTCTGCGGAGGGAAAAGCCGATGACCATCATCTGTGAGGAAGCCGGATTGCGGCTGGATGCCTTCCTCTCCGGCAAGGTGGAGGAACTGAGCCGAAGCGGTGTCCAGAAGCTGATGGAATCCGGCGGGATCCTGGTAAACGGAGGCCCGGTGAAGAAAAACTACAAGACCCGTCCCGGGGATGAGATCCAGATCGAGCTTCCGGAACCGGAACCGGTGGATATTCTCCCGGAGAATATCCCGCTGGATATTCGCTACGAGGACGAGGACGTGATCGTGATCAACAAGCCCAAGGGTCTTGTGGTGCATCCTGCCCCGGGGCATTGGAGCGGGACGCTGGTGAATGCCCTGATGTATCACTGCCGGGATTCTCTCTCCGGGATCAACGGAGAACTGCGGCCAGGGATCGTCCACCGGATCGACATGGATACCTCCGGGCTTCTGATCGTGGCGAAGAACGATTTTGCCCACGGCGCGCTGGCGGAGCAGCTGAAGGATCATTCCCTGAGCCGGGTGTATGAGGCCGTGGTGGTGGGCAATATCCGGCAGGACTCCGGCACCATTGATGCCCCCATCGGCAGACATCCGGTGGATCGGAAGCGGATGGCCGTTACAGAGAAAAACAGCCGTCCGGCAGTGACCCATTATCAGGTGCTCACCCGGTACGGTGGCTACACCCACCTGCAGCTCCAGCTGGAGACCGGACGCACCCATCAGATCCGGGTACATCTCTCCTGGCAGAATCACCCCATTGTGGGGGATCAGGTCTATGGCCGGGGAAAGGATCTGGGACTGGACAGCCAGTGCCTCCATGCCCGCACCCTCCGGTTCCGGCATCCCCGCACGGGGGAACTGGTGACGGTGACCTCGGAATTGCCGGAATATTTTGAAACAGTGCTGAAAAAACTGGGTTCCCCTGTGGAATAAGGGGAACCCGGCATTTTTTATTGTCCGGAGAGGAACATATACAGGTTTTCCAGATTGTCCGGGGAGTGTTCTGCCTCCCGGGAATAGAGAATGGCGCTCTCCCGGAGCAGCTCCGGGAAATCTCCCTGCTGCGCCGCCATGGTAAAGATGGCCTTCAGGGAATAGACGGCGAAAAGCACCTTTTCCTCCACATATCCGTCCCAGACGGCCCGGAGTACATACCGGTACAGGAAGTACAGCAGCAGGTTTTCCGCCTCCATGGGATACTGGGCATAGTATGTCGCAACCTGTTCCGGGGCGGGAAGCTGCCCAAGGGTGCGGGAAAGAAGGGACGGGAGCCGCTGATCGGTGAACTCCATGGTCTCCATCTGCCGGAGAAAGTCCCCGATGTCCGGGAGGTTCCGGGGGAGCTCCCCGTTGCCGGCCAGCATAGCAATGGTCTCAAGGCGGCGCTCCATGGGGGAATCCTCCAGTGCAGCTTCAAACAGGGTGTCCCGGAGGGTGAGCAGATGCTCCAGCAGCACCGGATCGGGCTGATCCTCCTCCGGAGGGGCAGGTTCGTCAGTCTCTACAGCCACCAGCCGGAAGGGCTGACTCAGCAGCAGCCGGGCGGCTTCCGGACAGGAGATGGAAAGACAGGTCTCCTGCCGGGAACCGTATTCCTCCCAGAACCGGGGATGCTCCCGGCAGGTCTCGCTGAGACAGGACTCCCCTGCCTCCAGAATGATACGGCACAGATTCTGCCGGTTCAGAAAGGGACAGCGTCCCCTCTCCATTCGGAAAAATGTATACCCCTCCTCTGTCACGATCCGGCTGCGGATCTCGTCCCCCAGAGGGCCGGGGAGGGACTGATATTTTGCAAGGATTCCTTCATCCAGGTCCACTTCCCACCCTGCACAGCAGGTGTCGGGACAGGTATCTGCGAGACAGCGGAAGGCGTGGAAGCATTGAACGGACAAATGGAGCATAAAATCACCTCAACAATTGTTTGTATGCGAAGAAAATTAATGAGAATTATGAATGGATTTAACAACTATGTAACGAAAAAATGGAATAAAACCGGAAAAAGCATAAATGGACACAAATTTGGGCGTTATAAACATAAAATGTAGGCCGGAAAGCGCAGATTGCATATTGACAAAAATGTTGCAAAAAGCGATAATTGGTTGTGCCGCAATGCACTGCGGCGTTTTCTATGTAAAGGAGGAATTATCTTGTCCAATCAGGCACCAACCTTGTACGACAAACTGGACAACATCATCGTAAAGATCCTGAAATATGTTTCTTACATATCCGGTGTTTGTCTTATTTTAATCATGTTTGTCGCATTTTTCAATGTGTTGGGCGAAAAGATCTTCCACAAGGGTATTCCCGCATCCACTGAGATCATTCAGTATCTCCACATCCCCGTAGTGTTCCTGGCCTGCGGCTATGTGACTCTGGATACCGGCCATACGAAGATCGACCTGCTCTCCCGGAAGCTGCCCGAGACTGTTCAGTTTGTCTGTAACTTTATCGGCAACGTCATCGCCGTCTTGATCACCGCCTTCGTTGGCTATCGCGGACTGATCCAGATGGGTAAGTTCATTTCCACCCATGCCAAGTCCTCCACCACCGGTGTTGGCTTTGCGAAGTGGCCCTTCGCCCTGATTTTCTCTGTGGGCTTCTTCATGCTGTCCATCAGCTTTATCTGGGCTACTGTCCGTCTGATCGTGGAAAGAAAGAACGCGAAAAACAATAAGGAGGTGGAGCAGTAATGGATTATGCAGCTATTGTAGGTCTTGTGACCTTCGCCGTTATGATGATTATGATTTTCGCCGGTATGCCTGTTTTCGTTTCCATGCTGGCTTCCGCCTTTGGCGGTTTCATTGCTCTGTATAAGGGCAATCTGGTAGTTATGCTTACCAAGTTTACCTCCGCTCCCTTTGAACTGGGTGCCAACTACAACTATGCAGTGCTCCCCATGTTCATGCTGGTAGGAGCCCTAGCGGGAGAAACGGGTATAGCGAAAGGCGCGTTTGATGCCATGCGTGCATGGCTGGGCCGTGTTAAGGGCGGTCAGCTGTTCACCGTCGTTGCAGCAAACGCTGTGTTCGGTGCCTGCTCCGGTTCTTCCGTAGCCGGTAACATCGTGTTCGGCAAGCTGGCTATGCCCGAGCTGGAAGCATCCGGCTATGACCGGAGCTACTCCATGGGCTGTATCGCCGCTTCCGGCGCACTGTCCACCCTGATCCCCCCTTCCATGGCAATCATTATGTACTGCCTGATCTCCCCCATCACCATGAGTGTGGGTACTGCCCTCATGGGCGGCGTGATCCCCGGCATTCTGACTGCGGTTCTCCTTTGCGTCACCGTCCGGATCATCGGCAGAATCAAGCCCGGCTCCATTCCCCCCGCATCCGGTGAGAGAATCCCCATGAGCGAGAAGCTCAAGAGCCTGCGGCTCCTGATTCCCATCCTGTGCCTGTTCGGTATCATCATCGGTGGCACTTTCGCCGGCTGGTTCACTGCCACTGTAGGCGGTGCCATCGGTGCCTTCGCCGTTTGCATCTATGCAATCGTAAAGCGTCTGCCCCTGAAGCAGATCGCCCATTCCATCTGGGAGTCCGCTACCATGGAGTCCGGCATCTTCCCCATCATTGTTGCCGGTCAGCTCTTCGGCTCCTTTATCGCAGCCACCGGTCTGGCCGACACTCTGGCCCGGATCATTGCCGGTGTTAACGCCCCCGCATTCTTTATCTTCATGCTGGTGGTGCTGCTGTACGTGTTCTGCGGCTGCGTTATGGACATCGTTTCCATCATCATCATCACCGTTCCCGTGGTATTCCCCGTACTTACCGCTGTGGGCTACAGCCCCTATGTGCTGGTCATCTGCCTGTGCTTCATGTGTGAGATCGCAGGTCTGACTCCTCCCATCGGCATGAACGTATTTGCTACTGCAAATGCACTCCGGGTGAATCCCTCTGAGATCTTCAAGGGTGTGGTACCGTACTTTATCTGTGAGCTGGGAGTGGTTATCCTCATTGCTCTGTTCCCCGATATCGTTCTGTTCCTGCCCAGACTGCTGGGTGCTCCCGGCGTCTAAACCGTCAGGTTGTAAGGTGCCATGCACCTCAACATACATAAACTTTTAGGAGGAAATAAAAATGAAGAAACTGCTTGCTCTGCTGCTGGCCACTCTGATGGTCTTCAGCATGGTAGCTTGCGGCACCGAGGCTGCCTCTTCCGCACCTGCTGCTGAAGCCGGCTCCACCGCTGCTGCTCCCGAGACTGCTCCCGAGACTGCTCCCGAGACTGCCACTGAAGCTGAGGGCTCCGTCGCTGAGGCTGCTCCCGCTGCTGAGAAGATCGCCTGCGATCCTCTGGAAATCACCTTTACCACCACCTTCAACGAGACTGAGACCGGTGGCGAAATTCTCAAGCACTTTGAGAACACCCTGAAGGAACTCACCGATGGCGCTATCACCATCAACTTCTTCTGGGGCGGCACCGTTTTCACCGATGGTGAGACTCTGG
>CAZFGL010000098.1:0-8314 GCA_964518645.1 uncultured Oscillospiraceae bacterium | reverse complement strand
GGTAACAGACGCAGGCACCCCCGCCATCTCTGATCCCGGCGAGGATCTGGTACGGCTGTGCGCCGATAACGGTGTAACCGTCACCGCCATTCCCGGCCCCTGTGCAGCCATCACTGCGCTGGCCATTTCCGGTCTCCCCACAGGCCGTTTCACCTTTGAGGGCTTTCTTTCCATTAACAAGCGCTCCCGCCGGGAGCATCTGGACGGGCTGATCTCAGAGCATCGCACCATGATCTTCTACGAGGCCCCTCACAAGCTGATTGCCACCCTTACAGATATGGAAAAAACCTTTGGCCCGGAGCGCAGGATCACCCTGTGCCGAGAGCTGACCAAGCTCCACGAGGAGGCACTCCGTATGACACTGGCTGAGGCCTGTGAATACTATGCCCAGACCGAACCCCGTGGAGAATATGTTCTGATTCTGGAGGGCGCACCAAAGATCGAGGATACAGCCCCCTCCATGGAGGACTGTGTTCAGCGGGTACTGTCCCTGCGGGAAGAGGGACTTTCCCTGAAGGATGCCGTAAAGCAGATCAGCAAGGAAACCGGTGTTGCGAAAAACACCCTGTACGACGCTGCCCTCCAGGCACAATAAACAAACATTGCCCCCGTACCCAGCGGTACGAGGGCAAAATGTTTTTCAGACGGACATAAAATCATCTACAGGATTATGAGGCCGCCTCTTGGAGGCAGCCTCATTCTTTCATCAGATGTTCTTCATCTCTTCCAGGCATTTTCTGCAAATATTGCGGCCCTTGTAATTGACAACGTCCTTTGCGTCGCTGCAGAAAATACATGCGGGCTCATACTTCTTGAGAATAATTGTAGAGCCTTCAACATAGATTTCCAGAGAATCACGCTCAGCAATCTCCAGAGTGCGGCGGAGCTCGATGGGCAGCACGATACGGCCCAGCTCATCCACCTTTCTTACGATACCGGTAGATTTCATGTTTTATTGTCTCCTTTTCCATAACCATGAGCCAAATTGCTCTACTGTACATTATAGAAACCTTGTCCGAAATTGTCAATATTTTTTACAGTTTTTTCTTCATTTTTTGTGATTTTCTCAAATAAAGACAGATTGCGTTTAAAAATTTTCACTTCGAACTCTGCACAAGGAGGTTTTCCATGTTATCCTTTATCTGGACGGGTATGATCCTGTTTTCCATCCTCGCCGGGGTCTTTCTCGGAAACAGCCATCTGCTTTCAGCGGCCGCCATGGAGGGTGCTTCCACCGCCGTCACACTGACCCTTTCTCTGGCAGGCCCCCTGTGTCTGTGGTGCGGAGTTGGGGAACTGATGCGCAGAAGTGGTCTGCGGGACAGGCTCGGTCGGCTTCTCCGGCCGGTTTTAACAGGACTTTTCCCCCGTCTGCGTAAGCAGCCGGAGGGATTTTCCGCCCTCTCCGCCAACGTCACCGCCAATCTGCTGGGACTGGGAAACGCCGCCACCCCCATGGGTATTGAGGCATGCCGTGCCATGGGGGACGACAGTGGCACCGCCACAGATGACCAGTGCCGTCTTGTAATTCTGAACACCGCCTCCATCCAGCTGATCCCCACCACCATCGTCGCACTCCGGGCTGGACTGGGCTGCAAAACGCCCCTGGATATTCTCCCGGCGGTGCTTCTTACCAGTCTTGTCTCCGTGTCCGCCGGACTTCTGGTCGGGAAGGTACTGTCCCGGCTGTACAGACATGCTGACTGATCTGCTGATCCCCGGGATCCTCCTGCTGTGCGCCTGCGCCGGTCTGTACAGGAGAATAAATGTCTACGATGCCCTCACGGATGGAGCCGCCGGGGGGCTTCGCCTTCTGAAAACCATTTTGCCCACATTGATCGTTCTGCTGACAGCCATCGGGATGCTCCGGGCCAGTGGCGTTTTTGACCTGCTTACAGCATTTTTATCCCCCCTGTGCGCCCGTCTGGGGCTTCCTCCGGAGACCCTCCCCCTGATCCTCGTCCGTCCCTTCAGCGGAAGTGCTGCTCTTGCGGTAGGTGCAGAGCTGATGGGAACGTACGGTGTGGATTCTCAAATCGGGCGCACCGCCGCCGTGATGCTGGGTTCCACAGAGACCACGTTTTACACCATCTCTGTCTATTTCAGCGCTGCCGGAATCAGGCGCACCCGATACACCCTGCCCGCATCCCTGTGCGCCGACCTTGCCGGATTTCTGGCAGCAGCCCTGTTTACCCGGCTGATTTATTAATCTCCATCCACTGTGGGAGGGCTGGAACCGTGGTCGCCCTTATGCTATAATGATCCCAGATACAACGGGAAGGAGCTTTCCACATGTCCATACTGAAAATTGCCCTGCTGCAAATCGCCCCCTGTCTCACCCAGCAGGAGAATCTTGAAAAAGGGATCCGTGCCTGCCGGGAGTCAAAAGCCCGGGGCGCCCATATTGCGCTGTTTCCGGAAATGTGGAACAACGGCTACAACATTTACACCCCGCCTGTAAGTCATTGGAAGAAGGAAGCCATTGCCCCGGACGACCCCTTTCTCCGGCAGTTTTCCGATCTGGCCAAAACACTTGAAATGGCCATTGGAATCACATTTTTGGAGGCATATTCCCCCGCTCCCCGCAACTCCATGCTCCTGTTCGACCGTTTTGGCAGGCAGGTACTCCATTATGCAAAGGTACACACCTGTGACTTTGGGGAGGAAAAAGCACTGACCCCCGGAGATGGGTTTTACACCGCCCCCCTTGACACCCCTCTGGGGCCGGTACAGGTTGGCGCCATGATCTGTTACGACCGTGAATTCCCCGAAAGTGCCAGAATTCTGATGCTTCAGGGGGCGGAGCTGATTCTTGTCCCCAACGCCTGTCCCATGGAGCTAAACCGGCTGTCCCAGCTGCGGGGCCGCGCCTATGAAAACATGACCGCTATCGCCACCTGCAATTACCCGGAGGGCGTACCGGACTGCAACGGTGGCTCCAGTCTTTTCGACGGAGTTGCATATCTGCCTGAGCTTTCCGGCTCCCGGGACACCTGCATATTACAGGCCGGTGGTGCCGAGGGCGTTTATGTGACTGAGCTTGACCTTGCTCAGCTTCGCCGTTACCGGGAAACGGAGGTACATGGAAACGCCTACCGCCGCCCGAATCTCTACGGACTGCTGAACAGCCGGGAAAAATCCTACCCCTTTCTCCGTCCGGACTTTCGTGGATAAAAAAGAGCATGCCGCTGAAAACGGCATGCTCTTTCTGTTACTGTGGCAGTTCTTCTGCATCTGGACGGCGGACATTGATGATAAAGGAATTCAGTCCCTTGATCTGTTCCCCGATCTCAATCCCATAGGAGATCTCCAGTCGTCCGCCCTCAGGCCCCAGCTCATTTCTCAGGCGACGGGCCTGTACACCGATGGTCATGGCGCCAAAGCCTGCATTATAAAGGGAAACGTCCTTTTTCCCCTTTTCAAATACCATTTTGGACTCCACCGTACCGGTACGGTACAGGGACACAGAATCCTTTTTCACCTCAAAGGTGGTGGTGGTGCCCTCCATCCCGGAGATCTCAGACTCCTCATAGGACAGATACACCGTATCCCCCTGACGACTCATAATCCCATCGGTGACAATACAGATCGTCTGCTTTTCCTCTCCGATGAAACGCTGCGTCCCTTCCACAGATATTACAACAGGTTCGTTCATTGCTCAGTACCTTTCAATGTCAATTTGCTCTACCAGTTCGTCCACGTTCTGCTGCAAAAACAGATTTGCCATCTCTGCAAAGCCGGCGGTGGAATCACTGACATAATAACGGCGTGTGCCACAGGTCTCCTGTCCGGAAAGCATGTCTGCCTTTCGCAGTGTCTCTGCCAGCTGGCATGCTGCCTCCCGCCCGGAGTTGATCAGGGTCACATCCGGCCCCATAATCCCGGAGATCACGTCCCAAAGGAGGGGATAATGGGTACATCCCAGAATCAGCGTATCGCAGCCCCATTCCTTCAGAGACTGAAGATATTCTCCCACAATGATCTCCACGGCCTGATCTCCCACCTGATACCGGTGGTTCTCCACCAGCGGCACCAGCAGCGGACAGGCCACACTCTTTACCTCCGCCCGGGGATTCACCTCCCGGATCACGCCGTCATAGGCTCTCGCCCGGATGGTGGCCTGCGTACCGATCACACCGATCTTATTGTTTCGGGTGGCTGCCGCAGCCTTCTGTGCAGCAGGACGTACCGCCCCGCATATGGGCAGATCATACTCCCGCTGAACAATGGCACCTGCCACCGTATCCGCCGTGTTGCATGCGATTACAATAGCCTTAATGTCAAACTGCATCAGGAAGTTTATGTCCTGCCGGGTATATTTCAAAATCGTCTCCGGAGAACGGCTGCCATAGGGCACCCGTCCGGTATCACCCAGATAGATAATATCCTCCCCCGGAAGCTGTTCCATCAGCTGGCGTACCGCTGTCAGCCCTCCAAGGCCGGAGTCAAATACGCCAATGGGTCTTTTATCCATATTTACGCCTCCATTGCAAGGCGAATCAGTTCGTCGATCAGCACGTTATTGGGGATCCCGTAGGCTTCAAACAGCTTGGGATACATGGAGATGGATGTAAAGCCGGGCAGAGTATTGATCTCGTTAAAGACCACCTCTTCCCCCTCGTAGGTCAGGAAGAAGTCCACACGGCTCAGCCCTTTGCAGCCCAGTGCCTTGTACACGGTGACCGCCGCTTCACGGAGACGTTCAGAGGCCTCCGGGGAAATATTCGCAGGAATTTCCGTCCGGGACTCCGTAGAGACATACTTTGCCTCGTAATCATAGAACTCAGCACCGGCAATGACCTCGCCTACCACAGAGGCAATCGGCTCGTCGTTGCCCAGAACGGCAACCTCCACCTCGTGGCCGCTGATAAACTCTTCCACCAGCACCTTTTTGTCATACTTTGCAGCATTGACCAGTGCCGTTTTCAGATCCTCCGAAGATTTCACCTTGCTCACACCCACAGAGGAACCGGTTCCGGCCGGCTTGACAAACATGGGGTATTCTCCCCCCTGCTCAATATCTATCACCAGTGCATCCAGACGCTTCTCAATGCTCTCCCGCCGTGCCAGATACCAGGAAGCCTGACGGACAGAGGTTTCTGCCACAAGGAGCTTGGTCAGGGTTTTATCCATACTGGACGCAGAAGCAGCGACCCCGGGGCCTACACAGGGAATCCCAGCCACCTGCATCAGTCCCTGAATGGAACCATCCTCGCCGTTTTCCCCGTGCAGTACAGGGAAGCAGCAGTCGATTTTCACCGTCTCCATGCCCTCTTTTTTCAGCAGAAGCAGGCCCTGACCTCTGGCAGGGGACAGCACTGCATCACAGACCCCCTCCTGCTGCTGCCAGGTATCCTCAGGAAGGCAGCTGTAATCCCCCGCAGGGTAATACTTCCACCCACCTTCTCTGGTAATGCCCACCGGATAGACCCGGTATTTTTCCTTATCTATCTGATTTAAAATAAACTCTGCGGACCGCAGTGAAACCTCATGCTCAGGAGAAACGCCACCGAAGAGAACCAAAAGATTCAACATATTCTGCACCTCATTTTTCTTGACTATCTTTATATATTATGATAAAACCACTTATAAAACAAGTCCCAATTTCACTTTCTGCGATTTTCGTCTGATTCCAGTGGAATTTTTACGCAGAAGGGTATATAATGATTATAAAGGAGGGCTGAACCATGCACATTGAGCTGACCGAAAAGGAATACCGGCGGTTACTGGACCTTGTATACATTGGAAACTGGGTGCTGAATTCCATCCGTGGGGACGACCGGTTTGAGGACTACGACCATGTGGAGAGCAAAATATTCTCCCACTGCAAGGATCACGGAATGCAGAAGCTCATTGAGGACTGGAACGGTGAGGTCGTGCCCTCCCGTGCCTTCTCCGAGGGTGGCATTCATGAAGCCATTATGGATTATGAGGACGCCATTTTCTTTGACATTCTGGCGGAAGAGCTTGCCCGCAGAGACATGGATTACGCCCCCATCTCCTCCCAGAATTACGACGAACTGATGAGCCGTATGGAGGACTATATGGACGAATTCGAGTGCCACGGCACAGACCGTCTTCAGGTCGAGGATATATAAACGATTCCCGGTATCCAGGTTGGATACCGGGAATTTTTGATTATTCCATAATACCTGCTGCGGCCGCCTTGCCCACTTCCCGGCCAAGGGTGATCGCAATACCGATGGATACACCGGAGGTGGGGGTGGAGTACTGAGGCCCGAACCGTCTGCCACAGGTGTTGCCGGAGGCATACAGACCGGGGATCGGCTCAAAGTCCTTGTCCAGTACGCACTGGTTTTCATTGGTCACAAGACCGCCCACAGTGCAGAGCATACGGCTGGTATAGGTGTTGAACTGAATAAACAGGGGCCATGCATCCAGAGGCCGGAGGAGCTTTGCATCCTTGCCGAAGTCCTCATCTCTGCCGAGACGGCACAGTTCGTTGTAACGTTCAATACTCTTTTTCACGTTTTCACGAACCTGTCCGGTCAGTTCCGCATTGTCCAGCAGTTCTTCCATATTCCGTCCGCCGACGATCTTCAGCGCACCACCGGGGGCAAAGGCCACGCAGCCACCCTTCCCTGCTGCCAGCGCCTGATCCAGTGTCCGCTGAATGTTCATATCACTGCGGGAAGCGTCATAGCCCTCATGGGCAGGCACTGCCCACTGAAGGTCCTCCACAACACGGGAGTCAATAATATTATAGTATGTACCACGGGGAATCTGATTGCCTACGAAGCCGGCGATAACCGGGTCACCAAAGGTCTCGTTGCTGTAACGCTTACCCTTGGGATCCAGCCACAGGGTACCGAAAGTACCGTTGATACCACGGTGGGCATTGAAATTGCCGCCCATAACAGGCAGAGTACCTGCCTCCACGATACCGCCTGCCCATACGCCCATCTTGATGCCGCTGCCGTTCCGGCCCATGCCACCGATGGTGGAGCCATCCCCTTCCCGGTACAGGTCTACCATGTCGTGAACCAGATCATGCATCATTTCCTTGTTGGCACCAAAACCGCCTGCCGCGAGGATCACACCCTTTTCCGCAGTAAACAGATGATACTCACCGGTCAGGATCTCCTTGGCCACAAGGCCGGTCACCCGTCCGTCTTCCTTTACCAGATAGCAGCCGGAGAAACCAAAGTATGCCTCTGCACCCAATGCTCTTGCCTTTTCAATGTTTGCCTTTACCAGTCCGGTAAGGCTCAGATGATCGGGATTGTCATCCTGCGGTGGGCCACCGGGTCCGCCAGGACCACCGGGGCCTCCGGGACCGTCGGGGCCGCCAGGTCCGCCAGGTCCACCGGGACCACCAGGACCCCCGGGGCCGCCGGGGCCGCCGGGGCCGCCCTTGCCGTGAGGGCCTACAGGGGGACCACCGGGGGAATCCGGGAACTGGGCAGTTCCCGGCCAGAAGCGGTAACCGCTCATCTCACCGTCAAACTTGCTTCCGCCGGGCCAGAAGGGCGTGGTCAGATAGTCATAATCCTTGAGCATGTCTGTATACCAGTCAAATGCGGTACCCGCATTCTGGCAGAATTTCATAATAAGACCGGGGTTTGCACGGCCGCTGGCACGGCGCATCCACTCGTTGAAATAATCAATGGGATCCACCTTGGGGATTCCCCGGGACGCAAGGAACTTGGAATTCAGATGTCCCACATCCCGACCCCAGGATTTATAATTCTTCTCCTGCATCATCTCCACCGCCATGACCTTGGCACCGGACTCTGCTGTGGCACGGAGGGCAGCGGAACCTGCATAACCCAGTCCCACGATCACCACATCACTGTGATGGGTGGCAACAATTTTCTCTTCCGGAACGGGCTCCGGCGGAATTCTCCAATGACTCATACTGTTTATCTCCTTCCGTTATACCAAATTGATCTCCGGATCATAAGTATTTGTATTATAGCAGGATTGTTCCGCTTTCTCAATTTACAAGAATCAACCTGTGGTATCAAAAATCAATCTCCTTCCAAATTCTTCGTATTCTGTGGGTAGCTCCATCCATCTCCCATCCCGTACGTCCCTTCCCCGGGGCAAATTGTTCCCATTTCAACATAAAACGCCGTAAATATCCCCGGAAAAGGTGGCAAAACCTTCGAAACACAAAAATTCAATTGACAGTTTCCCGTGTATGTGGTAAAGTTGTACTGATAAAAATTACTTATAGAAGGTGAGATCATGGAACACATTAAGACCATCGAAACCCGCAACCTGTGCGAGAGCGCTAAGAACGGCGGCTGCGGCGAATGCCAGACCTCCTGCCAGTCTGCTTGCAAGACCA
>CAZFGL010000097.1:6567-8341 GCA_964518645.1 uncultured Oscillospiraceae bacterium | reverse complement strand
GTACCGATCAGCTTCAGAACCTTTCCCACAAAAAACATGTGCATCAGGGAATCCTTCGCCATAGCCCGGACATGGCGCTTCACACCCAAACCGTAGGCGATAAAGAATGGATCCACCGCCGAGGAATGGTTCCCGCAAATCAGTGCACCATCCTCCGGGATATTCTCACGGCCGTAAAACTTCAGGGGATACACCACCCCCAGCCCAACACGGGTGATGCTGTAGAAAATCTGATACCACTTTTTTTCGGTCATACGCCCAGCTTCTCCTTCATCAGGTTGATTACAGCCTCCACAGACTGCTGAAGATCCAGATCCGTGGTATCCACCAGAACTGCATCCTTCGCCTGCTTAAGGGGGGCGATCTTCCGGTTCATATCCTCATAATCCCGCTTTTTCTGATCTGCCAGCACCTCTTCATAGACAGCCTTCTGTCCCTTCTGGAGATACTCCTCATACCGGCGCTGTGCCCGCTTCTCCGGGGTAGCGGTCAGATAGATCTTCAGGGATGCCTTGGGCAACACCACAGTGCCGATGTCTCGGCCGTCCATAATGATATTATGCTTTCTGGCAAGCTGCCGCTGCAGCTCCAGCAGGTAATCCCGCACGCACTTCTGCTGAGCCACCTGAGAGGCCACTGCGCTGATTTCAGGGGTACGGATCTCTGCGGTAATGTCCTTACCGTTGAGCACCATGTGCTGGCCGTCCTCCTGAAAAACGATTTCAATATTGGCATCGTCCAGCAGCATGGGCACATGGTCGGTATCCTTGGGGCCGATTCCCATCATGGTAATGTGCCATGCAACGGTACGGTAGATCGCACCGGTATCCAGATAAACAAATCCCAGGGCCTTGGCCGCAGCCTTGGCAATGGTGCTTTTCCCTGCACCGGAGGGGCCATCAATGGCAACGGAGAGAAACTTATTCATTTCGGTCTCCCTTTCTTAGTTTGGTAATAACCGGACACAGCCGGGAAATGCTACAACATTTCAGTTTCAGATTATACCACAGACTCCGTGAAATTTCCACAGTTTCTTCCGGCGGCATAGGCGGTTGCCCATGCGATCTGAAGGTTAAAGCCACCGGTATAAGCATCCAGATCCAGTATCTCCCCGGCAAAGAACAGCCCGGGGATCAATTTGGATTCCATGGTTCCCGGATCCACCTGAGATACCTTTACTCCACCATGGGTAATGATTGCCTCTTCCACAGGGCGTTTTCCAGCCACACTGAACTTCAGATGCTTCACCGTCTCCAGAATACGTCTGCGTTCCTCCCTGGTGACACTGTTAACAGGCCGCGCAGCTGAGAGCTGGCACCGTGCCAGGATCAGTGGAACCATTTGTGCGGGGAGCAGCCCCCGCAGCCCATCGTAAAGCTTCTCGTTTTTCCGTTCTTCAAAATCCCGAAGGAGCCTTGCATCCAGCTTCTTCTCATCCAGCGCCGGTTTCAGATCAAACTCCAGCACATACGGCCCCTTTTGGTCGTCCATATGAGCACTGGCACTGAGGATCACCGGCCCGGACAGGCCGTAATGCATAAACAGTGCCTCGCCGAAATCCCGGTAAACCGGCTTTTTCTGTTTGCCCCAGAGGGTCAGTCCCACATTTCTCAGGCTCAGTCCAGCCAGATTTCTGCACTCTCCCCCGGCAATCTCCAAAGGCACAAGGCTTCCGCTGATGGGAGAAACCGTATGCCCCAGCGCCTCCGCCATCAGGTAACCATCCCCGTTGGAACCGGTGTTGGGATAGCTCTTCCCCCCGGTGGCAAGGATC
>CAZFGL010000097.1:0-6467 GCA_964518645.1 uncultured Oscillospiraceae bacterium | reverse complement strand
AGGATCTCCGTCACGTCTCCCCGACGGTACTCTACACCTGTCTCGTCCATATAGCGGATCAGTGCATCCACCACATCCCCGGCCCGGTCAGACACAGGAAACACCCGCTGTCCCCGTTCCGTTTTCAGTGGTACTCCCAGACGTTCAAAGGTCTCCATGGCTTTTTCCGGCGGGAATGCCCACAGACTGGAATACAGAAACCGGGGATTGGTAGGGATATTTTTCAGGACTTCATCCGGTGTGCAGTTGTTGGTCACGTTGCACCGCCCCTTGCCGGTGATGCTCAGTTTCCAGCCATACCGTTTGGTTTTTTCCAGCAGCAGAACCCGGCTTCCGCAGGAAGCGGCGGTGGCCGCAGAAAACATCCCCGCAGCACCGCCGCCTACAACAATCACATCATACGCCTGTGACATCTTCGACTTTTTCATATACGCCATATTCGTCCCAGATCTCCTCCAAATTCGCAAAGGTCTTGGATATGGTTTCTTCCTTCTCGTAGCTGCATGCCACGATCAGAGCATTTACAACGCTCAAGGGTGCCACAAGAGAGTCAACCAGAGACACCATATCGCTCATGGCAATCAGGGTGTGGGTTGCATTCCGGGCGATGGGTGCCGCCATGGAATCGGTAAGGGCGATTACCGTGGCACCACGGTCGCAGGCAAACTGCATGGCCTTGACTGTACGGCTGGAATACCGGGGAAAGCTGATGCCGATCACCACATCCTCCGGCCCGATACGCACCATCTGTTCAAACATCTCCGCATTGGAGGAGGTATGAATGTGGCGCACATTATCGAACATCAGATTAAAATAGAAGCCCAGGAAGGACGCAATGGCAGCAGAACTGCGTACACCGAGAATATAGATGGTCTTGGCCTTCAAAATGGCCTCCACAGCCCCCTTGAAGGCCTCCCGGTTGATCTCATCCATGGTGGTGCGGATCTTGTCAATGTCAGACTGCAATACCATGGACAGGATTTCCTGATCTCCGAACCGGTCGTTTGCCACTTCGATTCTCTGAACAGAAGTCAGCTTATTCCGGATCATCTCCTGCAGGGCCTTCTGCATGGCAGGATATCCGTCATAGCCCAGTTCCACCGCAAAACGTACCACAGTGGATTCACTGACGTTGACAGTCTTGCCAAGCTTGCTGGCAGTCATAAACGCAGCTTTGTCATAAGAGGACAGAATAAAATTGGCAATCAGCTTCTGTCCCTTTGAAAAACGGCTCATGCCGTTCTGAATCATACTTAAAATGTCACTGGTCATTTTGTACCTCCATCGTTTTATCCCCTTTTCTTCGGGTAAGAAAACATGTGGTTATCATACTACATCACGGCATGATTTTGCAAGTTATTTTTGCAAGATTTCATATAATTTATTCATTTACAGTGACATCAGGTGATTTATTTCATTCTCCGTCAAATATCGCCACGTTCCCTTCTCCAGTTCCCCCAGCGTCAGGGAGCCTTCCCTGACCCGGCGGAGCCGGGTAACGTTCATACCGCACTGAGCCGCCATTTTTCTGATTTGTCTGTTCCGCCCCTCATGTATGGTGACAGAGAGCATTGCCTTATCTCCTTCGCTCCACAGGAGCTTCACACGGGCGGGCCGAATCCGGTAACCATCGATCTCCATAGGCCGCTCCATGGCCCGAATCCTGTCATTTTTAAATTGATTCACCCAAACATCATAGGTTTTTTCCACTTCATGGGTGGGATGGATCAGCCGATGGGTCAATGCACCATCGTTGGTCATCAGCAGAAGCCCCTCGGAATCCATATCAAGGCGTCCCACCGGATAAACTCTGACACCGCAATCCACCAGCTCTGCAACTGTTTTTCTCCCCTTTTCATCCTCCATAGTGGTCACATAGCCCCGGGGCTTGTTCAGCATTATGTAAACCATTTTCTCCGCCGCAGGAACCGGTTTATCGTCCAGATACAGTTCCTCCGTATCACACTCCGCCGTATCGCCAATGGTGCAGATCCGGGTGCCAAGACGCACCCGCCCCTGACGGATCAGTTCCTCCGCCTTTCGGCGTGATGCAACTCCGCGAGCTGCCAAAATCTTTTGCACACGTTCCTGCACAGTTTTTTCTCCTTTCAAGGGCCATATGTATGTGCGCAGACATGCGCACACAGGCTCTCCCAAAAATGCTTTTTCACCGGAATCTGCTCTGTCCCCTCCGCCGTTTTCAGCAGAACCGAATCCACCGGGATTCCATCCAGGTACACCCTTCCCCACCCGACTTCCCGATGCTCCTCAACTGGGGCATAGATAAACGCCGGCAACTCAAGCTTCACCTCAGGGACTTCGTCAGGCAGCAGCCACAGACACACCTCCCCACCGGATACCACCGGCACCGTCTCCCGGATAGCGGAGATCACAGGCAGTTCTCCGAGAATCTCCCCAGGGGATATGATCTGTTTTTCAACATACTGATCGAAACCGTAGTCCAGCAGTTTTTTATGGTCCTGCCAGTCATTCGGGGCATTCAAGGTCACGGAGATCAGCATTCTTCCATTTCGTTCTGCCGCCCCCACCAGAATCCGCCCTGCTTTCCTTGTAAAGCCGGTCTTGACTCCCACAGCCCCCTCATAGAGCCACAGGAGTTTATTATGATTCTGCATCACACGCTGGCCACTGACATAGGTTTTTGCGGACACGATCCGACAAAAATCCGGATTCCCCATAGCGCAGACCGTCAGTTTCCCCAATTCCCGGGCGGTAGAATAGTTCTCGTCACTGTCAAGGCCGTTTGGATTGGCAAAACGGGTACTGCTCAAGCCCAATTCAGCTGCCTTCCGGTTCATCAAATCAACAAACCGCTCTACATTTCCGGCCACATGAACGGCCAGCGCTACAGCAGCATCATTTCCCGAGGACAGCATCAGACCGTGAAGCAATTCCTCCACCGTCAGCTTCTCCCCCGCCCGCAGGTACATGGACGATCCCTCGATTCCCACAGCCTCCGGAGGAATTTCTACCGTCTCATTCAGCTTTCCACGCTCGATAGTCACCAGTGCCGTCATAATTTTGGTAGTACTGGCGATCAGGCTTTTTTCATCCGCCGCCTTTTCATAGAGAACCCTTCCCGTAGTTCCGTCCATTAAAATGGCGCTGTGGGCAGACACATCCAGAGCTTCCGCCGGAGTCAGACAACACAGCGCCATAATAAAACCAATGACATACTTTTTCAATTTCATCACCGGATACAGTATCTCCGGCAGACAGACAGATTATTCAGCAGAGCCTGTGGTCGCTTCTTTTTCCGCCTTCTTTTTTTCAACAACCTCTTCCACCTTGTTCATCACCTGAGGAACCATGTCGATCACCCGATCCACCGTTGTGGTGGCCGGGGCATCCACAGATACCACCCGAACATTTCCGTCCTTGATCACAAGAAAGGAGATCGGCATAATATTAACACCCATACCAGCACCGCCGCCAAAGGCATTGGCATGGTCAGGCTTCTGATTTTTCTGCACAAAATCTGTTCCGCCGGATGCATATCCCATAGAGATCTTGCAAACAGGAAGAACGGTGACCCCTCCCGCCTCAATGGGCTGGCCGATCACAGTATTTGCGTCCATCATATTCCGGATCTTGTCCATGGTCTCAGACATTAAATCACTGATTGGATGTGCCATGTTTTATTCTCCCTTTCTTTCTGTGTTTCATAAATATAGTCAGCATGCGGAAGCCGTAATGGACGGCCATCCACAAAAGGTCTCCCAGTAAAAAGAGCACGCAGGCTTCACAATACAGCCGATTCTCCGTGGCGGAGAAGTCGATCTGTACCTGAACATCCCTGTTTTTTATCCGGAAGGTATTCTCCATCACAGGAGTCAGAGCCCCAACTGCGGCCCACGCCCTTCCATACAGAATTGCAGCTCCGGCCGGGTCATCCCCCTGTCCGCCAACAGTAAGATCCATATACAGATTCTTTACAGTCAGCTTTCTCCGGATACACCCGAGCAGCTCCAGCCCCGTCCCTAGAAGTTCCCGGAACAGGGGCAGCGCCCCACCGATTTTAAGCTTATGGCTCTGGCCGGCTTTTGCCTTCAGGGAATCTGATTTTTCTTTCTTTTTCCCGCGGACAGATTTTTTCTTTTGGGGATAAAGACGCATGGACACCGGGCCACATACTGCCCGCGCTTCCGCACCTCCGGCATCATATTTCACCTGTACCCCCACCGGCAGCAGACAAAGCGCCACCAGAAGACCTAGCAGGATCCCTAAAACAATCATGTTTCCGTCCCCGCCGGATCCTCCAGCGAAAGCTGTTCCGGCTCAACCTGTTCCGGTTCAATCCGTCCCGCAGGGAGTTCCACCTCCGGAAGGTCGTCCAGAGAGGTCAGCCCAAAGGTTCTCAGAAAATCCGCTGTGGTACCATACAGAATCGGTCTGCCGGGCACATTCAGTCTGCCCCGTTCCTCGATCAGCTTTTTATTCAGCAATGCAGACACCGTATAGCTGCTGTCCACACCACGGATCTGCTCCACAAAAGCCTTGGTGCAGGGCTGATAATATGCGATCACCGTCAGCGTCTCCAACGCAGAGGCACTGAGTTTCGGGGGCTTTCTGGTTTCCAGAGCACGGGTGATATAGTCCGCCATATCCTGTGCGGACACCATCTGATAGGAATCCTCCAGGAGGATGATCCGCATTCCACGGCGTTCAAAGCTGTAAAGATCCATCAATTCTTTTGCCCCCTGATGGATCTGATCCACCCCGGCGCCTATGGCAAGAGCCAGACGCTGGGCACCGACAGGCTCACCTGCGGCAAACAGTATTGCTTCTATTGCCCTTTTGATCTCTTCCGGCTCCATGGTTACACCTCTTCTTCATCGGGCATTTTTTCATAGGACACCCGATATTCATGATTTTCGTCCTCTTCAATGGTCACCGACCGAAGCTTGCACAGTTCCAGCACGGAAAGAAAAGTAGCCACCACCTCAGAACGGGAGCGATTCCCCTGAAATAGATTCCGGAGCTTCTGAATACCGCCGGAGATCAGCTGCTTCAAAATCTCCGCCGCCTTCTTTTCTACCGGATATGGTTCCTTTCCCACAATGCCTTCAAAGGCAGTCATAGGTGAGGGAAGCTTTACTTTGCTCCGCTCCTGCATGCTCAAGAAGGCACGCACCAGATCCTCTTTATCGTGCTGATACCGGTAGGAGCTGTCTTTTCTCAGAGGCTCCGGATCCTTCACAAAGGTTCCCCGGCCAATATCATTCCGGCTTTCCAGCCAGCTTGCGGGAGACTTAAGCTTTTCCATGATCTCCTGACGCTGGCGCTGTTCCAGCGACTGGATCAGAAGTTCCATCTCGCTGAGTCCCTCCTGCCGCTCTGCTTCACTGAGCAGCATCTTGGTTTTGATCAATACCAGCTGTGATGCCATGGAAATAAACTCACTGGCAATTTCCAAATCCATCCGTTTCATTTCATCCAGGTAGGCAAGATACTGCTCCAGAATCACGGAGATCTGAATATCCCGTATTTCAATTTTATTTTTGCTGAGCAGCAGCAAAATCACGTCCAGAGGACCGGAAAAATCCTCCGGCTCGGAATTTTTAGATTTTACCACATGGCTCAGGTGGTATGTGGGTTCGATCATAAATACTCCTTTTAGCCAAAAATATGCTGAAGAAGATAGAAAGGAAATGTGGAAATCTGTGCAAGGCCGTTCAGAATCACACTCCGGCACACCATAAGGGGGGTATCCAGAATCCCCACATACAGTACCACCATCATAACCAGAAATCCATAGCGTTCATACCGCAGGATCTTATAATAGATCCGTCTCGGAAGAAGGGCGTTGAGCACCTTGGAACCATCCAGTGGCGGAATTGGGATCACATTGAACACCGCAAGACCCACACTCAGAATCGCCACATCCTCACAGAACAGGATCAGGAATTCAGAAATCGGCCCGCGGGTTTGATAATACACATAGAAAACCACCGCACGGACACACAGGGCCAGAAACGCCAGAATAATATTGGAGATCGGCCCTGCCGCAGCAGTGATGGCCATGTCCCGAACAGGGTGCTTGAAATTCCGCATATCCACCGGAACTGCTTTTGCCCAGCCAAACTTGAAAACGGCCATCATAAGAAGGCCCCAGAGGTCAATATGACGAAGGGGATTAAAGGTAAGCCGTCCAGCATTCTTCGCCGTGGGATCCCCCAGCTTCAGCGCAACCACTCCATGACTTACCTCATGGAACATGATGCAAAGCATACTGGCAAGAATCACAACTCCATAGTCGTATATAATACTAAAATCAAGCTGGCGAAGCCATGCAGAAATCCCGTTCATAGGCCGCTCCTTTCACGATAGTTTAGTATACCATTAAACCGGAAAAATAGCAAGACACCCCCTGTAAATTCGCCCCTGATACTTGTAGGACTACAATACATATTGGACAAGTGAATAAAAAGATATGAGGAATAGGG
>CAZFGL010000096.1:0-8504 GCA_964518645.1 uncultured Oscillospiraceae bacterium | reverse complement strand
CCATGAGATTTTTGATCTCACGCTGGTCTTCCCAGCGTTCTACCAGAAACTCAAGTGTCATGGTATTTCCTCCTAAACTTGAATTCGTGCAAATGCATTGATCTCATTTTAAACAATCCACCGGCCGGTGTAAAGGATTCCGGTGGATTTGAGAACTCCATGTAAGATTTGAAGAAATACAAAAAACTGTCCCCCGCCGAAGCAGGGGACAGGATTTTATGCTGGAATATCAGAACGCACGATTCTGGAAACGAGCGTATGCATCGTTGTAAACAGCCAGAATGTCAGAGATGTGCATGGTCTCTTCCATGGTCTTCTGGAAGTCTGCGATGGTATCATCGGTCAGTTCGACGGCACCGAATACCACGCTGTTTGCCCACTCGCTGACGTAGGTTACCATGTCGGACTTATAGCCGGTGATGGCATCTCTTTCCTCGTCGGTCAGGGTCAGAGCGTTAATGTCAACGGTCTGGGAGGAACCGGTGTAAGCAGCTTCCCAAACGCCGAATGCAGACTTCTGAACGTCGTCCCACACTGCCTGGCCACGGGTGTAATCGATCATGCCGGGGATGCCGGGGTTGAGCCAGTAGCCCATAGCAGCACGCTGGGGGATACCGTCGGGATTGCTGAGTACCATGTCGGTAAGAACAGGCTTGCCATCCACGATCTCATGTGCGGAACCCTCAATACCGAAGGAGGACAGCACAGCGCCCTCGGTGGTGAACAGGTAGTCAAAGGCCTTGATCACAACTTCAGGATTTTCACAGTTGGTGGAAACGCTGATGTTGCCGCCTGCATCGGAGCTGATCAGGGAAGGCAGGGGGCTGTACTCGGTGGGCTCACCGATTGCCTGCATGGGAACCAGTTCACAGGTATCCTGCTCAGCGGGATCCAGCAGAACCACATATGCCTGAACGTTGTCGGGGGAGTCGCCTTCCACACCGATCAGGTTGGAGGCAAACAGTTCATTACTCTTCTTGTCGGTCATATCGGAGGTCAGGAACAGGTCCTGCTCTGCCAGAGACTTCAGATAGCCAAGATATTCATAGTAGTAGTCCTGCATGGGGCCGTACTGAACCACGCCATCCTCGTCCAGGAAGAAGTTTGCAGGGCCGAAGTTATTCCACACGCCCTCAACGGCACAGAAAGCCTCGCCAGTGTTGGCACGGATCATCTGATAGAGGCCAACGGTAGCGCCATAGTTCTGGCTGAACAGCTGCAGAACCTCGGTCAGCTCATCGGTGGTGGTGGGGATCTCCTTGTCAATGCCGTCCAGCCAGTCCTGACGGATCCACAGACCGCTGGTGATGGGGAATGCTTCCTCCAGCAGAGGATACATCGCGCCCATTTCGCCTTCGTCGGAGATTGCAGTCTTAAAGGTGTACTCATCTCTCTGGAGAGACTTGAAGTAATGGGGTGCGTTTTCTTCAATGATAGGAGCCAGATCAACGATCTGCTCGTCTGCGATAGCTGCGGTAAGACCGCCGCTGTAAACGCTGCCCAGGTTGGTGATTACGTCAGGAAGATCACCGGCTGCACACAGCAGGTTAACATTCTCAGTCCACTCCAGGTTGGAGACCTCACGGAGGGTATAGGTGGTGTTGGTCTTTTCACCGAAAGCAGTCCACCATTCGGAGGAAATCCAGCCCTCGGGGAAGAAGCCCTGGAAGAAGGCGGGGTACTGGAACAGGACGGAAATCTCAGTGGTCTCCTCGCATGCATAATATGCCTCGGGGCCAGTGGGTTCCTCAACAATGGGTTCCTCTGCAACAGAGGCCTCAGGGGTCTCCGCCACGGATTCGACCACTTCTTCCTGAGCAGGAGCCGCTTCACTTGTAGTAACCACAGATGCTTCACTTGCAGTGCTTGCGGTATCGCCGCAGCCGGCCATCAGACCCAGCATCATTGCAAGTGCAAGAAGCAATGCCAATAACGATCTCTTTTTCATGTGTAAACCTCCTTGTAATCTGCGCCTCCATTCCTGAGCGCAGAAATTACGTTTGGACAACTGATTGTTCGGGCGACGCGCCAGCCTGAACTCGTTCTCAGTTTATTATTTTTTTCAAAAAAGTAAAGGCCTCCGGATGGATGTGAGAAGTTTTGAATGAAAATGAGATAGTTTTATGAGAAGGTTTTGTATGTTTTGCAAAAACTCGACTTCACAGGGCTTGACACTCCCTTTTTTGCAAAAAAGAACATCCCCGGCCTTACGCAAACGGCCGGGGACAATGCTCCATTATAAATAGCCCAGTTCCTTTGCTTCCTTCCGGAGCTGCGCCCGAAAATCCGGATGGGCAATGGCAATCAGGGCATCCGCCCGCTCCCGGACACTCCGTCCCCGCAGTTCTGCCACACCGAACTCCGTGACAATGGTATCCGCCAGATTCCGGGAGATGGAAACTGCCGCACCGGGGGTAAGGGTGGTCTTGATCCGGGAGATGGTTCCCTTCTTTGCTGTGGCCGAGAATGCGATAATTCCCCGGCCGCCCCTGGAATGAAGTGCACCGAAAGCGAAATCAGATGCCCCGCCGGTACCGCTCCACTGAACGGGACCGATGGATTCCGAACAGATCTGGCCGGTGAGATCCATCTCCAGCGCCGTATTCACCGAGATCATCCGGTCCTGCTTTGCGATCACAAAGGGGTCGTTGGTATAGGAGGCGGGCATGATCCGGCAGCAGGGGTTCTCGGACAGGGTCTTGTACAGATGGTCATCCCCCAATGCAAAGGTGGCAACATGCTCCCCCTTGTCCACGGTTTTGTATTTACCGGTCACGTTTCCCTGCTCCATCAGGTCAGCCATGGTGGAGGAGAACAGCTCCGAATGGATTCCCAGATCATTCTTTTCAAACAGGTGCTTGCCCACAGCATCCGGCAGACCGCCAATCCCCAGCTGGAAGGTGTCTCCGTCGTGGATCATATCCGCAATGTACTTGCCGATGATCTCGTCCGTCTCTGAGGGGGTAGCCCGGGGAATGGTCAGAATGGGAGAGTCCGCCACATAGCAGCAGGTCACCCGGTCAATGGGGATCTCCACCCCGCCCCGGATCCGGCGGAACCGGGGGTTGATCTCCAGAATCACGGTCTTTGCACAGGCCAGGGCCTCCCGCTCAAACATCTGACAGTAGGGGATCTGGAAATTTCCGTTCTCGTCCATATCCGTTACCTTGGCGATGAACACATTGTTGGGGCTGTACTCCGTCCGGAGCTTCATATAGTTGTGAAGATCCGTAGGCAGATAGGAGGTAATGCCCAGCGCATGCCCCTGCCGGAAGTTGGTGTGATAAAAATGGCCCAAGGTCAGAATATGTCCTGCGGTATTGGGATCCCGGAGGTATTCATAGTCGTTATCCTTGCTTTTGATCAGGGTGACATTCTCCAGTCGCGGAATAATATCCTGTAGCGCCCCCAGAAACACCACCGGCTCCGTAATTGCGCCGGACACCGCAATGGTATCTCCGGAATGGATCAACGCCTGGGCATCCTGAAGGGTACCCAGCTTTTCCTGATACTGCTTTAAAACACTCATGGTATTCGCTCCCTTATTGATACAGACGGGACATCGGTGCCCCTGATTTTGCACTTCCTGAAAATCATACCACATTTTTTATACGAAATATAGCTTAAAACTGGATTTTTTATTGCAAAAGTGGAATAATTCGATCTTCCACCCCCGAAAAGCCGGTCACAACGATTTGGGATTAAACTGGACATTATCTCACATCTGTGATATAGTATGCATACGAACTTGAAGTATGTATACGAATTTATAGTTTAGGAGGCGATCTCCATGGCAAATGAGGATCTCCAGCGGAGTCTGCTTATGGCGCAGATGAGCAAAAAGCGCGCCCTGAAAGAAAAATATCTCCGGCAGCCCCCGGAACTTCCCCCGGATTCCCCTCCGGTCATTCTGGAAAATATCCAAAAGCAGCTGTGGCAGGAGGTCGAACTGTTTCAGGATCTGATTCAGCTGCTGGAACAGCTCCCGGATCCGGCCATGCTTACAGGACTGCTTGAAAAGGAAACCGAAAAGCTCAAAAAACTGCATCAGCAGGAAAATGATCTGTACAGAGACCTTCCGCAGGAGCTGAAGGACACAAAGCCCGGGGAAAAGATCCGAGAATCCGTTCTGCTGCTGGGGGGCGCAGTTGCAGAGCTTTCCCGTATGACCGCGGACATGCCCGGCAAGCCCGGAGATACCCTCTCCGACATTGTCTACTTACTGGAAAACGCAGGAACCCCTGTGTAATAAAAATCTGCGCCTTGCGCATCATTTCAGGAGGACATTATGGCAAAAGACTACAGCAAGCAGATGGTTCCCTATGTGGAACTGCCCAAGTTCGACGAGTACAAGGAATGGTTCAAGAACTATGCAGAGCTGACCCGTGAGGACGGCATCCTGCAGGTAGCCATTCGCACCGGCGATCACAAGGCCTACTGGTCCGGCGGCATGCACCGGGCTATGGGTCAGCTCTCCCGTGTCATCTCCACTGACCACGAGAACGAGGTCATCATCTGGACTTCCGCTACTGAGAACTGGATCCAGGATCAGGATCCCAACGGCTGGGATCGCTATGCAGACGAGCGTTTTGAGCATCAGTACTATGATGACATGAACCTGATCAAGAACATGGTTTTTGATCTGGACGTTCCCACCATTGGTGCCATGACCGGCCCCGGCTTCCACTGGGACGCTCCCGCCCTCTGCGACATCACCATCTGCTCTGAGGACACCTATTTCGACGATCCCCACCTGTCCTCCGGCATGGTTTCCGGCGACGGCATGGGTCTGCTGCTTCAGGAGCTGATCGGCCTCAAGCACGCCAACTACCTGATCCTCACCGGTGGCCAGATCGACGCCAAGACCGCATACGACTGGGGCATGGTCTCTGAGGTTGCCCCCAAGGACAAGGTTCTGGAGCGTGCATGGGAGTGCGCCCGGATCATCAAGTCCGCTCCCTATCATGCCCGCTGCGTAGCTTCCGCCCTGTGCAAGCGCCCCATGCAGAGAGCTCTCATGAATGACCTCCGTGTCAACACTCTGTCCGAGGCATACTCCACTCAGATCTCTCTGAACTACGGCAACTACGGCGGCGTTGAGAACGATCAGGTTGATGAGCGTTTCTCCGGCATCTGGTGGAGATGGAGATGCTCCAAGGACTCTGACGAGGAGCTGCTCAATCCCCGTACCTACGCCGGCAAGCTTCACGACCGTGTTACCGCTGTGGAGTGGTTCAAGGAGAAGCACCCCGACGAGTACGCAGAGCTGGCCAAAGATCTGGACGGCGACCACGACTATAAATAAGCAGGACCCTTTGTGCCGGCGCAGGAACCGTCGCGCAAGTGTCTGATAAATTCCCTTATCTTTTCCCGGCAGTCTGTGAGGCTGCCGGGAAAACTGTTTTTCCATATCATTTTCCTTCAAAACTTCTCACATTCGGTGCAGATGGTTTACATTTTTAGAATTCACAATTACACTGGATACAAGGTTCGGACACTCTCTGAACCATCACGTTGTATACAGGAACAGGCTTGACCGGTTCCCTCTGAACAGGAGGTATTTTATGAAAGAATTCACCCCTCAGGAACTTCTCGACCGTCTGGAATGGCACCGGGAGGTTCGGAATATCATGGGTCGAATTTCCCATGACTATGCAGTAAAGCAGGAGGCACAGGTTTACGAGCGGTATTTCAGCCACCGGGAGGATGTCTGCCTCGGTCTCAATAACGGCTATTACAAGGGCGCCGGGGCTGTTTCCGGCTATTTCAAGGCACGGGGTGATGAAATCGCACTGGGTTCTCAGCTACTCCAGAAAATGTTCCCCCAGGAGCTGGGCGACAAGACCGCAGAAGAGGTTTACGGCGTGGGCATGATCTCTTACGTTCCCTTTGAATCTCAGGTGATCGAGATTGCTGACGATGGCGAAAGCGCCAAGGGCATCTGGAATGTCCGTGGCTCCACCTGCCGTCTCACAGAAGCAGGCCCTGTGGCCAACTGGATCTTCGGCTGGGCCGCTGTGGACTTTGTAAAGGAGGACGGTGCATTCAAAATTCTGAATCTCCAGCTGCTTTACAACATCGACCATCAGTGCGGCGTCGGCTTCTGTGAAAAGGAGAAGGAGTTTGCCCCTGTCCCTGAGCTGAAGGCCATGGCGGAATTCCGCCTGCCTGAGCCCAATGTCCCCATGACGGTGTTTGAGACCTTCCGGTCGGATCGTCCCAAGGCGGTTTCTCCCCGCTGCCCGGAGCCCTATGATACTCTGGCAAACACCTTCAGCTACGGAATTTGAAAGGAGGCGTAACCATGGAAAAGTTCAAGGAATATAAGCGTGAGTTTACCGACGAGGAGATGATCCTCCACGCCTGGGATAAGGAAATGATTCAGAACCTGGTGAGCCGTTTCACCCTGTACTGGGGCAACGGTGACACAGAAAAGGCCATTGACCAGCTCTGGGTCAGGGAGCCGGAGCATACTGCTGATGCCTCCTTCGGCACCAACACCGGTTTTTATGTGGGTCTGGATGAGGTTCGCCGTCATCTGGTCGAGGAACCTGCTGCACTGGCAAAGGCCACCTGCGACACCTTCAAGGCTGCCGGTGGCGCTTATGCAGACGCACAGGAGGGCATCGGCCTGACCGCCATGCATTCCTGCACCACTCCCCTGCTCTTCATCTCCGCAGATGACAAATATGCAAGATACCTGTGCTATGATCTGGGTCTCACCGGCAAGGGCAGCCCCGACGGAAGCGCAGAGTGCTACTTTGAGTTTGGTCTGCTTCTGATCGAGCTGGTTCGGGAGGCCGACGGCTTTAAGATCTGGCATCTGGTACAGCAGCACGACTTCTCCATCGAGAGTGGCAAGAACTACAATGACATCAACACCGTCATTGAGGGCTATGATCCCGGTTCCCGCCATTACGGCGACCCCACTGTAAAAACCGAGGTCTATGACAATCAGTACGGCTGGGAATACCTCTTCTACGACATGCCCCGCCCCTTCAAAACCTACGACGAGGACGAGGGCTACGGCCCCAGGGGCAAGGTCGGCAGAAAGTTCTACGAGCGTCTTGAAATGATGTAAAGGAGGATACCCATGAACAACACAAAGTCTCTCCATGACCGTGTGGCAGCAGTAGTTGCCGGTCAGAAAGTTGAAGAATTGAAGGCCCGTCACGCCTATCTCCACGGCGTTAACCGGGGCAGAGAGGAATATGGTACCTTCTGGCTCCGCAGTGACAATTCCACCTTTGGCCACACCTTTGGCCGTATGATGGGCTATAAAGAACTGGTTCCCGCCCACTTTGGCGAACCTCTGGCTGCCAACGCCTTCGCCAAGTCCGACGAAAAGTTCGGCATGAACGATGACGACATGAAGGACGGCATGCCCTTTGAAAACGCCACTGAGCAGGAGGTCTCCCGCCCCACCAAGATGCGGGACATGTACGGTCTGCTGAATCTTTACGGTCACAACCCCGGCACCTTCGGCCAGAGCTGCCATGTCCTGGCCTCTCCCGTAATCGAGGTGGCAGAGGACGGCAAGTCCGCCCGCAGCTTTTACCTGACCCCCGGCACCATGATGGGCATGAACGGCCCCAAGGGTGGCCGCAGCGGTGGCTGGCTCTGGGAGCGTTACGGCTCTGATTTCGTATACCGTGACGGGAAATGGTGGTGGTTCCACGAGCAGGTCTGCCCGGACATCGGTGACAGCTACGATTCCTCCAACTGGGCACAGGATCGCTTCCGCAAGTATCTCTCCGGGGAGCTGAAGGTCGGCAACTGCTCCGGCGCACCCAGAAGCGGCATCTCTGATCTCCGTTCCGCCCACAATGACATCTCCATCATTCAGACTGTTCAGGACACTGTTCCCGCCCCCGCTCCCTATGAGAAGCTGGACGAAGAACACACCTACTCCCCCGGCTGTGCCGAGTTTGAGAATATTCCCCTGTATCCCAACAACAAGGGCTACGGCGATCCCCTGTTCTGATTTGATGAATCAACAAACAACGGCTTAACCGCAGTAAAATGCGGTTAAGCCGTTACTATTATTAAAACCCAAATCACGCTACGGTTTCTTCCAAAAGCCAGGCTTCTGTTTCCTCATAAACTTTCTGCACGTCATCCGGGCGGTCAATCCCAAGAAGCTCATTGTTTACAGTGCCTCCGGCCCTAATGCGCACATAGGACAGCCACATATAGGAGCGGCGCAGTCCCTTCAAATCTTCCGGATTTACATGAAGATCCGTTCCCGGAATGACCGGAGCGAGCTTGTCCATTTCAAAAATGGATGTCATATTGGAAATTTTCCATATCCCGTTTCTTTTTTCACAGCGATACAGCAGTCGCATATTGGACGTCCAGACCGCTTCTTCGCCGTTAACATGAATCCAGTGATTTGATTCCGTAGGAAGTTCCGCATAGGCGCGATTTCCACCGTGATAATGAATCAGTGGTGCAACACTGCGATTGATAATTACTTCATCGGCGGTAGCCTCTGCACGGTGATT
>CAZFGL010000095.1:0-8648 GCA_964518645.1 uncultured Oscillospiraceae bacterium | reverse complement strand
ATTTTTAGGAGTGAAAATCAATGGCAGCTTATGATCGAATTTACAACTTCTCCGCTGGCCCCAGTATGCTTCCGGTGTCCGCACTGGAACGGGCAGCCCGTGAAATGATGAACTATGAGGGCTCAGGCATGTCCGTTATGGAGATGAGTCATCGATCTAAAACCTTCCAGAAGATTTTTGACGATACTCAGGCAAAGTTCCGTAAGGCGCTGAATATCCCGGAGAATTATAAAATTCTCTTCCTTCAGGGCGGTGCATCCTCCCAGTTCTCCATGGTTCCCCTGAACCTGATCGGCAAGACCGGCAAGGCTGACTACGCCGTGACCGGCAACTTTGCATCCATCGCCTGCAAGGAGGCGAAGAAGTACGGCCAGATCTCTGTGGCCGCATCCTCCGAGGATAAGGACTTTATCTATATCCCCACTCAGGATCAGCTGGTTCTGGATCCGGAGGCTTCCTATTTCTATTACTGCTCCAACAACACCATCTACGGCACCGAGTGGCAGTACGTTCCCCAGACCGGGGATGTGCCTCTGGTGTGCGACATGTCCTCTGACATTCTCTCCCGGCAGATCGACGTGAGCAAGTACGGCATTATCTTCGCCGGCGCTCAGAAGAACATGGCTCCCGCCGGACTGACGGTGGTAATCATCCGGGAGGATCTGGCCGGAAACGAACTGCCCTACACCCCCCTGATGATGAACTACAAGACAATGATCGATAAGGACTCCATGTATAATACCCCGCCCTGCTGGTGCATTTACATGCTGGGTCTGGTGCTGGACTGGCTGGAGGAACAGGGCGGCGTGGCCGGTATGGAGAGAATCAAGCACAACAAGGCCCAGATGCTCTATGACGTGATCGACAATTCCCGGCTGTTTACTGCGGCAGCACTGCCCGGCAGCCGTTCCGACATGAACGTGACCTTCCGCACCGGAGACAGCGAGCTGGATGCCAAATTCGTGGCACAGTCCATTGAGGCCGGCTTCTCCAACCTGAAGGGTCACCGGAAGGTAGGGGGCATGCGCGCCTCCATCTACAACGCCATGCCTGTAGAGGGCGTGGAAAAGCTCTGCCAGTTCATTACTGACTTTGACAAAAACAACTGAAAGGAAGTTATTCCGTTATGTATACCATTCAGACACTGAATAAGATCAGCCCCCTTGGGTTGGGTCAGCTGGATCCCAAGGATTTTACCGTAACCGATACCTGTGAGAACCCGGACGGTATTCTGGTACGCTCCGCCGATATGCACAATATGGAGTTCGGCTCCAACCTCCGGGCCATCGCCCGGGCCGGTGCCGGCACCAATAATATTCCCCTGGACAAATGCGCCGAGGCCGGCATCGTGGTGTTCAACACCCCCGGTGCCAACGCCAACGCTGTAAAGGAACTGGTGGTCTGCGCCCTGCTTCTGGCCTCCCGGAATGTGGTGGGCGGCATCCAGTGGTGCAGCGCCCTGACCGAGGCCGACGGTGACGTGGAAAAGCTGGTGGAGAAGGGCAAGAGCAAGTTTGTAGGCCCTGAGCTGCTGGGCAAGAATCTGGGCGTAATCGGTCTGGGTGCCGTAGGCGTCAAGGTTGCAAATGCTCTGGTGAAGCTGGGCATGAACGTATATGGCTATGACCCCTATCTCTCCGTTCAGAACGCTCTGGTGCTGGATTCCCATGTTCAGGTTGTGGATCTGAAAACCATCTATGAAAAGTCCGATTATATCACCATCCATTCCCCTCTGCTTCCCTCCACTCAGGGCATGATTAACGAGACCAGCCTCTCCTCCATGCGTCACGGCGTCCGGATCATCAACCTGGCCCGGGGTGGCCTTGTGGATGACGAGGATATGCTGGCAGCATTGGAAAGCGGCAAGGTGGCCCGGTATGTCACCGACTTCCCCAACGGCAATCTGGTGGGCAAGGCCGGTGTGATCACCATCCCCCATCTGGGTGCCTCCACCCCCGAGAGCGAAGAGAACTGCGCAATCATGGCCGCACAGGAGATCCGGGAATATCTCTCCACCGGCAACATCCGGAACTCTGTGAACATGCCCAATGTGGAAATGCCCCGCACCGGTGCTGTCCGGCTGGGTATCATTCACCGGAACGTCCCCAAGATGATCTCCAAAATTTCCACACTCCTCTCCGACGAGGGTGCAAACATTGAGAACCTGATCAACAAGGGCCGTGGGGACTATGCCTACACCCTGGTGGATCTGGGGCAGGAAGTCACAAAGGAAACTCTGGAGCATGTCCGGGGCATTGAAGGGGTTCTCCGTCTCCGGATCATCAAGTAACCGTTTCCTTTTGAAAAAAAGTGTGATATGATAGTGACGCGCCTCCGGGCGCGTCACTTTTTCCGAAATCAACTGAGTCCGAACGCCCCGGGGCGTTTCTTGTTGATGATTGAATGTTAAGGAGCTGAACTTATGGCAAGAGATATGACACAGGGGAAGGAATGGAAGCTGATCCTCTCCTTTACCCTGCCACTGATCGGGGGAAATCTGCTCCAGCAGATCTACTCTCTGGCGGACACGGTGATCGTGGGTAATTTTGCGGGACAGGATGCCCTGGCCGCAGTTGGCACCAGCTTCCCCGTCACCTTCTTGCTGCTGGCACTGGCCACCGGCATGACCAACGGTGTGGGCATTATGGCCTCCCAGTATTACGGTGCAAAAAACGAACAGGCATTTAAGCGGAATTTCTCCACAGGCTGCTTCACCCTGCTGGGTGCAGGCATCCTGATTACCCTGCTGGGAATCCTGCTGAGCCATCCCATTATGTCCGGACTTCTCCGGGTGGACAAGTCCATTCTGGCCGATTCCCTGCTGTATCTGCGAATTTACTGTGTGGGTCTCATCTTCCAGTTTGCATACAACACCTTCGCTGCAATTCTCCGTTCCATCGGTGACAGCCGCAGCACCATGTACTTCCTGCTGATCTCCACCGTGCTGAACATTGTGCTGGATCTCCTGTTTGTGCAGAAGTGGGCTGTGGCCGGTGTTGCATGGGCCACCGTGATCGCACAGGCAGTGTCCGCCATTGTCGCCGGCATCTATCTCTTCCGGAAGGTGGAGCTGGCCAGATTCAAAAAGGGCGAATTCGTCTTTGACCGGCAGATGTTTTCCACCTCCCTCCGGCTGGGCGTACCCACCTCGGTGCAGCAGTGCAGCGTCGGTCTGGGCATGGTGCTGATGCAGCGCCTGATCAACTCCTTCGGCGTGGACACCACAGCGGCAGTCTCCGCCGCCATGAAGCTTGAGAGCTTCGCCATGGTGCCCATTATGATGTTCTACATGGGTCTTTCCAATTTCACCGGCCAGAACATGGGTGCCGGGAAAATCGACCGGATCCGCCGGGGCTACCGGCAGACCATGGTCATGGCCTTTGTAGCCTGCGCCGGGATCGTGCTGCTGCTGATCTTTGCAGGCCCCTATGCAGTGGGCTTCTTTAACCTGAATCAGGCGGCCACAGACATCGGTGTGGAATATCTTCAGACTCTGGCAGGCTTCTTCCTGGTATTCTGCGTCATGTATATCACCAACGGCGTTCTTCAGGGCAGCGGCGACGTGGCTTATCCCACCGCCGCCAGTATGACCAGCCTTGCAGTCCGTGTGGTGATCGCCAATATTATGGCCACCATCCCCGCCATCGGCTACAGAAGCGTATTCTGGTCCATCCCCGTGGGCTGGGTGCTGGGTACCGCCATTGTGGTGATCCGGTATCTGACCGGCAAGTGGCAGCACAAGGGCGTTATCCACCAGTAAGGGGAAATCCCCCCTGTCCCGGTGACAAGCCGGGATGGTATCCACGAAATAATCAAAACAGGTGATGTTTATGTCAAATATCATTGCAGCCATCTCCACCGCCATGGCTCCCTCCGGCATTGGTGTGATCCGCCTCTCCGGGGAGGGCTGTGCCCAGACTGCGGAAAAGATCCTGACACCGGTGTCCGGGAAGCCCTTCTCTGAAAGCCCCAACCGGAAGCTGATCCTGGCGGATCTCCACGACCGGCAGGGTCGGGTGATCGACCGGATTCTGGGGGTGTATACCCGGGGGCCTCACAGCTACACCGGGGAGGACACGGTGGAGCTTCAGTGCCACGGCTCTCCGGCGGTGCTGACAGAGGCACTGGCCGCCCTTTTTGCCAACGGCGCAAGACAGGCAGGGCCGGGAGAATTTACAAAGCGGGCCTTTTTAAACGGCCGGATGGATCTCACCGCCGCAGAAGCGGTGATCGATCTGATCGAGGCGGAGACCGCTGACGCTGCGGCCAATGCCGCCGGACAGGTGGGCGGGGCGCTGCTGCGGAAACTCAGTCCCGTGTATGACGGACTGGTAGGGATCATGAGTCACTTCCATGCGGTGCTGGATTACCCGGACGAGGATATTGATGAATTCTCTCTGGAAGGATACCGGGAGACCCTGAAGGGACACCGGGAATCCCTTGAGACCCTGCTTGCCACCTGTCAGCGGGGCAATGTGATGAAAAACGGAGTCAAGGCGGTGATCCTTGGCCGTCCCAATGCGGGAAAGTCCAGTCTGCTCAATGCCCTTGCAGGCTATGAGCGGGTGATCGTCACCGACATTCCCGGCACCACCCGGGATATGGTGGAGGAGAAGATCCGGCTGGGAAATCTGGTGCTCCGGCTGATGGACACCGCCGGGATCCGGGAGACCGGGGATCAGGTGGAAAAGCTGGGAGTTGCCCGGGCTGTGCAGGCCGCGGAGGATGCGGATCTGGCGCTGGTGGTCATTGACGGCTCCGCCCCCCTCGGGGAGGAGGATCTCCGGGCCATGGAAGCGGCACGAAGGGCACGGCACACCATCTGCATTCTCTCCAAATCCGACCTGCCTCAGGTGGTATCCCGGGAGGAGCTGGATTTTGCACAGATAATCGAACTGTCCGCCCGTACCGGTGCAGGACTGGAGGCGCTGACTCCGGCGGTGGAGGCACTGTTCTCCGATTCCGTTCCCTGCGACGGTTCCATTCTGACCAACGCACGGCATCAGGCCGCCCTGACCCGGGCTGCGGAATCCATCCGGGCGGTGGAGGAATCCATCCAGTTGGGCGGTACTCCGGACGCGGTGCTGCTGGATCTGGAGGATGCCATCGAAGCCATTGCCGAGGTGACCGGCCAGAGCATGCGCGAGGACATTACCAGTGGCATTTTCTCCCGGTTCTGTGTGGGAAAGTGATCCGGATACCTGTATTTTTGTGAAAAATCCCCTTTGCATTCGGTTTTGATTTGGGGTATAATACCTGTTGCAACGTGTAGCGGTGATGCGTAATTCCGGTTGGCATCCCCGCTGCATGTTCTTTTTTTGCCCCAAGTGGGCGTAACTGAATCACAGAAACATAAAAGCGTGTAGCCTTGGGCGTAAATCCAGCGAGATTTCCCCGGGCTGCACGCTGATTTTTTGCGGAAAGAAAGGTGTAACAATGGAAAATCAATTTCTTGGGACGGAACGGATCGGCAAACTCATGAGCCGGTACGCCATTCCCTGCATTATCTCCCTGCTGGTGGGTGCTCTTTACAACATCGTTGACCAGATCTTTATTGCCAACGCCAGCTATCTGGGTTCCTACGGCAATGCGGCAAACACGGTGGTATTCCCCCTGACCGTGGTGGCTCTGGCCATTGCGGTAATGATCGGTGACGGCTGCTGTGCCTTTGTAAGCATCTGTCTGGGCAAAGGGGAGACCGGCACCGCCAGAAAGAGCGTGGGAAACTCTGTAATTATGATCCTTGTATCCAGCCTGGCGCTGACGGCTATTTATCTCCTGTTTGCAGACCAGATCATCGCCATGTTCGGTGGCACGGTCAACGAGGAGACCTTCCGGTATTCCCGGGAATATTTCTTCTATATTTGTCTGGGCCTGCCCTTTTACATGTTCGGGCAGGCCATGAACCCCATTATCCGGGCAGACGGTAGCCCCCGGTTTGCCATGGTGACCACCCTGATGGGTGCGGTAATCAATATCATTCTGGACCCGGTGTTTATTTTCGTGTGCCACTGGGGCATGATGGGTGCTGCAGTTGCCACGGTGCTGGGTCAGGTGGCAACCGCTGTGGCCGCCCTGTGGTATCTTATCCACATGAAGCAGGTAAAGCCCGCCTCCGGGGATTACCGGCTTCAGGGTCAGGTGTGCGGAAAAACTCTGGTGCTGGGGATTACCGGTTTCCTCTCCCAGATCAGTCTGGTGGCAGCCATGGCAGCCATTAACAACATGCTCCGGAAATACGGGGCCCTGGATCCGGTATTCGGTCAGGTGGAATATGCCCAGATCCCCATGGCGGTGGTGGGCATCGTCATGAAGTTCTTCCAGATCGTGATCTCCATTGTGGTGGGCATGGCCGCCGGCTGTATCCCCATTGTGGGTTTCAACATGGGCGCAGGGAAAAAGAAGCGGGTCAAGGAGCTGTTCTTCCGGCTGCTTGTGGCAGAAGCCGTCGTGGGTGCGGTGGCGTTGGTGCTGGTGGAGGTGTTCCCCCGTCAGCTGATCGCCATTTTCGGTGCCGCCAACGAGAGCGCCTTCTACACGGATTTTGCAGTCAGGGCATTCCGCACCTATCTCTGCATGATGGTGCTGGCCTGTGTGAACAAGGCATGCTTCATCTTCCTTCAGGCCATGGGTAAGGCGGTGGAATCCACGGTGCTGTCCATGATCCGTGAGGTGGTGTTCGGCGTGGGCTTTGCACTGGTACTGCCCCTGTTTTACGGACTGGATGGGGTGCTGTACTCCATGCCCGTGTCCGATGTGCTGACTTTTGTGGTGACGGCAGTGCTGATCGTAAAAACCTGCCGACAGCTGAACGGGGCATAAACATATTTTTTCACAGGAACCAGCCTTCCCGAAAGGGGAGGCTGGTTTGGTCTGAGGGACTGGAAGGCTGAAAGTTCCGGGGCAGTTTGTAATTGTGCTGCGGTAACAGCCCCTCCGGGGCGGTTTCACCGCCCCACCTCCCCTTACACAGGGGAGGCTCTGGTGCGGTGGAAACTCTTAATTGTGCGGGTTTACGAAAGTGTTCCGTAACTGAGCTGCTGGTTTTCCGTACCATGTTTCGGTTACGGAGAGGCTCTCTTTTGCAAAGGAAGCTGGAAAAACCGGAGGTTTTGACTGAGGGATTGGAAGGGCGGAGGGTTCCGGATATTGACGCTCAGAACGAAAGTAGATATAATGAAGAGGGAGGTGGCGACTATGTCAGAACAGATGAGTTTAGAAGATTACAAGCAGAAAGTCAGAGAATGCCTGATGATGAATCCATATCGTACCACAGAGGGAGCCGAGAAGTTGATGAAGCTCTACGAGGACGACTTTCCCGAATTCTTGGCGGACAAGTGGGAGCCGTCTGCGGTGGCAGCGGCGCTGATAATGGGCGCTTAAGCCTTTCAGCAAAAGGAAACCAATTCAATATTTACGAAGATGTCAACGGCGCACTGTTCCATGATTGCTTTGAGATTGCAAGAAAGTATTTGGAAAACGGTGAACTGGTTGACCTTCACGATATAAAAACCACAGAGGACGGTATCGGATATGATGATTGCTATAATTATCTGTCTGAGGACGGCCTCAGTGGTTTTTCCATTACTCCGGACGGGGACTACATTTCCACCCGGAGCCCCTTGCTTTTAAACGGGAAAACTGATAAAATAAAGTGTTGGACTATCAGAAAAATTAAGCGGATCCGGAGGAAAAATTATGACCCCTGAGACACAGATCATCACCCCCCAGCAGCTGGCTGAACAGCGGGTGTTTTCAGATAAGGTTCGTGCCTACTGGCAGGAACAGGAACAGGTACCCAAGGCATATATCGACACCTATGGCTGTCAGCAGAACGAGGCGGACAGCGAGCGCATGCTGGGTATGCTGGAAGAGATGGGATATATACGCGCCGAGGAGGCCGAGGGCGCAGACGTATGCATTATGAATACCTGTGCCGTCCGGGAACACGCCGAGCAGCGGGTATTTGGCAATCTGGGTGCATTGACCCACACAAAGCGCCGTCATCCGGGACAGAAGATCTTTCTCACCGGCTGTATGGCGGGACAGGAATCCGTGGTGGAGCGGATCCGGAAAAGCTATCACCATGTGGACGGAGTGTTTACCTCCCACGCCCAGTGGCAGCTGCCGGAGATCCTTTATCATGCCATCACCGGAAAGAAGCGCCAGTTTGTGACCCCGGAGACGGGTAATATTGTGGAAGGCCTGCCGGTGAAGCGGCTGGGCAGTCTCAAGGGCTGGGTCAGCATTATGTACGGCTGCAATAACTTCTGCTCCTACTGCATCGTCCCCTATGTCCGGGGCCGGGAACGGAGCCGGAAGCCGGAGGATATTATCCGGGAGGTTCAGGAACTGCTGGATAAGGGCTACCGGGATATTACCCTTCTGGGTCAGAATGTGAACTCCTACGGCAAGGATCTGCCCCAGCAGGTGGACTTTGCAGACCTGATGCGGGAGATTGCCGGTCTTGAAGGGGATTTTGTCCTCCGGTTTATGACCAGTCATCCCAAGGATGCCTCCAAAAAGCTGTTTGACACCATGGCCGCCTCCTCCAAGATCGCCCGGCATATCCATCTGCCCTTCCAGGCAGGTAACGACCGGGTGCTGAAGGAGATGAACCGGCGGTATACCGCCGCACAGTATCTGGA
>CAZFGL010000094.1:0-8799 GCA_964518645.1 uncultured Oscillospiraceae bacterium | reverse complement strand
GCAAAAGCAATTCTCATGGATAATTCCTCCTCTAATATGATCCGATTTGGATCACATATTTACTGCGTTTTGGTTAGTATCACCTAACCGAATATCATAAAAAAGAACCAGTCCCGGCAGAATGGCCATATCAAACGATAATGGCCTCTGCCAACTGATTGTCGATGTTATACCGGCTGTCCTTAACGGAAATCACACAGCCACCCTTGATCCGGGACACAACTGTGATCGGCTCTCCGCTGTAGCAGCCCAGAGAAAAGAGAAACACATTGAGTTCCTCATCATCGGTGATAATATCACGGATAATATACTCATTGCCTTCCTTCACTTCTGCCAAGTTCATCGCTGCGCCACCTTCCTGCAGTCGTTTTTGATTAGCCTCGACTAACCTTCACTACTATAGCACTCCTGCCCCCACTTGTCAAATCTTTTTTTGAGAAATATTTCTTTTTTTCTTTCCCGGTTTCCCGGCAACTGCCTCTTGCAATCAGCGGTGTGCTGATGCTATAATAAATCTTAATATAATGAAACAAGCGTGGTGAACAAATGAAGATTCACGAATCTGCGGAAAACTATCTGGAAACCATACTTATGCTTCAGAACAAAAAAGGCATGGTCCGTTCCATCGACATTGCCAATGAACTTGGTTTCTCGAAACCCAGTGTCAGCGTTGCCATGAAAAACCTCCGGGAGAATGGTTACATCGCCGTCAATCCCGAGGGCTATATCTCCCTGCTTCCCCGGGGTCTGGAAATTGCTGAACGTATTTTTGAGCGCCATACCCTGCTGACCCAGTGGCTGACCAATCTGGGGGTCGATCCGGAAATCGCTTCCGAGGACGCCTGCCGGATGGAACATGTCATCAGCGCGGAAAGTTTTGCTGCAATCAAGAACCATGCAGCCGAAAAAAGCCGTTCCTAATTTCATAGTCGAATGGAGTGTGTGACAAATCCTGCGTACTTTTTCGCTGTGCGCAGATTTTCACACACTCTTCCTTTATAAAAATCACACATCATAACACAACCTGACGCTTCACAACCTGATTCTCCCGTGATAAACTCAGATTGACCGAGGCATCTCCCCCGGAATTTACAAACAAGGAGAATCATCATGAAAAAGAAAAACCTTCTGGCTCTGCTTCTGGTGTTTACCATGGTAGCTGCCCTTCTGACCGGATGTGGTGATACCGCAGCTTCTTCCGCTAACGGATCCGCAGCTGTTTCTGAAGCATCCTCCGCACCTGAGGCAGCGCCTGCTCAGGATACCCCCGCTGCCGACTCCACACAGGAAGCTTCCGTTCTGGAAGAGCCCGTCACAGAAACCGACTTCACCGCTGCCAATGCAGCCATGGACTTTTCCGGCTACAAGGCAATGCTGAAGGATCTGCACACCTCCCTCCCCATCACTGAAGATCCTGTTTCTCTGAGCTACTTCTTCGGCTTTGAGGGCAGCACCCTCAACTACGTAGAAGGCGGCACCATGGAAAACCATCAGGTCTGGGCCTGGCTGGCTGAGAACACCGGTGTCACCATGGAACTGCGTGTGGTTGACAAGACTCAGGAAACCGATCAGTTCAACCTGATGATCGCTTCCGGCGATTACACCGACATCATCCCCGCCGGTGATTACGCAAACGGCCTTGAGGCAGCATACGAGGAAGAGATCGTTGTTGACCTCACCGACATGCTGGAAGAGTACATGCCCAATTACTACACCATCATTAACTCCGACCAGCACCTGCTGAAGGAAGTGCAGGACGGCGGTATGTTCCTCGGAATCTATGCGCTGAAGGATCAGGTAGCCAACCCCTCTGGTCAGGGTGCTTTCATCCGTATGGACTGGCTGGAAGATCTGGATCTGGAAGTTCCCCAGACCTATGACGAGCTCACCGACGTACTCCGTGCGTTCAAGACCGAGAAGGGCGCAACTGAGCCCATGAGCCTTTACAACACTGTCAACATGCAGAACGGTCAGCTCATCGGCGGCTTCGGCTCCATCGCAGAACTGTCCACCAACGGCATGGGCAGCACCGTTACTAACGCATACTACCAGGAAGACGGCACTGTCATCTTCGGTGCCACCGCTGATGGCACCCGGAAGTATCTCTCCTGGCTCAACGAGCTGTACAACGAAGGTCTGATCAACTTCGAGAACATGCAGAACCGTGAAATGAACCCCTTCTCCGACCTGAACGCTGGTCTGGCCGCTTCCGGCGGAACCGGTTACATCTTTAACAACCAGCCCTTTGGCGGCATCTACTCCGGCCAGTCTGAGGACGCAAACTGCAACTGGTGGCCTGTACAGGACGTTGCAGAGGAAGCCGGCGCAACCATTCCCTTCTTCGAAGAGGTCTCCCTCATTGACATGACCTCCCTTGCCATCACCACCAACTGTGACGAGATTGAAACTGCCCTGCAGTATCTTGACTACGGCTACAGCTACGAAGGCTCCCTGCTGTACAACTTCGGTTTCCAGATTGGCTCCGGCGAAGGCGTTGTAGAGACCTGGGACTATGACGCAAACGGCGAGCCTCTGATGGACGGCGCAGCCCTTCTGACCGTTGCCGAGGCAACCAACATCGCCTCCGGTGTTATTTCCACCAAGGATCTGGCCGGTGTAGTATTCGACACCCGTCTGTCCTTCGAATTTGGTGACAGAGAACTGGCCTGCTTCGAGGCATGGGCAACTAATAAAACCACCGACAATATCATCGGCTCCACCACGACTCTGGATGCCGAGGAGAGCGCTGACGCCAGCTCCATTTACTCTGACATCCTCACCCACGTTGCAACCTGCGCTCTGCAGTTCATCAACGGTGATCTGGATGTAAACGACGATACAGTTTGGGACAAGTATGTGGCTGAGATTGAGGCCATGGACATTGATGCACTCACCGAAATCGTTCAGGGCGCATACGACCGCTGCAACGGCTAATCCTGTATATCTGGAGGGATTCCCCTCCTTGTATAAATGAAAGAAATTAAAGGAGGAAACCACAAATGAATTTTGCTGGTACTTATACCTATCTGATGGACACTCCCAGCGGCAAGCGGGAGAGCAAGGTGGTCATCCGCAAGGCTGCCAGAGGCTATGAGGGCGAAATGATCTCCTCGCACGGTGGCTGTGAACTGCTGGAAAATGTCCACACCAAAGGCGATTCCATTATTTTCGAGGCTCAGTGTGGCCCCGCAAAGCAGGAACTCACCCTGACACACGGCGAGACCGTTACCGGCTCCGTTCTGGTTTATCAGGACGACGGAAACAACAAGACCGCAGAGCTTGAGGCACTGGCTTACACCCCCACCTGCCGCCGCGCACTCATCCTTTATGCTACCATGACCAAGAACACCGAGAAGGTTGCTCTTGCCATGAAGGAGTCCTTTGAGTATTACGGCTGGGAGTGCAACTGCTTCCGTCTCAAGAAGTCCAACAAGTGGGAAGAGATGCAGAAGGATCTCTACTTCGATGACTACGACGTGGTCTGCCTTGGTTCCCCCATTGTTGCAGGCTATCCCCTCACCATTGTGAACAAGCTGTTCTCTCTCGGTGCAGGCGGTGAGCTGGAAAACAATGTTCAGAAGATGGTTGACGCAGGCGGTGGCTTTAAGATGACCGCTGAAACCATGGGAGGTCACAAGGGTGATCTTCCCGGTGGCCCCGGCGGTGCTCCCGAGGGAATGCCCCCCATGCCCGAAGGCGGTATGCCTGGTGGTCCTGGTGGTCCTGGTGGCCCTGGTGGTCCCGGTGGCCCCGGTGGTCCCGGTGGTCCTGGTGGCCCTGGTGGCCCCGGCGGTGCTCCCGGCGCTGGCAGCCCCACCTGGAGACGCAGAGCATGCTCCTATCCCGGTGGCCCTGTCCGTGATAACTATCAGCCTCTGGGCATTGTCTTTACCACCTACGGCGGTGGCTTCTACGGCGCCGGTGAGGCAGAGCCCACCATCAGCGCTCTGAAGCTGTTCCTTGAAATGAACAACGTTTCCGTTGTAGGCACCTTCGCCTGCTGTGGTAAGGAGTTCGGCCCTGCCGGTCTTGAGGAGGGTCAGAAGCCCAACGTTATGGGTATGGGCGGCATTCAGGATCCCAACTACTACACCTGCAAGGACGGCAAGAAGATCCAGGGCTCCTACTTCTTCCACAACCAGATGTGGAATCACCCCAACGAGAGAGACCTGAACAAGGCCAAGTATCTGGTTGCCGATCTGGTTGAGGACTACTTCCTCACCTTTGACGGTCAGAGAGGCTTTGTAAACTCCAAGTACGTTTCCATCAGCTAATGCACAAAGGCCTCCGGATTTTGATCCGGAGGCCTTAAAATACAGGCGGACTGATTTTCAGTCCGCCTGTTTGCTTATCCCAGCAGTTTTTTTGTTTCCTCGGCATTGCGGAATATCTCCTGTTGCAGCTCTGCAAGCGCGGAAAACTTTTTCTCCCCACGGAGTCTGAAATAGAAATCCACCCGGATGCTCTGCCCGTACAGATCCCCGGAATAATCCAGAATCCAGGGCTCCACAGTCACCAGTTCGGACTGGCCAACGGTCGGCCGAACCCCCACATTGGTAACTGCCAGCTTTTCCGTGTCATCCGGCAGAGAAACCTTCGTAGCATACACCCCAAAGGCAGGCACCAGCACTCCCTGCGGGATCAGAAGATTCGCAGTGGGGATGCCTATGGTTCTTCCCAGCTTCTGCCCATGAACCACCGGGCCGGAGATACAGTGGGGATGCCCCATAAAGCGCATGGCCTCCTCCACGTCTCCCTTACTCAGCAGGGAACGGATATAGGTGGAGCTTACCGTTACTCCATCTACAGTAAACTGAGGCATCACATCGCACCCGATCCCCAGTTCCGCACATTTCTCCTGAAGGAGCCGGGCATTGCCGTACCCTCTGTCTCCAAACCGGAAATCATAACCACACACAAGGTGTCTGGCATTGTGTTGTCCAATGAGATAATCCTCTATAAACGCATCCCAGGGCATATGCATCATGGTCTGATCAAAATGACACAGGATCACATCATCAATGCCATACTCCCTTGAAAGGATCCCCATTCGATCCTCCACAGAATTAATCAGCGTAACACTCTGTCCCGCCACCAACGTATCGGGATGCAGGTCAAAGCTCATAACCGCTGCTGTAAGATCATTCTCCCGGGCACGCAGTTTTGCCATATTGAGTAGGCTGGCGTGTCCTCTGTGGACGCCGTCAAAGAAGCCCAGGGCTATGACCCGTCCTGTATTTTCCTTCAACCTTAGTTCACCTCAAAAAAGCTTTTCACGGTACCCAGAACACCATTCCGGGACTGCCCCAGCATCAGAAACTCGCCTTCAGGGCCATAGACACGGTAGATCCCCTCCGGGAGATCCATCCCGGGAATATCTGTGCCGTTTTTGCAGCGACGCTCGTTTTTCCCTTCCAGCGTGATCTCCGGATACTGAGAAAACAGGCTGTCCACCGGACGAAGCAGCTCCAGATGCCGGTTTTCGTCTCTGGCTGTCTGGATCTCCTCCAGAGTCACCGCATCCGCCAGTGTGAACCGCCCCGCCCGTGTCCGCTCCAGGGAATACAGGCAGCCACCGGTTCCCAGCGCCCCGCCAATATCGTGGCACAGGGTTCTGACGTAGGTTCCCTTGGAACACTGTACCCGAATGAGACAATCTGTATCCTGACGTTCCATCAGTTCCAGTGCCTCGATGGTGATGCTTCTGGGCTTCCGCTCCACGCTCTGGCCTTTTCTCGCCAGTTCATAGAGCTTTTTACCGCCGATCTTGACTGCGGAATACATGGGCGGGATCTGTTGCTGGGGACCTTTGAAGCCTTCCAGCGCAGCAAGGAGCGTCTCATCGGACACGGAGACCGGATGCTCTTCCAGAATTTCGCCGGTAACGTCCTGGGTATTGGTCACAACACCCAGACGCAGCCCTGCGATGTATTCCTTCTCATCATTTTCACACAGTTCCACCGCACGGGTGGCCCGTCCCAGAAACACAACAAGCACCCCTGTTGCCATGGGATCCAGCGTTCCGGAGTGGCCGATCCGCTTTTCCCGATAGATTCCCCGGAGCTTGGCAACCACATCGTGGCTGGTCCACCCCTGAGGCTTGTTCACGATCAAAACGCCATTCATGCAAACACCACGCCCGATTTCCGGATGGCATCCAGAATCTTTTCTCTGGCCTCATCCACGGTTCCCTGCACCGTAGCACCGGCTGCCGCCTTGTGGCCGCCACCACCCAGAACAGCGCAGATCTCAGAGGCATTGTAATTCTCCCCGGAGCGGAGAGAGAGCTTTACGCCTCCCTCTGCGACCTCCCGGAGCATAACCCCCAGTTCAACCCCTTCCATGCCTCTGGGGAACCCGGATATATCATCCACATCGTCCTCAGATGCACCGATCTGCTCCAGCAGCTGGTTCGTGATCACGGTGACACACACCGTACCGCCGGCATAAAACTCCGCATGCTCCGTCATAGCAGCCTCCAACCGCAGACGGGCAATGGACTTTGTACCGAACATCACCTTGTTGATGGGGTAGGTATCCGCCCCAAGGGTTTTCAGTTCTCCTGCCGCACGGAACGTATCCGCGGTCACGTTGGAATACTGAAAACAGCCCGTATCGGTGGAGATCGCCAAATACAGGGCATTGGCCATCTCCTTCGTTATGGGGCCCATCTCTTTCAAAAGCTCCAGCAGCAATTCTCCACAGGCCGCACAACGGTGCTGCATATTGGTGAATGCGGCGTAGCCCTCATTGGAAATATGGTGGTCAATGGACAACTGGGTTTTCCCACGGAACACATCCCCGTTCAGGGGCAGAAGTCCTTCCGTGGCCATGTCCACAGAGACAATGGTGGCATTCTCCGGTACCGTCTCCGTCTCCAATCCATCCAGATAGGGCTGGAAACGGGGGGTAGTCTGGGGGTTCTTCCAGATCGCCGCCTGCTTTCCCATCTGTCTGAGGCCATGGCACAGTGCCACTGCGGAGCCCACCGCATCCCCGTCAGGACGACGGTGGTTCAGGATCAGATAATGATCGTGGCTCTGCAGGAATTCCACGGTCTCCTTATTCGTCAGTGCTTTCGTCATTTCCATCATCCTCAGGAATATCCAGCTTGGAGAGAATATCGAAAATTCTCATACCATGCTCTACCGCATGATCCTCTTCAAAGATCAGCTCCGGAGTATAGCGGAGCTGCAAAGTTGCCCCCAGATGCCGCCGGAGGAAACCTCCGGCGGATTTCAGACCTTTCAGGACTTCTTTGCTGCGGGATTTATCATAGACGCTTACATAAACCTTTGCAGTACGCAGGTCGGAGGCAGTATCCACTCCGGTGATGGTGATCATCCCCTGAACCCGGGGATCCTTCAGGGAGCGGATTGCGGTACTCAGTTCCCGCATGATCTCCTCATTGATGCGTCCAATACGGCTCGAAGCCATAGCGTACCTCCTTTATCAGTCCTTGATCTGCTCCATAACGTAGCACTCAAAGACGTCGCCTTCCTTAATATCGTTGAACTTCTCGATGCTCATGCCGCACTCAAAGCCCACGGTGACTTCCTTCACGGAATCCTTAAAGCGCTGGAGGGAGCCCAGTGCGCCTTCGTGCACCACGATACCGTCACGAACCACACGCACGCTGCCGCTGCGCATGATCTTACCGTCGTTGACATAGCAGCCTGCTACGGTACCAACGGAAGAAACCTTGTAGGTCATACGGACCGTGGCATGACCGGTGACAACTTCCTTGAACTTGGGATCCAGCATGCCCTTCATAGCCTTCTCCACTTCCTCGATGCACTCGTAGATGATCCGGTAAGTACGGATCTCAACGCCTGCTCTGGAAGCAGCGGCAGAAGCTGCGGACTCGGGACGGACATTAAAGCCGACAATGATTGCACCGGAGGTGGAAGCCAGAAGCACGTCAGACTCATTCACGGCACCTACGCCGGAATGGATGACCTTCACCTGCACCTCTTCATTGGAGATCTTGAGCAGGCTTGCCTTAACAGCCTCCGCAGAGCCCTGAACGTCAGCCTTAACGATAATGTTCAGCGCCTTCATATTGCCCTCCTGCATATGTGCAAAGAGGTTCTCCAGAGTGATTGCGCCGTTCAGATTCTTCATCTGGGCATCCTTCTCTGCCTGCTTCCGCTCCTCAGCCAGCTGGCGTGCCATACGCTCGTCAGCAACGGCGTTGAAAATATCACCGGCCTGAGGCACCTCAGACATACCAATGATCTCGACAGGGACAGAGGGGCCGGCAGTTTTCAGGGTCTTGCCCCGATAATCGGTCATAGCACGGACACGGCCAACCGCAGTACCTGCGATGATTACATCGCCCTGCTTCAGGGTGCCGTTCTGAACCAGCATGGTTGCAACAGGACCACGGCCCTTATCCAACCGTGCCTCGATAACAGTACCGTGAGCCTCACGGTTGGGATTGGCCTTCAGTTCACGCATCTCTGCGGTGAGAACTACCATCTCCAGCAGTTCCTGAATGCCCATACCGGTCTTTGCGGAAATCTCACACATAATGGTATCGCCGCCGTATTCCTCGGGAACCAGATCATACTTCATGATCTCATTCTTGATACGGTCGGGATTTGCGCCGTGCAGATCCATCTTGTTGATGGCCACAATGATGGGGATCTCTGCGGCCTTTGCATGGTTGATGGACTCAATGGTCTGGGGCATGATGCCGTCATCGGCGGCAACCACCAGAATGGCAATGTCCGTACACATGGCACCTCTTGCACGCATGGAGGTAAATGCCTCGTGGCCGGGGGTATCCAGGACAGT
>CAZFGL010000093.1:0-8883 GCA_964518645.1 uncultured Oscillospiraceae bacterium | reverse complement strand
GGATTCTGGAACACCATACCCACAGACTTGCGGATGGGAATCAGTTCATTTTCATCCTTTGTATCCATGCCGTAAACAAGAATCTCGCCGCCACTTGGGAGAAGGATCGCATTAAAATGCTTTGCAAGGGTGGATTTGCCGCAGCCATTATGCCCAAGGATCACCACAAAGCTCCCCTGCTCCACCGTCAGATTCAGGTTTTCAAACACCTGAAGTCCTGCATGCTCCTCCCCTTCGCTGTATGCAAAGGACGCATTTTTTACGGAAATCGCCGTATCCATAACTCAGTCCTCCCGGTACCACCGGCCCGTTGCGCCGCAGGGCAGCACCAGTCCGGATGCGGTTACAGGCAGACCCAGCTCACCGCTGTCCGTATGTCCGCCATATTTCTTGGAAAAAATGCTGTCAGAAAGATAACCAACAACTGAAGGTGCAAGCCCCGTGGTATAGGAATTGATTACCACAAACAACGGGTTATCCGAGAGCACCCCGGAGCACAGCTGGATAAATCCGTAAAGATCCTTCTCCAGCTTCCAGATCTCTCCGGAGGGTCCACGGCCATAAGAGGGCGGATCCATAATAATGGCATCATACTTCCGTCCCCGCTTGATCTCACGCTCCACAAACTTGGCGCAGTCGTCAATGATCCACCGGATGGGCTTCTGCTCCAGTCCGGAGACACGGGCATTTTCTCTTGCCCAGGATACCATCCCCTTGGCCGCATCCACATGGCACACACTGGCTCCAGCGGCAGCACATGCAAGGGTCGCACCGCCGGTGTAGGCAAACAGGTTCAGCACATTGATGGGGCGTCCTGCGCCACGGATCTTCTCCATGACCCAGTCCCAGTTGGCTGCCTGCTCCGGAAAAATACCGGTATGTTTAAAGTTCATGGGCTTGACCTGAAAGGTCAGCTCCTTATACTTGATTTCCCATTTATCCGGCAGCTTCTTTGTGTTCCACTGGCCGCCGCCGGTATTGCTGCGGGCATAGCGGGCATTGTATTCCCGCCAGCCGCTGTGATTCTTCGGAGTCTGCCAGATCACCTGAGGGTCGGGACGCACCAGAGTATATTTCCCCCAGCGCTCCAGCTTCTCTCCCCCGGTGCAGTCCAGCACCTCATAGTCCTTCCAATCGCTTGCAATCCACATATATATTGCTCCTTACTGGACTGTGGGCATGGTGATCACAGCACCATCATCATCCCCGTCATCATCGTCCGTGGTTCTTCTGGTCGTTCTGTCCGTGTGTACCGTACAGGTTTCATTGATGGGCGACAGGGTATCACCACATCTGGGCTTGCTGTAACCGGGCTGGCTGAGCACACTTCCCACACAGTACTGCTGGTCGTAAACGATCACGCCTGCAAGGGGGAAAGAGCGGTTATAGTTCAGCATACCGTACTGCTCCACAGTCCCGTGGGATGCACACTTGTCACCGGCCACATGCATTTCCCCGTTCACCGTACAGATGGATGTCTGCAGATGCATGCTACAGGATTCTGTGGGAACATCCTCCTGTGCCAGAACGATGGTCACAGCTCTGTCTCCGCGGACATCATCGTGACACCACTTCGTGCACAGTAGGCCACTGTCCGCACAGACCTCAACCTCAATAAACTCCGCAGGCTTTTCAAAGGTGGCAAGGGGTTTGCGTTCGTGAACCAGCGTCATGACCCTGTTCCAGAGCACACAGGCGGGATTGTCCACATTTTCATCTGTGAGAACGATCTCCTGAGGCTGGTCATAGCCACACCATACCACCGCAGTGTAATAAGGTGTATAACCGGCAAACCAGCGGTCCTTGTCATCACTGGTGGTACCGGTCTTACCGGCCACCGCCATATTTTCCATCTGCGCCTCTACGGCAGTGCCGTCTTTAACGGTCTCCTCCATCATATAGGTGAGATAGTATGCAGCCTTGCTGCTCAGTGCCTCGTGGGAGGACTGGGTATTGTCCAGAACCAGATTTCCTTCGCTGTCCAGCACCTTGGTATAGGTTCTGGCTTCCCGATACTGGCCGCCGTTTTCAACAGCCGCATAAGCAGCGGTCATTTCCCGGATGGTAACACCCTGAACCATGCCACCCAGAGCCAGAGACCACAGGCTCTTGTCAGTATACTCAATGCCACCCAGCTCATACTCGTCAACCAGGGTAGTCAGACCCATTTCGTTGGTCACATAGCTGTATGCATAATCCACAGACAGATCATCCAGCGCCTGTACCGCAATGGTATTGCTGGAACGCTTCATCGCTGTGAGGATATTGGTAAGGCCATGATATTTATCGTCCTCGTTCTTCGGCCATGCTTCTGTACCGAAGCTGTAGGGTACATCGTCATAAACCGTGGCGGGAGTCAGCATTCCCAGATTCAGTGCAGGGCCGTACACTGCAATGGGCTTCATAATAGAACCGGGAGACAGCAGGCTCTGGGTCGCACGGCTCCAGTTCAGGCTCCCCTCTTTCTCCCCTACACCGCCCACAATGGCGGAAATGTCACCGGTCTCGTTATCAATGATCACAATGCCGGACTGAAGCTGCTGATAAGCGCTGTCCGTTGCAGGAATATTCTCCAGATTCTCGTAGATCTCCTCTGTGGCGCTCTGTACATCCGGGTCAATGGTGGAATAAATCTGATAGCCGCCACCCATGATCATCCGGTTGATTACCTCAGTGTCATAACCGGTAGCTGCTGCCAGATCATCAACAACATCACGGATGACCTGATCCACAAAATAGGAATAATAGTTGGAATCATCATCGGTGCTTTCAATACCGCTCTCCGCATAGGTGAACACAAGCTCCTTGGCTACAGCGGTATTATACTGATTCTGGGTAATATATCCCTGATCCAGCATGGCCTTCAGCACCAGCTTCTGACGTTCCTTATTGTTCTGTCTGGTGGTATCGCTGATATAAGGGTCATACATGGAGGGGTTGTTGGTAATGGCAATCAGGCTTGCACATTCCGCCAGATCCAGCTTGGATACATCCTTACCAAAATAGGTGTAGGAGGCAGTACGGACACCATAGGACTGTTCGCCCAGGTAGATGGTGTTCAGATACCACTCCAGAATTTCTTCCTTACTGTATTGTTTCTCCATGGCAAGGGCACGGAAAATCTCCACCAGCTTTCGGCGTACCGTGACCTCATCATCGTTTGTCAGGTTTTTGATCAGCTGCTGTGTCAGGGTAGAACCACCGTAGAAGCTCTTGGACCCCAGGAACATGTTCACCGAGGCCGTGGCAGTACGGAACCAGTCAACACCGTTATGCTCATAAAAACGCTTATCCTCGATGGCAACAGTGGCATAAACAAGTTCTGTGGGAATCTCATCGTAGGATGCCCAGATTCGGTTTTCATCGCCATAGAGATTCTGTAGGGGCTGATAATTTCCGCTGTCATCCTCATAATATACCACGGATGTCTGATTCAGCCGGAAGCTGTCCAGTGAGAAGGACACCTGGGGCATCAGATAATTCCGCATATACGCAGTAAAGATACATGCAAAAATAATCATGCTGAGCATACCGATCAGCAGTATGGTTCCCAATGTTTTGCCGATCACACGGAAGATCCTGCCGGCGATCCCGCTTCCTCTTCTTTCGTATTCCATTTCTTCCATATCAAAAAATACCTCCAGGTGATATACTAGTTTACATAAAAAGTCCAGTTGAATCAGGACGCAAATATACTGTATTAATATATCATACCACAGCATGTCAATGCAACAGCAACTTTTTTCTCAAAAAAAGGTGAAAATCCCCCTTTAAATTGCAAACTTTTTATGAACAGCCTGTACCCATTCTCTTCCTGCCTGTTTCTCCACAATTCTTTTTGGAAAAGATTTCTCCCAGAGAACGAACCCCTGGTTTTTCATGCAAAATAGCCATACCACATGGGCAATTTCGGTGTTATTTTTGTGATTCTTAAAATTTACACTTGATTTTCTGGCCTCTCCGCATTACTATATGCACATAATCAAAAAAATCCGCATATGCTTAGAAGGAGATTTCCCATGAGTGATTTTGGTGATAACATCATTTCCATCAGTGACGAAGACGGCAACGACTTTGACCTGCTGATTCTGGATGAAGCCGACCTGAACGGCGTGCATTATCTGGCGCTGACCGAAGCCAAGAATCCGGAGGAAGAGGAAAATCTTGAGATCATTATTCTCAAGGTCATTACCGACGAGGCCACCGGTGAAGATCTTTTGTCCACCGTGGACAGTGAGGATGAGCTGGAAGCCATCTATCAGATTTTCGAGGATCAGATGTTTGCTGACGACGATCCTCAGCCCGAGGACGACGAGGACTGATTCGGAAAATTCCCTGCTTGGTACGTGATGGACCCTGTTAAACCCACATTATAACTTCGGGATGCTGTACTCCTGCTGCTGTTTGCAGGCCTCCTGCTTGACTTGTTCGCAGATGTTGGAAGCAGCCACAGCAACAGGGAGGCAACCCACCTGCCCTTTCGTGCAGGTTATAATCGGGTTCACACGGCCAAAGCGGGGTTTTCATTTATTTCCGGGCCATGAAAACACTGGATTTTTCTGATTATACTTGAAACAGATGCTAGTTTGCGCTATAATTAGGTCTGTTTAATTATGTACAGGAGAGGACTGACCCATCATGAGCGCATCCAGAGAAAAACGTCTGCGCCGCGAACTCCGTGAAGCGGAGGCCAACAGCGATATTGTAAAGAAGGTTAAGAAAAAGAAACCCCAGATGAATATTGTGCGGGCCAGAAAGATCAGAAGTGCAATTTATTCCGCCGTTGCCATTATTGTGGTGGTGGTACTGGCACTGCTGATTTTTGTAAACAGCGGCTACATGCAGGCACACGCTACTGCACTGACCGTTGGCAGCCACAATGTAACCCCCACGGAGTTTAACTACTTCTATCAGGATACATACTATAACGTATACAGCACCTATTCCAGCTATGGTCTGTGGAATTACATGGTTGATACCACCAGACCCATCGCTTCTCAGGAATGCTTCGCCAGCGACGCTGGACAGACCTGGGCTGAGTACCTCACTGATACCGCTGCCCAGACCGCGCTTCAGACTTATGCCCTGTATGACGCTGCCATGGCAGACGGATACGAGCTGAGCGAAGAGACCAAAGCCAATATCGAATCCACCAGAGAGACTCTGACCGCCTATGCAGAAGCTTCCGATTTCAAGGATGCCGATGCTTACCTGGCTGCCAGCTACGGCAAGGGCGCTGATGTAGAGTCCTATCTCAACTATATCACCGTTCAGCAGATCGCCACCGGTTATGCTGCCCAGAAGCAGGAGAGCTTCACCTACACTGACGATCAGCTCCGTGATTACTACAACGAAAACGCACAGACCTACGACAAGGTCACCTATCGTATTTTCTCCGTAGCAACCACCGACGGCGACACCGACGCTGCAAAGGAAACCGCAGATGCCATGAAGGCTGAGCTTAACTCCACCGAGGACAGCTTCATCAAGGCCGCTGCTTCCTACGCCCCCGAGGATCAGTCCGCATCCTATGAGGATGAGAGCTACACCCTCCGCCGTGGCTACACCTACTCCAGCTGCAGCAGCGACTACGCTGACTGGCTCTTCTCCGACAAGCGTGTCGCGGGTGAGTCCGAGGTATTCGTAACCGAGAGCGGTTACAGCGTAGTTATGTTCGTGTCCCGTGATAACAACGATTATGAGACAACCAATGTCCGTCACATTCTCGTGAAGGTTGGCGCTACCGGCGAGGACGGCACCTCCACCACCGAGGATTGGGATGCATGCCTTGCCTCTATCGAAGAGATTCAGGCCCTTTGGGAAGAGACTGCCATGACTGAGGACGACTTCGCAAAGCTTGCCGAGGAGCATTCTGAGGATACCGGCTCCGCTTCCAACGGCGGACTGATCGAGGGCATCTACAAGGGTCAGATGGTTTCCGAATTTGAAGACTGGTGCTTTGGCGACGGCCGTCAGAACGGCGATACCGGCATCGTAAAGACCTCTTATGGCTATCACCTGATGTACTTCTCCGGCACCGGCGACCTTTACTGGAAGAGCCTTGCTGATTCCGGCATTCGTGCTGAGGATTACGCCGCATGGTACACCGAGTACTCCGCAGATTACACCGCCCAGACCAAGTCTCTTGGTCAGTGGTTCACTACCAAGAATCTGCCCTCTCTGAGTGCTGCCACCAGCTATTGATATTACGGCCCGGACGTACAGCGTCCGGGCTTTTTTAAAGGAAGATCATAATGGAACAATTTCTTCGTGAAGCAATGTTTTACGGCGCAGATGCCGTGGAAAAACTCCGCTCTGTTCATGTAATGGTGCTGGGGATCGGCGGAGTCGGCAGCTACTGCGCCGAGGCTCTGGGACGTGCAGGAATCGGAACCATCACTCTGGTAGACAACGATACCGTGGGACTTACAAATCTGAACCGCCAGCTCTGTGCCCTCCACTCTACCCTCGGAAAGTATAAATCCGACGTGATGGCAGAGCGGCTCCGGGACATCAATCCCAACGCACAGATCCGTTCCCTCCCCCTGCTTTATACGGAAGAGAACAAGGAAGACTTTTTCTCTCTTCAGCCTGATTATATCGTGGATGCCATCGACCTTGTATCCTGTAAGCTCAGTCTGATCCAGACGGCTAAGGAGCGGCATATCCCCATCATTTCCGCAATGGGTACCGGCAACAAGGCCGACCCCACCCGTTTTAAAATCTGCGATATCTCCAAAACCACCGGCTGTCCCCTTGCCCGGGTCATGCGGAAGGAACTACGCAGCAGGGGGATTCAGAGCCACACGGTACTGTTCAGCGACGAACCCCCGATCACCCCGGTACCGCTGGAAACACCGCCTCCCGGAAGGCGAAGCATCCCCGCCTCCCTTTCCTGGGTTCCCTCCTGCGCCGGATTGATGCTGGCAGGATATGTGGTGCGTGACCTGATCGGTGATCTTTGATTGTGTATAAAAAGTTTCCTCCCGGCACATGCTGATCCGGGAGGGATTTTTTATGGTAACTGTATGTAAATATGCATTATCCGGTGCCGCCGCCGGAGCCGCAAACGGCCTGTTCGGAGCAGGGGGCGGCATGATTCTTGTCCCCCTGCTCACCCGCTGGTGCAAGCTGCCGGACAAAACAGCCTTCGCCACCTCCATTTCCATCATCGCCCCCATATGCCTTGTTTCCATTATAATCTACTGGTTCAGAGGCAGCATGGACTTTCATGCAGCACTCCCCTATTTAATCGGTGGATTTCTCGGTGGACTGCTGGGCGGAAAGCTGTTTCAAAAGGTACCTGCAAAATTTCTGCACAAGGCTCTGGGGCTTATTATTGTCTACGGGGGCATCAGGAGCATTCTGTCATGAATTTTATTCTTTCCGTGCTGGCAGGACTGGTCACCGGAGTTATCTCCGGTTTTGGCATCGGAGGCGGAACCATCCTGATGGTATATCTCACAGTTCTTCTGGAGTTTCCCCAGAAAACTGCGCAGGGGATCAACCTGCTGTACTTTCTTCCAACTGCCGTCTCAGCCCTGATAATTCACAGCAAAAACAGTTTTATCCGGTGGAAGGCCGTGTTTCCTGCCGCACTGACCGGCTGCCTGACTGCGGGAATCCTCAGTCTGTTCGCCATGAATATGGATCTTGCTCTGCTGAAGAAGCTGTTCGGGGGCTTTCTGGTGATAACCGGATCCATGGAACTTTTAAAAAAGCAGAATTGACTTCACTCAACAGAACGAAAAAAGCTGCACAGATGGTATCATCTGCGCAGCTTTATATCGCCATACTTTTTGCTGTATCTCAGGATCAGACAACACAGAACCAGCCCAACAAAGAATCCGCCCATGTCGATCCATACATCCCGAACAGCACCACAGCGGCCGGGGACGAACAACTGAATGGTCTCATCCAGAAAGGCTGTTCCAAATCCGCAGGAAATTACATTCTGCCAGCGCCACCCACGGATATGCCCCACAATGAGCAGTTCTCCGCCCAATAGTACAAATTCCGTGCCATGGGCAAGTTTTCGCAGCACTCCATCACCGCCAGAGGAATCCAGCGGGAGAAACCGGGACAGGAGTTCCTTCACAAAGCCACTGAACGCACCGGAAACTGACGCAGGCATCAGGGAATTCCCCCAGATAAACAGAAGCGTTACTCCCAGACATACATATAATACTTTTCTTTTCATCCAATAAACCGGAGGTATCCCTCAAGAATCAGGGATGCAGCCACTGCATCCACATTTTTCTTATGCTTTTTCATTTTCTTTCCACTGGCAGAAAGAATGTTGTGGGCCTCCACCGTGGTTCTCCGTTCATCCCACAGGATCACTTCCATGCCGGTTTTCTCCTGAAGCTGCTGTGCGAACTCCCGGTACAGAGCTGCACGGGGACCTTCCGTGCCATCCATGTTTCTTGGAAAACCCATCACAAGACGCTCCGGCTTATGCTCCTTCACCAGCGCAGCCACCTTATCCCCGGCCTTCTCCCGGTTCCACTCCTGAATCACAGTGGTAAATCCAACGATCATACCCATCATATCTGAAACAGCCACACCGGTACGGGCGTCGCCGTAATCAATTGCCATAACTTTCATACGACCTGTCCTCCTTTTTTCCGAAGTATACCATATCTCGTTGCGTCCTGCAAGCCAGAGACACAAAACATTGATTTTTTATAGAAAATAACAGGAAAAATTTTAAATTATTTATTGACATGCAGCTTCCACTCATGGTAGAATAGCTTCACCTGTGAATTCGGGCGCTTTTTGTCTGCCCGTTTTCAGCTGTGCCGGCCAAAAGCCATTCAAATTTTATCATGAGCACAGTGATACAGGGAGGCAATTTTAAGGAGGTGCCGAAATGCGCGTTAA
>CAZFGL010000092.1:0-8893 GCA_964518645.1 uncultured Oscillospiraceae bacterium | reverse complement strand
GGCCAAGACGTTTGGAAATGGCAAAGGCATTGGATTTTCCGGGAATGCCGATCAAAAGCCGATAAGTGGGCCGGAGGGTCTCTACGTCGAACTCGCAGGAGGCGTTCATGACCCCTTCCGTGCGCATGGCATAGAGCTTCATCTCACCGTAATGGGTGGTTGCGGCCACCTTGGCACCCAGCTTCCGGCAGAATTCGATCACAGCCACTGCCAGGGCCGCACCTTCGGCGGGATCCGTACCAGCACCCAGCTCGTCAAAGAGCACCAGAGTCCGGTCATCACAGTGTTCCGTGATCTCCACGATGTTCTTCATATGGGAAGAGAAGGTAGACAGGGACTGTTCAATGCTCTGTTCGTCTCCGATGTCCGCATAAACCGTCTCAAAGGTGGAGATGCAGCTGTCATCAGAAACAGGAATGTGCAGTCCGCATTCTGCCATCAGGGTGAGCAGACCAAGGGTTTTTAAAGTAACCGTTTTACCGCCCGTATTGGGGCCGGTGATCACCAGTGTGTCAAATTCGCCCCCCAGATAAACGGTAATGGGTACCACGTTCTTTTTGTCGATCAGCGGGTGGCGTGCCCGGTTCAGAACCACCTTGCCCTCTGTATTCACTTTGGGCTCCATGGCTTTCATGGCATAGCTCAGACGGGATTTCGCAAAAATCACGTCCAGAGCCACCAGCATGTCATAGTTTTGAGAGATCTGATCTTTGTGGGCAGCTGCTTCCGCAGAGAGCTCTGCCAGAATCCGTTCGATCTCCTTCTTTTCCTTAATCAGCAGCTCACGAAGCTCATTATTTGCCTCAACTGCCTGCATGGGTTCAATAAAAAATGTCCCGCCACTGGAAGATACGTCATGAACCATACCGGGGATGGAGTTTTTAAACTCGCTGCGTACCGGTACTACATAACGATCTCCACGCATGGTGATGATCGGTTCCCGAAGATACTTGCTGTAAGTGGGAGAGGAAATGATTTTTTGCAGGCTTTCCCGGACTTTGCTTCCGGTTACCCGCATATGACGGCGAATATCCGCCAGAGCAGGGCTTGCGCTGTCAGCGATTTCTTCCTCGCTGATAATCGCGCCGAAGATCTTGTCCTCCAGAAAACGATTTGGAGTCAGCGCCCAGAAGTAATGATCCAGAGAACCGGTTTCGATTCCGTCTGTCTCGCCGTAGGCCTTTACCCCACGGGCGGTACGGAGAACACCTGCGATCCGAAGCAGTTCCACGGTGCTCAGACTGCCACCCCGGTCTGCACGACTGAGACTGGCTTTAACATCCTTCACATCCCGGAATCCGGGGGAACCCTTCAGCTCCACCATGTGATTTGCATCGGTGGTCTCTGTAAGAAGCCGACGCACCTCGTCAACATCCGGTGTGGGAACCAGCTTTTTGGCCTGTTCCTTTCCCTCCTCTGTGGCGCAGAAACCGGACAACATCTCGAGAACCCGGTTCAGTTCCAGAGTTCTGAGAGATTTTTCATATAATTCGTTCATTTCAGATACCTCAAATGGTAATAAAAAGTCGTTTGTAAAACTCAAGAGCCGAAAACCGCTGATCCAACTGGGTCAGGAGAAAACGTTCCGCAGTTTCTGCCAGCTGTGTCATTCCCTTTTCCGGCAGGGTGAAGGAAAACAGCTTCTGCCGGGGACAGGTTAAAATATGCCCCATGGCAGCCAGAACTCCCGGAGACAGTTTCATAAGCTCGCCGGAACGACTTCCGCAGCAATCCCGGCACAGAAGCACACCGTCAGTGAGTGAAAAAATACTGGCGCCGTCCTCGCCGCAAATACCGCACCCTCCAAGGATGGGATGATAGCCACTGATACTGAGCAGACGGAGTTCAAAGGCAGCCTTCACAAGAGGTTGAGGCTTTTTCAGTTTGTCCAGTGCATACAGGCTGTTCAGTCCCAGAGACAGCAGCTCCGGATCCATCTGATCCTGCGGGGCCACAGTTTCCAGCAGCTGGGCGAAATACGTCCCCAGAGAGAGCAGTTCAATATCGGTTCTCAGACCGATAAACATTTCAAGAGGCTCCGCCTCATTGACGGTGTAATAGCCGTTTTTTTCAAACAGGGTCAGCTCACTGTAGCAAAGCAGCTGACAGCCGCTGCGCAGGGGGCTGTTTTTCCGTTTTACTCCACGGGCTTTTACCGTGATAAGCCCCAGCTGATCTGTCAGAACCGAAAGCAGCTTATCGTTGTCTTTGTATTGAGTTTCACGAAGAATCAGAGCTTTTGTTGTATAAAACATAATTTATGTAGGCCGAAGAATCATTCCAATTCCCCGGCATGGCCTTTGGTTTGATGATATAACAGATAAAACTCCGGAGCACCTGTCTCCATAAATAACCGCCAAAGTGTTTCCTTGTCCATAGGATTCCCTCCGCAGTTATTGTTTCTCTGCTAAAAAGAAAGATACGTGGCAGTTACTGGTCTTTATAGCCGAAATTGCGGATCAGAAAATCGCTGTCACGCCAGTTTTCTTTGACCTTGACCCAGCACCGGAGATAAACCTTGGTGCCCATGAATTTTTCACAGTCATTTCTGGCCATGGTGCTGATCTTTTTCAGCATGGCACCGTTCTTGCCGATGATAATCCCCTTGTGACTGGCCTTTTCACAGTAAATGGTGGCTTCCAGATCAATGATTCCGCTGTCTGTCCGTTCAGAAAACTTGTCGATCTCCACTGCGGTGCCGTGGGGAACCTCCCGATCCAGACACCAGAGCAGCTTTTCACGGATGATCTCCGCCATGATCTGCCGTTCCGGCTGATCCGTCACCATGTCATCCGGAAACAGTTGGGGACCGGGCTGTGCGTATTTCTGAACCTCATGGAACAGCTCGTCAATGCCCTCGCCGGTCTTGGCGGAAATGGGTACGATGGCGTTAAAATCATGGGCCTGAGAATATGCGGCAATGACCGGGAAGAGATCTTCCTTCTTTTCCAGGGTGTCGATCTTGTTGATGACCAGAATGGAGGGGGCTCGGGTTGCCTGAATAGATTCGATGAGCATGGCCTCCTGGGTACCCACAGTGGGGATCGGCTCGACCAGCAGCATAATGGCATCTACATCCACGATGCTCTCTTTGACCACGTTGTCCATATAGTCGCCCAGCTTGTTTCTGGCCTTGTGGAAGCCGGGGGTGTCCATAAACACCACCTGAGTATCCTCCCGGTTTACAACGGCACAGATCCGGTTACGGGTGGTCTGGGGCTTATTGGATACAATGGCAATCTTCTCCCCTACCAGTGCATTGGTCAGGGTGGACTTTCCCACGTTGGGACGGCCTGCAATGGTCACCATTGCGGATTTTGTAATATTCATAAATGACTCCTCACTTTTCATGTTCTGGGAATGTTCAGATGTTCCATAACTGCGTCTTCCCGACGCCGCATCTGCCGTTTCATTTCGCCCTCGTCCATATGGTCGTATCCCAAAAGATGAAGAACGGAATGGACGGTGAGATAACCGATTTCCCGCTTTTCGCTGTGGCCGAATTCCTGAGCCTGTGCCCGGATCTTTTCAACGGACAGAGCCATATCACCCAGAGGCAGCAGACTGCTTCCCGGATCCAGCAGATTGGATACATCCTCGGGGAAAGCCTCGGGAACGAATTCAAACATGGGGAAGGACAGCACATCGGTTGCTGCATCCACGTTTCGATATTCCCGGTTGATCTCCTGAATTCCGGCGTTATCTGTTAAAAGAACGTTGACTTCACAGGGAACATGGATCCCCTCGGCATCCAGCGCCCCCTGAATACAGGTTATGATATGGGGAACCAGCTCAGATAGTTTCAGTCCCTCTACTTCCGATTCCACAATGATCTGATGATTCATTTTTTCTCATTCCTCTTGTATCGATAGGTTTTCGGTGCAGGAGCCTTTTCACGTTTGGCCTCTGCCTTCTCGTATGCATTGATGATCCGCTGGACCAGAACATGCCGTACCACGTCCTGACTGGTAAGCTTACAGATTGCAATATCCTCTACCCCGTCCAGTACACGGATGGCATCCTTCAGACCGCTGACTTTATCCCCGGGCAGGTCAATCTGGGTCACGTCACCGGTAATAACGATTTTAGAGCCAAAGCCCAGTCTGGTCAGGAACATCTTCATCTGCTCCCGGGTGGTATTCTGCGCCTCATCCAGAATGATGAAACTGTCATCCAGAGTACGGCCACGCATGTATGCAAGCGGGGCGACTTCAATGTTTCCCTTCTCCAGATACTTGTTATAGCTTTCCGTGCCCAGCATCTCAAACAGGGCATCATACAGGGGTCTCAGGTAGGGATCCACCTTGTTCTGCATATCTCCGGGGAGAAATCCCAACCGTTCGCCGGCTTCAACCGCAGGCCGGGTCAGAATGATCCGGTTGACCTGCCGCTCCCGGAAGGCTGCCACAGCAGCAGCCACCGCAAGGTAGGTTTTGCCGGTACCTGCCGGCCCCACACCCAGAGTAATGGTGTTTTTCTGAATGGCCTTCATGTATTGCTGCTGGCCCAGCGTTTTTGCCTTAATGGGCTTTCCTTTGGCAGTGATACAGATAACATCCTTGGTCAGATCGGTGATCTTCTGTTCCTGTCCCTGACGTACCAGCCCAATCACATAACGGACATTCTGTTCTCCGATGGTCTCCCCTTTTGATGCAAGGGAGAGAAGTCCCTCCAATACCTTTTCTGCACCGGCAGCGGCTTCCTCTTCACCGGATATTTTAAGCTCCGTATCCCGGTTTACGATCACCACACCGAACTCCTGTTCGATGATTTTTATATTTTCATCCAGAGAGCCAAAAACATTAATGATCTGCTCAATGCGTTCTGCTTGAATGATTCTTTCTGCCATGAAATCTACCCTTCAATCCTTGATTTCTGCTGCGCTGCCGATTTCCTCCCGGCAAAATGTGTTTCCTGAGAGCACAATTCCCCTGTCGTCCGTGGAGATGGTCATGGAATGACTGAGGATCTGCCCTGCTGTCATTTTCTGTTTCAGCTGTTCCTCGAGGCTGGCATACAGGAGTGTCTCAGCATCGGTGTCTGATACGGTCATGGGGACCGGCTGATATTCCCGGCAGGTGGTCACGATCAAAGTCACGGGAAGCCGATAACCGCCGGGCAGCATGAGCGCAGTTCTACATGTCATTCTATCATAATTATCATATGAAATTCCACTGCTTTTATAGAAATTAATCGTTTTTTTACCAAAAGAAACGGAGAAACGCTTACATTCCCGGCCGGTGTAGTTCTTCTCCATACAGCTGACCGGTGTCACCAATGTAGAATGGTAAAAGGTGCGGGCATAGACCTCCCCCTCCGCCCGGGTAAGAATCAGCGTTTTATCAAGACTTGTCACACCTGAAATCAGCAGCTGTCCTTCGGCTACCACATCTCCGGGCTGCACCACCGGTGTGCCTCCGGTTGGAGTGACTTGCGTTATGATCCCTCCTTTTTCGGCCACAATGTCTGCGGGCTGAACCGGACGGGTGTTTTCCGGTTTTTCCTCCCGCTCACGGACAATAACCATGGCCATACCGCCCTGTGTGTTGATGGTGATATATCGAAGCTGGGGTTCCTGTGTGAGAAGTCTGTTTTTCAGTTGATTCATGTCCAGGTCTTTTATTGAGGTTCCTGTGCCGATCCCCTGCCCTTCCAGAAGCCTGAGGATTCTCTCTGATGGGATCACGGTGTTTCCTTCCACCTCCAGAAACCAGATGTAATTCTGCATCATAAACACGCCCACAAGGATCAAACACAGGATCACCGGGTAACAGATCCGCCAGCCCATGCTCATCAGAAAAGGAACAATGCCGTATATTTCTTCCGTTACGAGACTGCAAAGATTCTTTTCCGCGATCCCCTCTGCCTGCTTCAGCGCAGAAGCGGATATGACCAGATGGGCGGTCAGGGGGTCTGTTTTTCTGTAATCCCGAAAGGGGATCCCGGCTCTTACCATGTGGTAGAGACATTCTTCCGGATTTGCCCCGGTGATCTGGATTCGTGCCTTTCCGCTGAACCATAATTGCCCTGTCATTTTAAAAACTCCACGGCACGGATCTGTCCACGCAGCAGCAGTTCCTGTGCATTCATGGTTACAATCCTCAGCTTGTCTCCCCGGACAGACAATCCGCAGTGCTCCAGTTCCACAATGATTTCGCCAGATTCATAGCTCCTGATCCCCTTTTGACCACAGATCAGTACCTGACGGTCTCCGTTCAGGGTTATATGTGCGGTTCCAATGGTCTGGGACGGTAAATACAGCTGTTCCATGCCTTTGGACAACTGTTCTTTTGGCTGACTTTTCATGAATTCACCCCCTGATATTCTATGACGGCAAGGAAAATATCAGCACCACTGCGCATATGATTTCCTGAGGTGATGAAAATGAGCCGTGTTATCTGGCGTCCACGATTCCGGTCGGCCTGTTTTACGATTGCCGTTGTCTCCATGCTTCTGGCTCTGATCGCCTATCCCGGCGAGGCGGTGGATGCTGCCGGAAACGGTGTGGAGCTGTGCTTGAATGTGATCCTGCCGTCTCTGTTTCCGTTTTTTGTGCTTTCTACCCTTTGCGTGGAGCTTGGAATGATCCATATGCTCGGGAAATTAACCGAACCGCTGATGAGGCCTTTGTTCCGGGTGAGCGGTGCATGTGCAGGTGCCTTCCTTTTGGGCATTGTGGGAGGCTATCCCGTGGGCGCACGGACTGCAATTGCCATGTATCAGAAGGGAGAATGCACCAAACAGGAGGCAGAGCGTCTGCTCAGCTTTTGCAATAACTCCGGCCCTGCCTTTATTCTGGGAGTGGTTGGAGCAGGAATTTTCTCAAGCAGCGCCGTGGGATTGTGGCTGTATGGAGCCCATGTGCTCTCTTCCGTTCTTGTGGGAATCCTGTTTCGGTTCTATGGAAAAGAATCCCCGGCTTCCGGGACAATCAAAAAAATACACCCGGAAATTTCTTTTCCGAATGCATTTACGGATTCCGTAAAAACGGCATTCTCTGGCACATTGAACATCTGTGCTTTTGTGATTTTCTTTACCGTACTGATCCGTATGCTGTTTCTGACCGGAATTATTACGGGTCTGGCAGGATTCACAGGCTGGCTTCTGAGAGATCTTGGTGTGGATGCACGGGCGGTTGAAAGCATTCTTACCGGGATCATTGAGATGACCAGTGGCGTATGGAGTCTCAGGGACATGGCGGCATCTCTTGGAAGTAAGCTCTGCATGGCTGCGTTTATTCTGGGCTGGGCAGGGCTGTCAGTACACTGCCAGGTACTAAGCTTTATTGGCTCCAGCGGCCTTTCCACCAAAACCTATTTCTTTGGAAAACTGCTGCATGGACTGATCTCGGCGGGGCTTGTGTTCGGTCTATCCAGAGTCCTTTCCTGGAATGCGCCGGTGTCGGCATATCTGGCAAATCAGGTGACCACGCTGGCACAGCTCAGTTTCACCCGGGCACTGCTGGTTTCCGTGATTACCACACTGGCACTCTGGTGTATACTGAGTTTTATTTCCCTGGGTTTCTCTGTGAAAGCCTATGGAAAACGTAATAATTATAGTGTATAATAGCCCTATCAAACACCGGAGGCACAGATTCATGCTTTTTCGAAAAAAAATAGACCCCCGCTGCGCCTATTGTCAGTTTGCCTCTGACGCAGAACCGGGGACTGTTGTTTGCAGGAAAAAAGGTATCCGTCAGGAAACTGACCAATGTCGCAAGTTTAAATACAATCCCCTGCGACGGGTTCCGCCTAAGCCTGCCACCATTGATTTTACCAAATATGACGAACGGGATTTCTCCCTGTAAAACGAAATGCTGCCTCCGAGGAGACAGCATTTTGTTTATTTGGACAGTTTTGTGCGAAGCATATTGATGAGGTATGCGCCAACACACACAACACCAATGGCACCCCAAAGTGTGAGCATTGCAGCGGAACCTTCCAGCCAATAAAGTCCTGCCAGACCCAGTCCGGCAAGCCCGATGATCAGAAGCATGACCATAACCCGTTTCACCACCTTATATGTAAACAGGAATAGTATAATCCTTCACTCGGGAAGTATGTGAACAGACTGTGAACAAATGCTGAACTGGGTGTAAATTTTATAATTCAAACTATTTCCATTTTCAACAAAAACACCCCGGTCAAAACCGGGGTGTTTGATACAATAATCAGATTGCTTCCAGAGCCTGTGCGATATCTGCGATCAGGTCTTCTTTGTTTTCAAGACCGCAGCTCATTCTGATCAGTTCAGCGGGAACGCCGGCAGCGATCAGCTGCTCGTCAGTCATCTGACGGTGGGTAGAGGTTGCAGGATTCAGGCAGCAGGTTCTGGCGTCGGCAACATGGGTCTCAATGGCAGCCATTTTCAGATGCTTCATGAAAATCTCAGCAGCGGCACGGCCACCCTTCAGGCCGAAGGAGACGACACCGCAGGAACCGTTGGGCAGGTACTTCTGCGCACGCTCATAATACTTGTCCCCGGGGAGTCCACAATAATTGACATAGGCGATCTTGGGATGCTGGTTCAGGAATTCGGCAACAGCCTGACCGTTTTCGCAGTGACGGGGCATACGAACATGGAGGCTTTCAAGACCCAGATTCAGAATGAATGCACTCTGGGGAGACTGGGTGCAGCCAAAGTCACGCATCAGCTGTGCGGTGCACTTGGTAATGAAGGCACCCTCAAGGCCGAACTTCTCGGCATAGGTAATACCATGATAGCTGTCATCGGGAGCGGTAAGGCCGGGGAACTTGTCCTTATGCGCCATCCAGTCAAACTTGCCACTGTCAATAATAGCACCGCCCACGCAGGCACCGTGGCCGTCCATGTACTTGGTGGTAGAATGGGTCACAATATCTGCACCCCACTCGATGGGACGGCAGTTCACAGG
>CAZFGL010000091.1:0-8914 GCA_964518645.1 uncultured Oscillospiraceae bacterium | reverse complement strand
CCGCTGGATATTGGAGGGGGAAGGTTTATATGTTTTTTTTCTGAGTCAGCGGAGATCCGCACCGGTGAGATACTTCTTCATGGGCTTCCACAGAAGCAGGAACACCAGCAGAGTCATCAGAATATTGGGCAGCATGTACGCAAGGTTATAGATCAGGGAATAGATCCAGGGGGATGTCATGGTCATCCCGAAGAATTCATCGGGCATATATTCCCCCCACACGGTGGCACCTACCACATAATGCACCAGGAACCGGGCAAAACCGCCCACAAGACAGCCCAGAAACACGCCGCCCTTTTTTCCATGCATGATGCCAGCCAGACCCAGCACCAGATAGGCCAGAACATAGTCACCGATGATGGTCTGCCAGCCGATGGCGAACCCGCCGTCAAAGGTGAACTGGAGCACACCCAGCACAAATCCCGCTGCAAGTCCCCGCCAGAGTCCCCAGCGGACACTGTAGAGGATCAACGGCACCATGGCCAGCACCACACTGCCACCCCAGGGCATCCGCCACAGCTTGATATAGCTCAGGATCTGGGCCAGCGCCACCATCATTGCTCCCTCACAGAGGGAAAGCAGGTTTTTCTTCATAAAACCGCCTCCATAAAAATATTCGCCGCATTGCAAACAGGTCAATGCGGCTTTTTCTATGGAGAGATGTATTCTCATAGAGTCTTTTCCTACGCCGGTATGATCCGTTTCAGGTTCACGGGTCAGCGCCCCCTTTGGCGCAATCTCAGCCGGAAACGGTCCGGCACCCCGAAGACATCTTCTTTATTCACTTTGCGACGCTCCTATTGTAGTGCAGGCACCGTGATTTGTCAACCTCTTTCCAAAAACAGAAAAGGGGTCTGCCGCATATGCGGCAGACCCACAAATTTCATCAGGGCTTGGGAGGAGGTGCGCCGGGGCCGCCCATGCCTTCCGGTACCACCACGGTGATCTCATAGGTCACTGCATCAGCAGGAACCTCTTCCATGGGGATCACACGGTTGTCGGGGGTAGGCTCGTCAGGGAAGATCACTGCGTCACCGCTCTTGAGATACTCGCCCACTGCGGCGGAGACTGCCTCCATGCCGGAAACAACAGGATCCTGATCGGCGGGAGCATCGGGGCCGCCCATATCCATAGCCACAGTGTAGGTCTTTTCGGGATCCAGAGGCTCGCCGCCTACCATGGGATCCACGATGGTGAAGGTCTTGTCCTCACCCAGAACATAACCGAAGCTTACACCGCTCCACTGGTTGAACTGGGTGGACTCGTTGGGCAGGTCGCCCAGGGAAGCTGCCATCTTCTCCAGCAGCTCCTGGCCGGTCAGTTCCTGCACATAGATGTCTGCGCCGTTGGCGAATACATCGTACAGGCTGATAATGGTGATGTCGCCCTTCTCCATGGAGGAGCGGAGCTTGAAGCCGGGGATCATGGCCACATCCGCGCCGGTGACGGAACGGATGGCATCGGTCATCAGGTCGCCCAGGTTGGTCTCATCGGTACGGACGCTTCTGCCGTCGGTGGACTCAGAGGTACGCAGACCGTTGAGGAAATACTCGGAGTTGATAAAGGGCTCACCTGCATCCTCTGCAAGACGGGCAAGGTCAGCATCCACCAGATCCTGAGTGGCTGCATCGGGGGTATAGGCATACAGGTCGTCGCCGGTGATCAGCTCCGCCTTCTTCTCTACTACCTCGCCATCCTTCAGATAGAAGGTCATAACGCCCACAGCCTCGCCCTTGCAGCTGGCCTGATTGACCAGAGTGCCGGTCTCGGGGCAAACCCAGCCGTTGCCGCCGCCGATTACGGAATGGGTATGGCCGTCCACATAGGCGTCCATGCCGGGAACTTCCTTTACAAGGGCAGCGGAGGTGGTGTCATTACTGGAGGGGGTCACCAGGTCATCATTCCAGCCGGTGTGGCCGATGCCGATGATCACGCCGCAGCCGCTTTCCTGAAGGGCAGTTACCATCTCCTGTGCGGTCTCCACAGAACCGGTGCTGCTGAACAGGTCACCGGCAGGGCCGCCGGAAATGGTCAGGCCGAAGAAGCCGATCTTCACGCCGCCGGCGGTGGTGAATTCCATGCTCCGGTCAAATACGGAGTCACCGGCGGTGCCGTCCTCGTTGAGAACGAACAGGTTTGCGCAGAGGGTGGTCATGGTCTGGGAAGCATAGCCCAGAGAAACCAGAGTCTCTCCGCCCAGGTTAAAGTCATTGTTGCCGGGAACCAGAATGTCATATCCGGCGGTCTCCATAACAGGAGGGATCAGCTCGCCGTTGTACAGATGTGCAACAGCCTTGCCTCCTGCGAACACGTCGCCTGCGCTGACGGTCACAACGTTCTCCTCGCCGTACTGGGCCTTCAGGTCATCGGCCACAGCCTTGACATAAGGCTCCACCTCGATGAAGCCGTGTACGTCATTGGTATGGACAACGGCAAACACTTCGTCGCAGTCAATTTCCTCTTCCACGGTGGAGGGCTCCTCCGGAACGGAGGCTTCCTCAGCTGCGGGAGCTTCTTCCGGGGCAGAAACCACAGAGGCTTCGGACACCTGGGAGGCTTCCGGGGTGCTGGATGCTGCCGGAGTGCCGCAGGCACAGAGCAGGCAGAGGGCCAGCAACAGGGCAAGCAAACGAATCTTTTTCATATATTCCATCCTTTCTGTAGTGTGTGACGTTTTGCCACTTTCCCGCTATTATACCCCTCAAAGGTAGGAATTCCAACGAAAAAATACACAAACGACACAAACCGAACACCAAGGGCACACTTTGTTGAAACATTTTTGTAATAATTGTCAGTGCTTTCCCGGTTCCCTGAAAAACCGGTTTCGTTTTTTCCCGTTGTGTGCTATACTGAAAGGGACTCTAACACAAAGGAGATTTCAATATGTCTGTATTACTTACCGGCGGCGCCGGATTTATCGGTTCTCATACTGCGGTGGAAATGATCACCGCGGGATATGATGTGGTCATTGCGGACAACCTCTCCAACTCCAGCCCCCTTGTGCTGGATCGGATCCGGGAGATCACCGGCACCACCCCCCGGTTTTATCAGATCGACGTGGGGGATCGGGAGGCCCTTTCCCAGGTGTTCCGGGAGAACCGGATCGAGGGTGTGATCCACTTCGCCGGATATAAATGTGTTCCCGAGAGCGCAAAAAAGCCTCTGATGTATTACCGGAACAATCTGGATACGGCCCTGACGGTTCTGGAGGTCATGAAGGAATTTGGCTGCGACGCCTTTGTATTTTCCTCCTCCGCCACGGTTTACGGGGAGAAGAACCCGGTTCCCTTCACCGAGGACATGCCCACAGGCACCGCAACCAATCCCTACGGCACCACCAAGCTGATGATCGAGCAGATTCTGACGGACACCTGCGCCGCAGAGCCGGAGCTTTCCGGAGTGGCGCTCCGGTATTTCAACCCCATCGGTGCCCATCCCTCCGGCCGGATCGGTGAGGCCCCCAACGGAATTCCCAACAACCTGATGCCCTATATCACCCAGGTGGCTGTGGGCATCCGGGAGAAGCTCTATGTCTACGGCAACGACTACCCCACCCCTGACGGCACCGGAGTCCGGGATTATATTCATGTGGTGGATCTGGCACGGGGCCATGTAAAGGCCATGGACTTTGCCCTGAAGCACCGGGGCTTTGAGGCCATCAATCTGGGCACCGGAAAGGGCAGCTCTGTACTGGACGTGGTTCACGCCTTTGAAGCCGCCTCCGGGATCACCATCCCTCTGGAAATCGCCCAGCGCCGGGCCGGGGACATCGCCTTCAGCTATGCAAAGGCGGACAAAGCCCGGACTCTTCTGGGCTGGGAGGCAGAATACTCTCTGGAGGACATGTGCGCCCACTCCTGGAACTGGCAGAAAAATAACCCCAAGGGGTATGAATTCTGACTTTTCGGAGGCCACTGCGGTGGCCTCCCTTTTCTCCCCAAAAGGCCGAAAAAACCGCAGCAGCTGCTGCGGTTTTTTCGGAAAATGTAAAAGAGAAAAGAGAGGAAAACAATATTTGAAGCCTTCATCAGGCGTTGTTTTTATGTCTATATATTAGTCAGAAAATATGTCCAGGATTTTAGAGATTTATGGACAAAGTGTAAATTCGCAAACAGTTGAAATTTTCCTGCTGAACCGATATAATAGAAAAAGCTATATAATTAAGGAGGACGAATAAATGACCGCCCAGCAGATTGAATATAAAAACAAACTTGTTACGCTGGAAGAGGCCATGGATTCTCTGAAAGACGGAGACGTGATCGGCACATCCCAGTGTGCCAACGAACCTACTATTTTTCTGGATGCCATGAGTTCCCTGAAGGGCAAAGGTAAGCGCCTTAGAATGTTTGCCCCCATGTGCTTTGCCCCCCATGATTTTATGACTGACGAGTCCACAAAGGACTATCTGGACATTGATATTACCTTCCTCATGGGCCCCACCCGGAAGGGCCGTGAAAAGGGCATTTTCAGCTATTACCCCGGTGATCTTCACAATGGTGCGGGACGGTGGATTGAGTCCAACGGCTGCACCGTGTTCATTGCTGCCGCCACCCCCATGGACAAGCACGGATATTTTATGATTCCCCTGTGCCTGATCCACGAGCGGGCATTTCTGGAGGCCGCTGACCGGGTCATTCTTCAGGTAAATCCCAACCTGCCCCGGATCTACGGTGACACGGAGGTACACATCCGGGACGTGGACATGATCGTGGAGGCCGCCACTCCCCTGCCCATTCTCCCCAAGAGCCAGCCCAGCGAGCTGGAGCAGGCCATCGGTGGCTATGTTGCGTCCCTTGTAAACGACGGAGACTGCATCCAGCTGGGCATCGGCGGTATTCCTGACGCTGCTGCCATGGCACTGATGGACAAGCATGATCTGGGTGTACACTCGGAGATGATCACCAACTCCATGGCAGACCTGCTGGAGGCCGGTGTCATCAACGGCAAAAAGAAAAACTATCTTCAGGGTAAAATGGTTGGTACCTTTGCCTACGGCACCCAGAAGCTTTACGATATGCTGGACGAGAACCCCAGTATGATGATGCTCCGGGGCGAGACCGTCAATGACCCCCAGGTGGTTGCTCAGAACGACAACTTTGTTTCCATCAACGCCTGCCTTGGGGTGGATCTGACCGGTCAGGTCTGCTCTGAGACCATCGGCTCCCGGCAGTATTCCGGTTCCGGCGGACAGGCAGACATGGCCGTGGGCGCTGCCCATGCCAGAAACGGCCGGAACATTATCGCCACCGCCTCCACCAAAAAGGGGGGCACCATCTCCACCATCTCCGCCCAGCTTGAACTGGGCAGTGTGGTTACCCTTGGCCGGAATCAGCTGGACTATGTGGTAACCGAGTACGGCATCGCCCCCCTCCGGGGACGCAGTGTCCGGCAGCGTGTGGAAAATCTGATCGCAGTGGCTCACCCTGACTTCCGCCCCCAGCTCCGTGAGGATGCAAAGCGGCTGATGCTCTGGTGAGTTCCGTGACCGTGTTAGGAGGTTGTAAGGCCCACCGGACATAGTGGGCTCTGTTCCTATGAAAACAATGAAATCCCGGGGAATCCTGTTTCGGGTGATCGCCCTTGTGGTGCTTTTCAGCATGCTCACCGTCTCTGCGGTCGCATTAAGCCCCTCGGAGCTGAACTGCTCTGCGGCCGTGGCCATGGACGCATACACCGGGGAGGTTCTCTTTGAAAAGAACCCTGACACCCAGCTGGTTCCCGCCAGCCTTACCAAGCTGATGACCGTTTATCTGGTCTACGAGGCCATGGAGCAGGGAAAGTTTTCTCTGGATTCCGTAGTACCCATTGACAGCGAGGTTGCCATGCTGTCCTGCAACGGCACCTACAGCAATGTCCCCCTTTCCATGTACAGCACTTATACTGTAAGTCAGCTGCTGGACGCAGTGATCATCACCTCCGCCTGTGCTGCCACATTGGCCCTTGCCAAAATGGTGGCGGGAACAGAAGCGGATTGCGTGGTTCTGATGAATGCCGCCGCCGAGGAGCTGGGTATGAACAGCGTGTTCTATGACTCCTACGGCATTAATGCTTCAAACCGGGTCACCGCCCGGGGCATGGGCATTCTCTGCTGCCAGATTCTTCAGAAGTATCCTGATTTTCTGGAGCACAGCAGAAAGCTTTCCTATGTCCACGACGGCATCCGGTATTACACCACCAATCATTTTCTGGACGGTACATACACCTGCGACGGTGTGGTGGACGGTATGAAAACCGGCACCATGGCTGTGGCCGGGTATTGCCTCACCACCACTGCCACCCAGGACGGAAACCGTGTGGTGACCGTAGTCCTGAACTCCCCCTATAACGATGCCCGGTATGAAAGCGCCGCCAAGCTCCTCCATTACGGATTTGAGCAGATGTCTATCCGTCCCCCGGATTATGTGGAGCCTTTCACGGATGTGTCCCTGAACGCATGGTATGCCGACGCTGTTGGGTATGTGTACAGTCAGGGGCTGATGAAGGGCATCAATGGCTGGCAGTTCCTCCCCGAGGACACCCTGTCCCGGGCGATGATGGCACAGATTCTTTACAATATGAGCGGAAATCCCCAGACTCCCTCTGATTATCTCGGTGACTTCACCGACGTTCAGACAGGGGCGTGGTATTATGACGCCATGAACTGGGCAGTCAGCACCGGACTGTTTCAGGGGCGTGGGGGAACCCGTCTGGATCCGGACACGGGGATCTCCCGGCAGGAGATGGTGACCCTCCTGTTCCGGTATGAAAACTACCGGGGCTGGGACACCTCCCAGCGGGCAGACATCAGCACTTATCTGGACGCGACCGATGTGATGGACTTCGCACAGGAGGCCATGAGCTGGAGTGTGGCACAGGGCATTGTCCACGGAGCAGGGGATGATACCCTGAACCCCATGGGATACGCCCAGCGGTCCCAGATCGCTCAGGTGCTTATGAACAGCGGGTATTCCGTAAGCTGACAAAAAAATTACTGGCTGCATCAAGCTCTGATGCAGCCAGTTTTTTATGCTTCATTTGGTTCCTTCAGCTTTCCCGCAACCTGGGCATAGAGGAAAATACCCAGCAGCAGGGCGATCCAGTCCGCAAGGGGCTGGCTCCACACAAGGCCGTATACGCCCCAGATATGCTCCATAATAAACAGGCAGGGAATAAACACCACGCCCTGCCGGAGTATGGACAGAAGCAGGGATCTTTTCCACAGACCCATTGCCTGAAAAATAGAATTAAACAGGAACACAAAGGTCATTCCCGGCACACACACGCTCCACCGGCAGAGGAACTTGGAACCCAGCTCCACGGTGGCCTGATCGGAGACAAACAGCCGCATCAGGGTGGTAGGGAACAGCTGATAAACCGCGAAGAAAGTGGCGATAAACACAAACAGGATCAGGAAGGAGCAGCGGCACACGGATTTCACCCGCTGGAAGTTCTTCGCTGCGTAGTTATAACCGATCAGGGGCATAATACCCTGAGTCAGTCCGATGGAAATATTCATGGTGATGGTACCGAACTTCTGGGTCACACCAAAGGCGGCCACCTGCAAATCCCCGTAGACGCTGAGAAGCCGGGTCAGGATCACATTGGCGGAGGTACCCAGGGCAATGACCATGGCCGCCGGAAGTCCCACCAGCAGAATCTCCCCTGCCCCCTTTGTGGTAAACCACCTGGGATTCAGATTAATGACGGTGTTGCGGCGATTTTTCACCAGAACCAGAACATAATATGCAAGGCAGACCACGTTGGAGATCATGGTTGCAAAGCCTGCCCCGGCGACTCCCATATTCAGCGGGAAAATGAAAAGGGGATCCAGAATCACGTTGAGGATACCACCCAGCATCATACCGGTGCTGGCCTCCCGTGCGCTGCCCTCTCCCCGAAGCATATGGGCAAGGAGCAGAGATGCCTCTGTGGGCAGGCCACCCACCAAAAGCACCCAGAGGATATACCCCGCCGCCGGTTCAATGGTTGCGTCGCTGGCACCCATAAGCCGGAGGATGGGATGGAGGAACACCCCCAAAATCAGCAGCATCACTGCCGTGGCACCAAGTCCTGCCCAGAATGAAAATGCACAGGTCTTTCTGGCACCATCCCGGTCACCTACACCAAGGCACCGGGAGATTCGGCTGTTTGCGCCGATTCCAAAGAGGTTGCCGATGCCGGTGAGCAGCATAAACACCGGGAAAACCAGTGTCAGCGCCGCCACCTGCGCAGGGTCACCGGTGTGTCCCACGAAGAAAGTATCCGCCAGATTGTATATCATGGTAATGATCTGGCTCAGTATAGTGGGAACCGCCAGTGTTGCGATGGCCGCAGGCACCGACTTTTTTTCAAATATTTCTGTTTTATCCATGCAGTTTTACACACTCCCAAGGCGAATGAAAGGCCGGAGAACCTCCGGCCTGAATCATCCCGTTTTTTGGTTCGATTTACTCGGAACCAAGTTTTTCAAAGGCATCCAAAAGACCGTTTTCACCATACTTCAATGCCCGGTTTACCCGGCTGATGGTTGCACTGCTTGCACCGGTCTCCTGGACAATATCGGTGTAGACGTTACCCTCATGCAGCAGCTTTGCCACGTCGAACCGCTGTTCCATGGAGCGAAGCTCATTAATAGAGCAAAGATCCTGGAAAAATCTATAGCAGCTATCCAAATCATCCAATTTGACGATTTCCTCGTAGAGTGCCATGCTGACACTCCGCGGAGCCTTTTTGATCATGGAAATCTCCCTCCCAAATTGTCGTTATTTCTATTGTATCACGTTTTCTCAGTTTGTCAATTTAAAGCACACATAATTTAAAGCAGAGTGTGATTAAAGCGTCCGGGGCAAAGCAAAACCGCACCCCTACCGGAGTGCGGTTTGTGTTGGCATTACCTATTTTCACATGCAGTCACCCGCATACTATCGTCGGCACG
>CAZFGL010000090.1:0-9102 GCA_964518645.1 uncultured Oscillospiraceae bacterium | reverse complement strand
CCCTATTCCTCATATCTTTTTATTCACTTGTCCAATATGTATTGTAGTCCTACAATCGTTTATGAACGGTTTGAAAACTGACCGTTGACGAATGGTTGCCAATGTATTACACTAGTGCATATGGCAAAAAATAGTTGTGTAGCTATGTCAGTAAATCAAAATCAAGAAGCAAGGCGGTGATCCTGATGAAAATGAAAGGTAAACTGAAAGCGGCTGTTTATGGGCTGGCTGTGGCTGACGCACTGGGTGTGCCTGTAGAGTTCAAAGCACGCGACACCTTCCGGGTGACTGATATGATGGGCTATGGCACACACAATCAGCCTGCCGGTACATGGTCAGATGACACCAGCATGACGATTGCAACCTGTGATTCAATCCGTGAGTGTGGCAGCGTTAATCTTTCTGATATGTACGCAAAGTTTGTTGGGTGGATCAGTGAGGCGGAGTATACTGCTGGTGGCGAAGTGTTTGACTATGGCGGTACTACGGCGATTGCGTTGAGAAACGGCAAGGGGTGTGACGATGAATTTTCCAACGGAAACGGTTCATTGATGCGTATTCTCCCGCTTGCCTTTGTCCCGGGTATTACGGATAAAGAGATCAGGACGGTTTCTGCGATCACACACGCACACAGAATTTCCACAGAGGCCTGTGTGATTTATGTGGACATTGCGAGAAGGCTGCTGGCTGGCGAAAAACTGCTGGATGTTCTGCATGGCCTGAAAGTAGAAGCTCCCTTTGATGGACTTCCGTCTATCGCTGAACGCACAGAGGATGAAATCAGGTCGAGTGGCTATGTGCTTGATACACTGGAAGCTGCGCTGTGGGCGCTTGCTACTACGAACAGTTATGAAGCGGCGGTTCTGAAGGCTGTTAATCTCGGCAGTGACACGGACACTGTGGGCGCTGTGACGGGTGGGCTTGCCGGAATTATGATGCAATCCCTGACAAATGGATTAGTGCATTGAAAGGCAAAGCTGTCATTGACAACTGTCTTTTCTGATTTGTATGAAAAGCACCGTGCAAAACATGAACTGCACGGTGCTTTTATAATACTTTCATTTATCGTGAATGGAATCGGTGCGGCAATGAAGCATCAGTTGTTACCCAAATCCCCTCTCTTGCGCATTGGGACGGTCTGTGATAGAATCAAAGGACAAAAGGAGGGGATAATATGGTGCTTGGCCGTTTTGCACCCAGTCCCAGTGGGCGGATGCACCTTGGAAATGCCCTTTCTGCGCTCCTTGCGTGGCTGTCGGCAAAGTCAAAAGGGGGGGAGATCCTGCTTCGGATTGAGGATCTGGATCCTGCCCGGAGTCGGGAATCCTACGCACAGGGAATTATGGAAGATTTTCGGTGGCTGGGACTCCTCTGGGACAGACGCAGTGATAATCAGAGCCTCAGAGGTGACGCCTATAACGAGGCACTGGAGAAGCTGCGGGGGCTTGGGATGGTATATCCCTGTTATTGTTCCCGGGGGGAACTCCATGCGACATCTGCTCCCCATGCGTCCGATGGACGGGTGATCTATGGGGGAACCTGCCGAAGCCTCACGGAGGAGCAGCGACGGGAAAAGACGAAAAAACCTGCTTACCGCCTGATTATGCCGGATGAATGTGTGGGCTTTCAGGATGGCTTGCAGGGGTATTTTGAAATGCCTTTGCAGCATGAATTGGGGGATATTATTGTTCGCCGTGCAGATGGCGTGGCGGCCTATCAACTGGCAGTGGTGGTGGATGACGGCTCCGGCGGGGTTACCGAAGTGGTTCGGGGGCGGGATCTGCTGACCTCGACCCCTGCGCAGATTTATCTGTACCGGCTTCTCGAGCTCCCGGTGCCGGAGTTTTATCACGTTCCCATGCTCCTTGCACCTGATGGCAGGAGGCTGAGCAAACGAGACGGAGATCTGGATTTCGGTGCCCTGCGGAAAAAGTACACACCGGAAGAGGTGGTGGGACTGCTCGCCCATCTTTGCGGTTTGCTTCCAAAATGGGAAAAGATCTCGGCGGCGGAGCTGGTTCAGGAGTTTTCCTGGGATAAGGTCCAAAAAACAGATATTACGGTGGATGTTTCAAAACTGTAGTTTAAACCTCCCTGTGCTTGTCGATACTGGTGCAGGGAGGTGCTTTTTATGGTAAAAGGCGTAACAAAACGTGTTGTGGTAGTATATTGCCCGGAAACCAGATATTTTGAACAGGCCATTTTTATGGTGCGGGAGGATGCCCTGAACGGGGCAGAACAGGAACGGGTGCTGCGGGAGGCCTGCCGGGCAGCTGACAGCTATATCCGGCTCCGCGGGGAGAAACGGAGGGTGCCCTGGGGCTGGATCGGGGCAGGGGCTGCCGTGGCTCTGGTTATACTGGGCGCAATTGTGCTGCTGTGACAGAAATGACCGGGGTGGCTGTGTCCGGTTCATCCCCAATGCCTGAGGATGGAACTTAGGGCAGCTGCCCCGGTCTTTGTTATTTTGCCCAGGAGAGCAGGGAAGTGTCCTGACTTCCTGCCAGGTGGTATGCGTTATAGAGAAGAGATGCGGCTTCCCGGCGGGTCAGCAGCATGTCTGTTTCTGTTGCGTCAAATACACCGGCTTCCAGTGTGGCACCGACAGAGGCGGCGGCCCAGGCGGGGAGTGCATCATTGGAGGACAGGACAGTTTGACTGTCTGCCTCGGGAAGATTCAGCATGCCGCTGACGATGACGGCAGCCTCGCCCCGGGTGATGTCCTGATTGGCCAGCAGTGCCAGCCCCTCCCCGGTGGGAATACCGGAGAGATAGCCACATTTTACGGCCTCGGCAACATAGGGGCTGATCCAGCTGGGGGTGGACATGTCATCGGCAAATCCTGCAGTAAGGGCATCCGGACGTTCCTCTGTGGTGAGGCTGACGCACATGGCGATAAACTCGCCCCTGCTCAGTGTCTCGTCCGGCTGAAACAGACTGTGGCCGGCGACAGTCTCTCCGCTGTAGGCACCGGTTTCCCGGAGCCATGTGGCGGCCAGCAGAACAGGATCGTTTTCCAGATCTGCGTAGACATCCTTATGGGTGGGCTTTGCAATGGTGATCCGTACAGTGGCCTCAGGGGAGGTGTTCCCGGCAGGGTCTGTGACGGTGTAGACAAAGGCATCCTTTCCGACCTTGTTTTTCTCGGGGGTATAGGTGATGGTTCCGGATTGATTTACGGTGACCATTCCCCGACGGGGCTGTTTTACAATATTGATGGTGATGGGCTGATCTTCCGGGTCTGAGGCGTTCAGGGTGATCTCGCCGGGAATATTTTTATAGGTCTCGAAGGTCTGATCCTCTGCAATTGGGGGGAGATCCCTGTCCGGGCCAATCCGGATGGTCATTTCGCTGTCACCGGACAGGGCGGTGTCGGTAATGCGGATACAGGAAATAACCCCGTCTCCTCCGCCGTTTTCGGTACTGAGGAAAGTGAGATCATTCAAGCTTGCGCAGGTGAGCACATCTCCGGCGCGGATGGTGCGGCTGCCCAGTTTGAGCCTGCCGAGGGAATCCGAAGGTACCGCGGTAATCAGAATTCCGTCGCTGTCCTGTGCCAGCTCTTCCTGCTGGAAGCAGTACACCTCTCCGGGGGCAAGCTGAATATCCCCGGCGACTGCGGGAATGGCAAAAAGTGAAAGAACGATCAGTGTAAGCATGAATCGCTGATACATGTGTTTCATAACATAACCTCCAATTATTGTTGCAGAGGTATTGTTTGCCGGGGCAGAAAAATTATTCCTGAGGATAGAAAAAAGTCATGCCGCTTTCGCGGCATGACGGGGAAATCATATGGGAAGGGAGACATATCGCTGTCGGGTGTCCGGGGAGGGGTGAAGCCTGACGCTGGAGATCACGCCCATGGCGATAAACAGAGACAGGATGGAAGAGCCACCGTAGCTGATAAAGGGCAGGGTGACACCGATGACGGGCATCATACCCAGGCACATGCCGATGTTGATCATGATCTGGAAAATCAGCGTGCCGGCGATGCCTACACAGATCATCCGGTAGAAGTAACTCTGGGAGTGATTGCCTACATAAAGAATTCTCAGAATGATGGCCACCAGCAATGCGATACAGAGAATGCACCCGGCAAAGCCCAGCTCCTCGCCAATGACGGCGAAGATCAGGTCGGTGTGCTGTTCGGGAATATTTCCGGCCTGAGTCTGGGTGCCGTTAAAAAGCCCCTGACCGGTAAAGCTGCCACCGGAGATGGCGTTCAGGGAGTGGTAGGTCTGGTAACGGGTGGAGGTTCCGAGGGGGTCAATGGTTTCGTCAAAGAGTACCATGATGCGAACCTTCTGGTCGTCACGGATGATGCCGGAGGACCAGAGAATGGGGATCAGTACAGCCAGGCCTGTTCCGGCGACGCCAAACCAGATAAAACTGAAGCCACCGGCCAGAGCCATAATAATAAATGCGAATACATAGATCAGTGCAACGCCTGCGTCCTTGGATACCACAACGATCAGTCCCAGAAAGACTGCGGAGACCAGCATGATTCTGGAAACGCAGCTGAAGGAGTTGATACGTTCCCGGTAAATGGACATGATTCGGGAAATGACGATAATATAGATGATCTTACAGTACTCGGCGGGCTGGATCATAAAGGGAATGCCGGGGATCTGGAGCCAGCTCTTGTTTCCGGTGCCACCGTCGATGCCGAAGGGATAAAGGGAGGCGAGAAACAGGGCAGCGAACACGGAAAGCATCAGCTGATGCTCACCGAGAACCTCCATATCCACGAAGGAAATGAAGACATACAGGAACAGACCCAAAACCAGTGCGACGATCTGTTTTGTGACATAGCTGTCAGAACCCTTGATGGCCGTAGCACTGGCGATAACCACGATACCGAAGATGGATGCGGTCAGACACAGTGCCAGCAGTACCCAGTCGGTTCGGGAGAAAAACTTTTTTGCTAGATTGAGCATTTTTCGCTCCTTTCAGGAAAAACAGGTGTTTTAGTCATTTTATCATTTTCTTTGGGGGAAGTAAATAAAAAGATTTTCCTTTTTCCTGCCGGGTGTGCTATAATAACGTGAAATATAAATGCGGGAGAATGAAATATGCAGTTTTATACCGGAAACGAACAGGAAACGGAACGTCTCGGTGCGGCGCTGGGGGAGCGGGTGAAGCCCGGCACCATTATCGCATATTATGGGGATCTTGGGGCAGGGAAGACTGCCTTCACCCGGGGGCTTGCCCGGGGACTTGGAATTCAGGACAGGATCACCAGCCCTACCTATAATATTGTCAATGAATACGAAGGACGGATTCCCCTGATCCATTTTGATATGTACCGGCTGGAGTCCTCGGAAGATCTGTTCGACATCGGCTGGGAGGATTATCTGACCCGGGGCGGTGTGATCGCTGTGGAGTGGTCGGAGCGGGTAGAGGATGCACTGGAAGGCGCAGTGGTGATTGACATCCGGAAGGATGCAGAGAACCCGGAGGGGAGAATCATAACCATTACAGGAGGAGAAGACATTGCGGATCTTAGCTTTTGAATCCTCTGCAAAGGCGGCCTCTGTGGCGCTGATGGAGGATGGAATACTGCTGGGTGAGTGCTTTCAGCACAGCGGAAAGACCCATTCGGCCACGCTGATGCCCATGGCACAGTCTCTTTTGAAGGATTGCGACCTTGCCCCGGGGGATCTGGATGTTGTTGCGGTGGCAAAGGGCCCCGGCAGCTTTACCGGCGTGCGGATCGGTGTGGCGGCGGCCAAGGGGCTGGCGTGGGCGGCGGAGAAGCCGGTCTGCGGTGTGAGCACGCTGTTGGGGATGGCCACACAGATGGCGCACATGGAAGGAGTTATCTGTCCGGTGATGGATGCCCGTCGGCAGCAGGTATATAATGCGCTGTTTGAGTCGGACGGGAAAAACCTGACACGGCTGACTGAGGATCGGGCCGTTTCTCTGGAAGATTTAAAAAAAGAACTGGAAACCTGCAAAAAAAAGATTTTTTTAGTTGGAGACGGCGCAAAACTGTGCTATAATACCTTGAAAGATGAGCTGGATCTGGTTTATCCGCCCCAGTTTCTTGAGATGCAGCGGGCTTCCGGTGTTGCGATGGCGGCTTATGTCATGGCACAGGCAGGAGAACTTACCACTGCACAGGAGATTACCCCTAATTATCTCCGGCTCAGTCAGGCGGAGCGGGAACGGCTTGAAAAATTGAAATAATCGAAAGGGGACTGAAAAATGGCTCAGCTGCATGTTCTGGATCATCCCTTGATCCAGCATAAGGTATCCATTCTGCGTGACAAAAATACCGGTGTTAAGGAGTTCCGTGAAATCGTAGGTGAAATCGCTGCGCTGATGTGCTACGAGGCAACCCGTGACCTTCCTTTGGAGGATGTGGAGATCGAGACTCCTGTTGCTGTGGGCACCTTTAAGCGTCTGGCTGGCAAAAAGCTGGCGATCGTTCCGATTCTTCGTGCGGGTCTGGGCATGGTCGATACCATCATTGACCTGATCCCGTCTGCAAAGGTTGGCCACATCGGTCTGTATCGTGATCCGGAGACCCATAACCCTGTGGAATACTACTGCAAGATGCCGCCCGATATTTCCGAGCGTGAAGTTCTGGTGGTGGACCCCATGCTGGCCACCGGCGGCAGCGCTGCTGCTGCAATTACCTTCCTGAAGGGCTACGGCTGCAAAAATATAAAGCTGATGAACATCATTGGCTGCCCTGAGGGCGTTGAGACCGTACAGCGGGAGCATCCCGATGTAGAGCTGTATGTGGCATGCATGGATGAGCGCCTGAATGAGCACAAGTACATCGTTCCCGGTCTGGGCGATGCCGGCGACCGTATTTTCGGCACAAAGTAACAGACTTTTCAGAACTGCTCCTGCGGGGGCAGTTCTTTGCTGTGTGGGGAGGAAATTTCAGCCGGGGGAATTTCGGCCTTTACTTTCATAATTCAGTTTGGTAATATATAAACAAATAAAAGAATGCGAGGTTTGAGGTCTATGAACAGTCACGGCAAAGGCAGCGATCGGGAAGCTCTGCTATATGAGGCGCTTCTGAAGTTAAAAACCCCGGAGGAGTGCTACGCGTTTTTCTCGGATCTTTGCACAGTCTCTGAGCAGATGGCGATGGAACAGCGTTTTGAGGTTGCGACACTTCTGGATAAGGGGTGTATCTATAACGACGTTCTGGAAAAGACCGGTGTAAGCAGCGCAACCGTGAGTCGCGTAAAGCGGGCACTGAACTACGGCGCCGGCGGATACCGGATCATTCTGGATCGAATGGGTGAGGACGAATGAACTCCTACGGCCCTCTGGCGGCATGGTATGACAGCCTGACCCGGGATGTGGATTATCCCGGGCTGTACGTCTATCTCCGTAAATTGATGGACAAAAACGGGGTGGATCCGAAGTCCGTTCTGGATATGGCCTGCGGTACCGGCAGTCTCAGCTTTCTGTTTGCGGAGCATGGGATCAAATGCCGGGGAATGGATCTCAGCGCGGATATGATCCGTCGCGCCCAGGAAAAAGGGCAGGGGATGGAACAGACGCCTGATTTTCAGCAGGGAGACATGGCGGATTTTCAGCTGGAAGAACCGGTGGATGCCCTGGTGTGCATGCTGGACAGCTTTAATTATCTGGTGAATCCCTGGGATGGGGTTTCTGCGCTGCAATGCTTTTCCGAGGCACTCCGTCCCGGCGGGGTGCTGATATTTGACGTGCGCCCCAGAAAAAAGCTGATGGAATTTGATGGCCAGATCTTCATGGATGAAAATGAGGATGTGGTCTGTATCTGGCGCACGGAGTTTGATGAGGACGAGAATCAGTGCTTTTACGGGATGGATATTTTCATCCGGGAGGAGGATCGCTGGAGAAGAGAGCGGGAAGAGCATTATGAGTATGCCTACCGGCTACGCTGGCTCCGGCAGCAGCTGTATCAGGCTGGATTTACGGATATACAGTTTTACGGCGACCGCTCTATGGATGCACCGGGCCCTCAGGATGAACGGGTGTTTATAGCAGCGAGAAAGGAATGATTTAGAATGGGCGACTGTCTTGTTCGGGCTATGACCCGGGACGGTTTTGTGAAGATTACTGCGGTGGAGACGACAGAGATCGTCCGCCGTGCACGGGAGATCCATCAGACCACAGCGGTGGCAACTGCTGCGCTGGGGCGGGTACTTTCCGCATGCAGTATGATTGGAAATATGCAGAAAAACGATGAGGGCAGTGTTACCCTGACCATTAAGGGTGGCGGCCCTCTGGGAACCCTCCTTGCAACATCGGACCCTGATGGAAATGTCCGCGGATATGTGGAGAATCCTCAGGTGGAACTGATGGAGAAATATCAGGGAAAGCTGGACGTGGGTGCTGCGGTAGGCAGTGATGGTACCCTGACCCTGATCCGTGACCTGCACATGAAGGAACCCTATGTGGGCACTGTTGAACTGCTGGGCGGCGAGATCGCAGAGGATGTGGCATCCTATTTTGTGGAGAGCGAGCAGGTTCCTACGGTGTGCGCCCTCGGTGTGCTTTTGAACCGGGATCAGACGGTGGATGTATCCGGCGGTTATCTCCTTCAGCTTCTGCCCGGAGCCCCTGATGAGCTGATCGATCAGCTGGAGTCTGCGGTAATGGCGGCAGGAAATGTGTCCGATCTTCTGAAGGCCGGTGCAACCCCGGAAGATATTATCCGGATGGTGCTGGTGGGGATGGATGTGGAGATTCTGGAGACGACCTCGATTTCCTACAAGTGCTATTGCAGCAGAGAACGGGTGGAAAAGACCATCATCAGTCTGGGTGCAAAGGAGATGCAGAGCATCATTGACGATGGTGAGGACATCCATGTGGACTGCCAGTTCTGTGATACCGTTTACACCTTTACCCCGGGAGATATTCAGCAGCTTTTGGATCATGCGCTGTGATCGTTTTCGGTTGAATGTGGGAAAATGCCTGTATTTTCAGGCATTTTCCCTGTTTTAAAAATAATTTCGAAAAACTTCAAAAAAGTGCTTGACAAAACCCGCTATTCTGAGTATAATATCTGCGTTGCTTACGAATCGAGCAGCTTCTGGGAGCATAGCTCAGCTGGGAGAGCACCTGCCTTACAAGCAGGGGGTCACAGGT
>CAZFGL010000089.1:0-9293 GCA_964518645.1 uncultured Oscillospiraceae bacterium | reverse complement strand
GGAAATACACATAGTTTTTAAACCAGGATCCCAGGGACATATGCCAGCGGCGCCAGAACTCGGAGATGCTGGTGGACAGATCGGGATAGTCGACGTTCTTGTCGAAGTCAAAGCCGAACATCTTTGCAAGGCCGATGGCCATGTCGGAGTAGCTGCTGAAGTCAAAGTACAGCTGGAAGAAATAGAGCAGCGTCCCCAGCCATGCGGTGCCGGCGGCCATGGTCTCAAGACCGGTAATGGTGGCGAAGGCTGCACCCAGATTATCGGAGATCAGCACCTTCTTGAAAACACCCACAAGGAACATGTTCAGGCCTGCGCCAAACTTTGCAGGGGCCATCTTCCGGTCCTCCAACTGGGGGGCCATGTCCCGGTATGCCACAATGGGGCCGGAGAGAAGCTTGGGAAAGAAGGTGACGTAGGTTGCGTAGTTAATGAAATTCTTCTGTACCTCGGTTTTCTCCCAGTACACATCCATGACGTAGGAGATCACGGTAAATGTGTAGAAGGAAATGCCGATGGGCAGAGCCAGCTCCGGGAAGTGGACATTCAGCCCGAAGAGCCCGGTGATGCCGGAAATGAAGGCAGCGGCATATTTAAAGAATACCAGAAGCCCCACATTGACAGCCACGGCGATGATCATGGTGGCTTTGGCGGCGGTGTAGCGCTCGTCCTCCAGATAGATGTCGATCTCACGTCCGGATATGTAGTTAAACACCAGACTGAATATCATGAGGATGATATACTGGGGATTTCCCCAGGCGTAGAACACCAGACTGATCAGTACCAGCGTAATGTTCCGGAAGCGCTTCGGGGTCACAAAATAAAGGATCAGTGCGATGGGGAGAAAAACAAAGAGGAAATAAACACTGCTGAAAATCATATCTCTGCCTCCTCCTTAAAGTGCGCCGGTAAATGCCTGAACCACCGGTGTGGTATCAGCGGCAACCACCAGAAGAATGTAATTGCCCCGTACTTCAGTTACGGAATTCTGAAGCATTTCGTATTGGGTGACGGCGTAGCCCTCGAAACTGTCCATCTGTGTGGCGACCCGGGTCTCAATGGCGCTGACCACAGCGTCCTGCTGGGAAGTGTCTGCGAGCTTTATCAGAAGGATCTCCTCTGCGCCCATGTTTGTTGTGGGGGTATAGAGCAGAATGCCCTCGTAATCGCTGGGGTTCAGACCATACAGTCGCTTTACCATCTGATGGTCGGCTTCCTGCATATTGCTCAGGTCGGCTGCGGAGGTTACTGCGCCGGATACGGATTCAAAGGGAGCAGCGCTCTGCCGGTTTCCGGTGACCTTGGAAAGCAGGAAAACCACAACCACCAGAACGAACAGCCACTTTATGACCTCCATCAGGACAAGCTTTGTTTTTGTATTCATGATGTTACACCTCATCAAGCGTTATTCGGTTTCATCTGCTGCTACCGTGCTGTCATACATACCCATGATCAGGTTGGTAGCCCAGTAGGGATAGAAGGAGTATTGCAGATGAATGCCGTCTACGTCCCAGAGATCCAGATGAGCCTGGGTGATATCGTCGTTGTTTACGAAATAGACCCCGTCCATCCGGGAACACATTTCGTCCACGGCGGCACTGTATTCGGGGATGTCATACCATGCGGTAGACTGGGCAAAAGCAGGATCCTGTGCGATCAGAATGGAACTGATGATGATGGTCACATCCGGGAGCTGCTGCTGAATCTTTTCGATGGTTTCAGAGAATTCAGCTACATAATCCTCAGGGGTGGGCCAGATGCCGATGGAGACGTCATTCAGACCGTAGCAGAGGAATATGTAGGAGGGATTGGCCTCCACCAGTGCGGGGACATTTTCCTCCAGATGGCGGATGGTCGCACCGGCTTCTGCCCAGACCAGATCCTCATTCAGATACTCGTAAAACTCAAAGCCAACTGCCCGGGAGTCACCCAAAAGGATAAAATCCTTGAAGCAGCTCCATACATCTACCTCGCCGTTGGCCAGCTCTTCACGATAGCGTTCCCGGTTTTCCATCAGCTCCTGCTGAATCTGGGATTTGATAATGGTGTCCACCTGTGCCGGGTCTTTGGCCTCGGCCTCCTTCAGATAGGCAATTCCCGGCGCTGTATCCACGCCGGTTTCCTCAGAGGAAGTACGGCCGCCCAGCTTTGTGGCGATAATGATACAAAGAACCGTAACCAGTACGATGATAATCAGTGGGGTGTGTTTCCGTCGCAGCATATATCTATCATTCCTTGAAATTATTTTTGAAATCGGCGGCACAAAGCCACATTACATTATATTATAGTATTCAACAAAAGTCCACAAAATCCGAAAAAGAAAAAAAGAAAAGTGCAGGGGAGGGAGGCGCGGGAATCCTGTGGACAGGCAGCCCCCTTTGCCCGGGGAGCCGGAGACTATTATATGAAAGATTTTGCGGAAAGTCTATAAGATTTCCGCTGGGAAATCATGTCGCCTGAGTGAAAAATGTTGAATTTTCCGGAATACTATTTCCTTTTTTGCAGGTTTGCGGTATACTGTATTGTATATTTATGAGCAAACAAGGAGAGGAAAAGTATGGTATTTTCCAGTATGTTGTTTGTCTTTGTGTTTTTAACGGCCAATCTGATCTCTCAGGTGGTTTTGAAAACGGTAAAGTCGAAGAACATTGCAATGTTGGTGTTTTCTCTGGTGTTCTACAGCTGGTCCGGGCCCAAGTATCTGTTCCTGCTTCTGGGGATGGTACTGATCTGCTATGTAGGGGCATTGCTGGTTGAAAGAGCCGGAGAACAGCAGATCAAAAAGCTTTGTATGATCGTGACGGTGGCGCTGTGCCTCCTGATCTTGGGGATATTCAAGTATACCGGGTTCCTGCTGGGGAATGTTCAGAGCATTTTCGGTGTTCCAAAGGTGGTTCCTCAGATCGTGCTGCCCATTGGTATTTCCTTTTACACCTTTCAGTTGCTGTCCTATGTGGTGGACGTCTACCGGCAGGAGGTGCCTGCCCAGAAGAAATACTGGGTGCTGCTGCTCTATGCAAGCCTGTTCCATCAGTGCATTGCAGGACCGATCGTCCGCTATCAGGATGTGTGCGACGATATTGCCAGCAGAAAGACCACCATTCAGGAGATCAGCAGCGGTATCAGCCGGTTTACCATCGGCCTTGCGAAGAAGGCCATTCTGGCCAACGGCTGCGCAGTGATCGCAGATGGGTTCTTTGCAGTTTCCTCTCAGGAACTGGCGGCACTGCCTGTGCTGGGTGTCATGCTGGGAGCGCTGGCGTATATGCTTCAGATCTATCTGGATTTTTCGGCATATTCGGACATGGCCATTGGTATGGGACTTATGTGCGGCTTCCACTACAAGGAGAACTTTAATTACCCCTATGTGGCAGACTCTGCGGGCGAGTTCTGGCGGAGATGGCATATTTCTCTGAGTTCCTTCTTCCGTGACTATGTGTACATCCCTCTGGGCGGCAACCGGTGCAGCAGATCCCGTCAGATCCTGAACCTGTTTGTGGTCTGGTTTCTGACCGGTATGTGGCACGGTGCCAGCTGGAATTTCATCTTCTGGGGGCTCTATTATCTGGTGTTCCAGATTCTTGAACGCTTTGTGCTGAAGGACTTTTTCAATTCTCTGCCCGGTGCAGTGCGCCATATCTATCTTTTGATCGTGGCCTATGTGGGATGGATCATATTCAAGTTTACAGACCTCTCCCAGCTGGGAATCGTGCTCAGGGGACTGGTTGGACTGAACGGAAATGGGTTTAGCAACGTGAATGTGGCCCTCACTCTGAAGAATAATATTTTCTTCCTGATCTTTGCGGTGATCTCTGTGACGCCTCTGGGAAAGACCCTGCGGCTGATGCTGCGGAATCTGTCCCGGCGGGGAGATGGCTGGTTCTGGGTGAACGGTGCCTGGGAGATCATTCATCCGGTGCTGTTGCTGGTGCTTTCCGCCATGGCGCTGGTGGGCAACAGCTATAATCCCTTCCTTTATTTCCAGTTCTGAGAGAGGAGTACCTCATGAATAAAAGATTACGGCAACTTAATGGATATATACGGGGCGGAAAGATCATTGTGTTTTTCGCGACGCTGCTGCTTCTGTCCCTGATCGGACTGATGTGGTTTCTGCGTCCCGATATCTCCACGGTAGAAAAACGGACGCTGACCCGTTTCCCCAGTCTGTCCTGGGACAGCTTCTGGGATGGCAGCTTCTTTACGGAACTGGATACCTGGTATGCAGATACTTATCCCCTCCGTGAGGGACTGATTTCTGCCAACCAGACCCTTCAGGGACACTACGGTATCCGTGGGGAGCAGATCGTAGGCGAGACTGTGGTGGCAGATGCCATCCCGGAACCGGGAACGGTCACAGCACCCACTCCGGTTCCCTCTGCGGCCCAGCCCACAGCGGTGCCTTCTCCCAGCCCTGTTCAGGAACAGATGGAGGATGGTACTGTTTCGGATCTGGGTGAAATGAACGGATCTATTTACATTACCAACAATGTGGGCTACGGACTCTACTATTTCAGCCAGAGTGGTGCAGACAGCTATGCTGCAACCATGAACAGCATTTATGAGCGTGTCAAGGATAAGGTGAACATGTACGTTATGGTGTCTCCCATCAGTGCAGGTGTTATGCTGGATCAGTCCGTTCTGGATGATATGGGATGCAGTGACGAAGGCAAGGCCATTGATTATGTATACAGCCAGCTTTCCCCCGGAATCTGCGCTCTGAATGTTTACGACAACCTGCGCAGCCACAATGCGGAGTATCTCTATTTCCACACCGACCATCACTGGACACAGCTGGGGGCATATTATGCTTACGAGGTATTCTGTCAGGAGAAGGGCTTTACCCCCCATAAGCTGGAGGATTTTGAGACCATCACCTTTGAGAATTTCCTTGGAACATACTATTCCAGCTCCAATCAGTCCCCGGAACTGGCCGCAAATCCGGACACTGTGGAGGCTTATATTCCCAACGGAACCAATGTTATGACCATGCACATGTCTGACGGCACTGTGCTGGACTGGAATGTGGTGAATGATGTTTCTGATTATCCCAATTCGGAGCTTTATGCGGCTTTTGCCGGCGGCGATAATCCTCTGAGCTATACCCACAATCCGGAGATCACCGACGGAAGTGCGGTGATGGTCATCAAGGATTCCTACGGCAATGCCTTTGTGCCGTGGCTTGTGGATCACTACGAATATGTGTACTGGGTGGACTATCGCTACACCAGCAATACCATCTCCCAGATGGTGGAGGATTACGGCGTTCAGGATGTCATCTATGAGTGCCATATATACAATGCCACCAGTGACAATGTTCTTGATCGCTTTAATGCAATCGGACAATAATTTTATGCATAAGTGCTGCTGAGGCTTTGGGTGCTTCAGCGGCACTTTTTTCTGACCAAACGTGTAGATACTGTGTATTCTGCCGGGGTTCTTGCAAAAAATAAAGGAGTGTGATAAAATAAAAGTTATGAATATCAGAACATCTTTTGCAATCTTAATGTGCAAGTTCACTCAGTATGTCCTTCGCAAACTGGGCAGAGGGGGTACAAATCTTCCGGGCAAAGTGGCCATGAAGATCTGCCCCGATCTGCTGGGCAGATTGGCAGAAGGCGTGACGACCGTGATCGTCACGGGTACCAATGGTAAGACAACCACCTCCCGTATGATCGGGCAGGCCATGACTGACTCTGGAATCTCCTTCTTTGCCAATAAGTCAGGTGCAAACCTCTTTAGCGGTATTACTGCGGAATTTGCGGTGCATTCCGGCATCCTCAAGGGGAAGTGCCGGTATGACTATGCCCTCATTGAATCTGATGAGGCGGCATTAAAACAGATCTCCCGCTATGTGGATGCCAGAGTGATCGTGGTCACCAATGTGTTCCGGGATCAGCTGGATCGCTATGGCGAGGTCTCCGGCACTCTGAACAGCATCCGGATCGGCGTGCAAAACAGTCCCAATGCGGTGCTGTGCCTGAACGGGGACGACTCCCTTTCTGCCTCCCTGCGGGATGATGTGGACAACCCTGTTATTTTCTACGGGGTCAATATCCCCATCTATAAACAGCGGGTTGAGGAAGTGTCCGATGCGCCCTATTGTATCCACTGCAAGCACGAGTATACCTATGACTATGTTACCTATGGTCATCTGGGTGGCTATCGCTGCACCAACTGTGGCTACAGCCGGCCGGAACCGACAGTCGCAGTGACTGAGGTGGTGTCCTCGGACGGGGATCAGTCCACGGTGATTATGGATGTGGACGGGGAGAAGCACTCCGTGACAATCAATCTTCCCGGTGGCTATAATATCTACAACGGTGCCGCGTGTATGGCCTGTGGCAAAGCGCTTGGCCTCCGGACGGAGACCACCGCAGAGAGTCTTGGACAGTTCCAGTGCGGCTTTGGACGGATGGAGAAGTTTGAGATCAACGATACCTCTGTGCGTATGATCTTGATCAAGAATCCGGCCGGCTGCAATCAGGTGCTGAATTTCCTGGCAAATATGGATACACCGGCGGTCTTTGCGGCAATTCTCACGGACAGAAGCGCCGATGGAACGGATATCAGCTGGATCTGGGACGTGGATTTTGAAAAGCTGGCTGCTATGGGCGACCGGCTGAGAATGATCTATGCCTCCGGTGTTCGGGCGGAGGATATTGCTCTGCGGTTTAAGTACGCAGGGATTCCGGACGAAAAGGTTATTGTGGAAAAGGACTATGACAGGTTGATGGAGCTGGTAACCCATCAGCCGGATCCTGTTTATTTAATGCCTACCTACACCGGCATGATGGAACTTCGTGAGAAGATCAGCCGGACCTATGGATTTAAGGAATTCTGGGAGGCATAAGGATGGTGCATATATGAAAAGAGTTGTTTCGTGGCTTTTGCGAATTGCATGTTTTGCGGTGGTGGGAGCGGCGGTCTATACCCTGGTTGGGTGCCTGATGCATATTAATGACGATTACTCCGCCGGGGCGATTCTGGGGAACAGCAATGTTCAGACCTTCCAGAGCGGAGATGGCACTGCCGAAGGGGCGACAAATCCCCAGACCACTGCACTGCCGCAGCCTGATGTGGATGAAGCCCCTACGGTGGTGGTTTACGCAGATGGTACTGCCACAGCCGGCCGCCCCTATGTAACCGTTACGGCGGCTTTCAGTGACATTGTAAACAGCATTGTGGCAGACCTGAACTGGTATATGGATGGAGAACTGGTAGGGCACGAACAGCAGCGGTTGCTGGTAGAGGGTTCCACCGTGAGCTGCAAGGTAGAGGTGGAACTGGAACAGGCGAAGGATCCCACGGCAGAGGTGTCCCTTGAAGTGCTCTTCAACGACAAAACAGTTACCGGTAAAACGGATATTCAGCTGGCCATTCCAGAGTCTGAGGAGGAGGGCCGGAACGAGATCCTGATCCAGACAACTGAAATCCCGGTGACCGCAAAGCGGGAAACGGAGATTTATGACGACTCTGATTTTACCGTACAGACCGGAAAAATGAAAAAGAACGAAACCGGACTTCTTCTGGATTATAAGGCAGGGAACAACGGACTCAGTGCCATCATGCTCCAGTTCGAAGACCGCTCCAGCGGCTGGGTGGATGCAGATGACCTGGAAATTACAGAGGAAGACTGTACTACCGATGAAGATTATGAGGATACAGTCAAGGAGCGCTTCGTGAACACCATGCAGTATGACAGCCAGACAGACGTTATGGTCTGGGTCAGCCTGTATACCCAGAAGGTCAATGTGTTCTCAGGCTATCAGGGGAACTGGAAGTTGCTGAAGGTCTTTGATTGTTCCACCGGCGTGAATACATCCCCGACTACCACGGGAGCGCATCATTATAAAAACCCTGTGGAACGGTGGGATCTGGGAAGTACCTATGTGGAGCCGGTGCTGGTCTTTAATGGGGGCGAAGCATTTACCAGCCAGCCCTACGACACGAATACCGGCAAGATTGCGGACGATACCATCGGAGAACCTGCTTCCGGTGGCTGCGTGAGAATGCTGGAAAAGGATATTCTCTGGATGGAACAGAACCTGCCCCTGGCATCCCTGATCGTTGTATATTAATAAAACATGCACCCGGATCGCCTGTGCGGTTCGGGTGCATTCATTTGTCCGGGGGCGGTAAATAAAAAGGGATTGACAAAGAATGATATCCTGTGTATAATAACGGTGGTTAGTTAAGGCTAACCAATAAATTTAAATGATGGTTAGCTCCGACTAACCACAAAGGAGATGAGCCTGTGAACCTGTGGGAGCTGATACAGCTGACAATGGTTTTGGGCAGTGTGACCCTGATTACAGTTCTGTCTCCGAGGATAAAGAGACATTTGATTCGGACTGCCCGAAAAAAGGAGTATAAAGATGCTTGAAGATTATCTGGTTCAATACTGTGCCCCTACACTGGCGGGGATTAAGACGGCGAACCTGTTTAACTGCCCCTATGGGGAGCGGGAGGCGTTTATGGATTCTGTACGGTGCATGAACCACAGGATCCGACATAAGGGGGTAAGGATCGTTCCGCTTCGGTTTTCGGAAAAGCGGGCGCTGATCTATATTTACAGACCGGGAAAACTGGCGGAAGATCTTGGACAGCAGGAGGCCGTACAGCTTTTGGCGGAGCAGGGGTATGACACCGTGAGCTGTGACAGGTGCGTATGTCAGCTCGGCCGCCGACTTCGGCAGCAAAAGGAATTTCCCCATGAGATCGGGCTGTTTCTGGGGTATCCACCGGAGGATGTATGCGGGTTCATTGAAAATCAGGCATGTGGCTTTAAATGCGTTGGATGCTGGAAGGTTTACGGGGATGAGGATGCTGCGAAAAAGAAGTTTGCCCAATATAAAAAGTGTACCAGTGTCTATTGTGACCGCTGGGCAAAGAAGCGTGATATTGAGCGGCTTACGGTGGCCAGTTGATGAATGAAAAGAAAGGTTGTGTCAGAATGAATAAAACAGCAGTGGTTTACTGGAGCGGTACCGGAAATACGGAGGCCATGGCAAATGCAGTTGCAGAGGGCGTAAAAAACGCCGGCGGAAGTGCTGCGTGCTTCACTCCGGCGGACTTCAGTATTTCGGTCATGAGTGATTACGATACGGTTGCCTTTGGATGCCCGGCGATGGGGGCGGAGGTTTTGGAGGAGTCCGAATTTGAACCCATGTTCCAGGCGTGCAAGGAGAGACTTGCGGGGAAGAAGATCGCCCTGTTCGGCTCCTATGGCTGGGGAGACGGCACCTGGATGCGCAATTGGGAAGAGGCGTGCGCCCAGTGCGGTGCGGTACTGG
>CAZFGL010000088.1:0-9465 GCA_964518645.1 uncultured Oscillospiraceae bacterium | reverse complement strand
GCTCAGATCCTCCCGGAGATCCACCACCGCAGCGTGGGTGGAGCCGGAGTCGAACCATACGTCCATGATGTCGGATTCCTTGGAGAAGTGGTTGTGGCCGCACTTGGGGCACACGAAGCCCTGAGGCACCAGCTCGTCCGCGGTCTTTTCAAACCACACGTTGGAGGAGTGATCGTGGAACAGATTTGCCACATGGTCGATGGTCTCGGGGGTGACAATGTCTGTGCCGCACTTGTCGCAGTAGAAGATGGGAATGGGCACGCCCCACTTGCGCTGACGGGAGATACACCAGTCAGAACGCTCGGTAATCATGGAGGTCATGCGCTCCTTGCCCCAGTCGGGCTTCCAGGAGATGCCGTCACAGGCATCCACAGCGGCCTGCTTGATGGCATCCACGGAGCAGAACCACTGTTCCGTTGCACGGAAGATGATGGGCTTCTTGCAGCGCCAGCAATGGGGATAGGAGTGAACGATGTCCTCCTTGCTCAGCAGTGCGCCGGTCTCTTCCAGCACGGGGATCACATAATCATTGGCCTTGGAGATATGGACACCGGCGAACTTCTCGTCGGTCATAACGCCCTTGGCATTTACAGGCACCGGCACACCGATGTTGGTGAGGCCGGCCTTGTCATACTTCTGGCAGATGTTGAAGTCATCTGCGCCGAAGCCGGGTGCGGTGTGGACGCAGCCGGAACCGGCATCCAGCGTAACATGGTCGCCGCAAAGCACCACAGACTCCCGATCCAGGAAGGGATGCTGTGCAGTCATCAGTTCCAGCTCGCTGCCCATGACGGTGGCAAGGATCTCATAGCTTTCAATGCCGGCAGACTTTGCAACTGCCTCGCACAGATCCTTTGCAACAATATAGACTTCGCCGTTTTCCACCTGCATCAGGGCATATTCAAACTCCGGATTGACGGAGATGGCCATGTTGCCGGGGAGGGTCCATGCGGTGGTGGTCCAGATGACGAAGTAGGTCTTGCTCAGGTCGGTAAGACCGGCAAGCTTCCCCTTGTCGTCCTTTACGGCGAACTTTACAAACAGGGTGGTACAGGGGTCGTCCTGATACTCGATCTCGGCCTCAGCCAGAGCGGTCTCGTCGGTATAGCACCAGTAAACGGGCTTCAGGCCCTTGTAGATATAGCCCTTCTCTGCCATCTTGCCGAAGATCCGGATCTGTGCAGCCTCGAACTCAGGCTTCAGGGTGAGATAAGGGTCGTTCCAGTCACCGATTACGCCCAGTCTCTGGAACTCGGTTCTCTGACGGTCCACATAGGACAGGGCATACTCCCGGCACTTGTCACGGAATTCCACATCCGTCAGTTCGTCCCGCTTGATCTTCTTGTTCTTGAGGATCGCGGACTCAATGGGCAGGCCGTGGGTATCCCAGCCGGGGACATAGGGTGCCCGGAAGCCGGTCATATTCTTGTAGCGGACGATCATGTCCTTGAGAATTTTATTCAGAGCGGTGCCGATGTGAATATCACCGTTGGCGTAGGGAGGGCCGTCGTGGAGAATGAAGCTGGGCTTTTCAGCGTTCCGCTCCATGATCTTCTTATAGGTTGCCACCTCATACTCGCCGTTGAGAAGTGCCGGCTCCCGCTTGGGAAGTCCTGCCCGCATGGGGAAATCCGTCTGGGGCAGATGAATTGTCTTGTTGTAGTCCTTTGCCATTACATATATCCCTTCTTCTGCCCACGGGCAGACGTAATCAAATCTGTGTCCCTGCCGGGTTACTCCCGGATGGGATGGATCACCATGGTGTCTCCCAGGATCTCCTCCGGTGTGCGCTGTCTTTCCACAGGGGTATACTCCTGCACATCGGAATCCTCAGGCTCCTCAGAAGTCTCAAAATCCTCCGTGCATTCCCCGGCACAGTCCACCGCTTCGGTGTACTCCCCGGTGTACTCCCCGGCATTCTCCACAGGCTCATCAAAATCCTGGCTGTATACCGTCTCTTCGGACTGGGGGAGAGGCTCCTCCTCCTGACCGTTGATGATCCGGCTGATGTTCATTTCGATCTGGCGGCTGACCTGATCCGGTGTCTCCCGCTGGGGCACCGGGGTCTCCTCCCGGGGTATGAAGCTCAGCTCCGGCTGAACTGCCGGCTGCTTCTTTCTGGGAACCAGCGCCATCTCCCGTACATCCTCCAGCTGCTCCACCGCTTTGTGCATCTGCTCCTCCACATGGAGGATAAAGGCGGCGGCAGTCTTTTTGGCACGGTTGACCCGTTCCGTTTCCATATCCAGCTCCTGCTGGAGCTGCTCCCGGCGGACGCGCATGGTCTCTTCCGTATCGGAGAGCATTCTTGCGCATTTCCGTTCCGTATCCAGAACCATTTCATCGGCGGCTTTCTGGGCGGCCATAATGGCCTTGTTCATGCTCTCTTCCCGGGCATGGAACTCTTCCAGTTTTTCCACCAGAACCTTCAGTTTGCTTTTGAGAACAGCGTTCTCCTTATAAAGAGCGGAATAATCCTCCACCAGAGGGGTCAGGAAATCATCCACGGACTTCATATTATAGCCGCCAAAAACAGCCCGGTCAAAGCTCGCGGAGCTTTCGCGTACTTCCTGTGGTGTATACATGGAATATCTCCTTTCATAGAGCGAAAGGGCTCGGTATTTCACCCAGCCCTTGACGCTTTATTTCATTAGTCGTTTCCAACGCTCTGGCCTTCCACACCCACATCTCTGGGTACCAGGATGAACACATTGGTGGAAGCTCTCTTGACGCAGCCGTCCAGTGCATAAGCACAGCCGCTGAGGAAGTCGAGCACACGGCGGGTAATTTCCTTATTGGTGGATTCGCAGTTCAGAATCACAGCGCTGCCCTGACGGAAGTTCTTTGCGATCTCAGTGGCGCAGTCAAAGTTCTCAGGCTGAACCAGAACCACACGATACTTGGCGATGTCGGGGGTGATTCCCATGGAGATGGGGTTTGCGGCAGCTCTTACAGGCTCAGCAGCAGGTGCGGCCATTGTGGGAGCAGCGCCCATGCCCATAGATCCCATGCCGCCCATGTTGATGGGAGTTTCCACCGCGGGAGCAGGCTGGGGTGCGGGTGCAGGCTGAGGTGCAGCCGCAGCAGCAGAACGAGCGTAAACAGGCTCCTCCACCCCCTCATCTATATCCATATCATCATCGATGAGTTCGCTTTCGTCATAAGGCCGGGTCAGCTTTTTCAGTTCGTCCATAAAACTCATGGCAGTTTCCTCCAAATTATTTTTTTACGTATTGTCTCGACCCAAAAATCGCGGTACCAACCCGGATCATCGTCGTACCCGCTTTAATTGCGTCGGCAAAGTCGTCACTCATGCCCATAGATAGGCAGTCTATGCTAGTATTATCGTATTTTTTCGTCTTTATGTCAACATAAAGGTGATACATTTTTTCAAAATATTTAAAATTTCCGCCGTTTTCCATGGCAATCGGGGGGATCGTCATAAAACCACGGAGTCTCAGGTGGGGAAAATCCCCCATTCTGGCGGCAAACTCATCGGCTTCCTCCGGCCGTATGCCGGACTTGGCTTCTTCGCCCCCCACATTCACCTCCAGAAGTATGTCCTGAATCAGGGACTTTTTCTCCCCCAGACGGTCAATGGTCTCAAGCAGGGGGACGCTGTCCACGGACTGGATCATGTCCACATTGCCCACCAGATATTTCACTTTGTTCTTTTGCAGGTGGCCGATAAAATGCAGTGGACAGCCCCGGTAGGCATCCTGTTCCAGCTTCTCCTGAAGCTCCTGCACCCGGTTTTCACCGCAGACATCAATGCCGGCTGCAATAGCTTCCCGAACCCGGTCGGCATCATTCATTTTTGTGGCTGCCACCAGAAGGATCTCCTGTTCGCTTCTTCCGGCCCGGGCCGCAGCCAATGCCATCTCCTCCCGGATGCGGGCAACATTGTCCCGGATCTCATACATAGGCGCCGCTCCTTCCACGGGGTTAGGTACTGAATATTATACCGCATTTTCAGAAAAATTTCCACCCCTGTTTTTTATTCCGTGAAAATTTTCAGGGACACCCGGCGCAGCTTTCCCACGACCTCCACCCCTTCGTCGCAGCGGAGCAGCACCAGATACCCCTCTTTGGTTTTCTCCCGGCGCTCCACCGTCATGGTCACTGTCCGGAACACCCCGGAGAGAATCTCCCCGGCAATCTTCTCTCCCGGCGCCGGACACCTGGGCAGCACCCCACGGAAATACCAGACCGGGTCGGTGATGATCCGCCCCACGGCCCCCGCCGGGATCTCCGGTACCTCTCCCGGATCCGGCTGTTCCGGGGTAAGAACCCCTTCATAGCCATCCACCGCCTCAATCAATATTCCCCCCACCGGGGCATAGATATACGCCCGCTGCCAGCTTTTCCGTGCAAGGGCTTCCTTTGCCTTCTCCAGTTCCTCAGTCCCCGGGGGCTCCTCGCCCAGCACCGCCGTCATCACTTCCTCCGGATCCCCGGTCTGCTGCATCCGGGCAATGGCACGGTGAATTTCCTCCCGGCGCTCCGGCAGTGGCAGGACAGAGGCTCTGATCCCTCCGGCCAGCAGTCGTACCCTCAGCGCCTCCCGGTCATTTCCCTCTCTGAGGGAAAACAGCTTCCCGCCCCGGGATACCCGGCGTTCATCCTCTTCCGTTTCCCAGAACCCGGGGTAGGGAGCATAGACCAGCTGCTCCTGCCGGATCACCACCCCGGAGACCAGCTGACTGTGTACACGCTGCACTTCCCCGACTTCCACCCCCTGTCTCAGCCGGAGGGCACTGCCCAGCACCTGCCCCAGCCCCAATACTGCCACCGCACAGAGCATCCACAGTCTGTACCAGCCCTTTGTCCCCATTCCGCCACGCCCTTTCCGCAGGATATTTCCGGAGAAAAAAGAGGACAGAGCCTCCGCTCCGTCCTCATTTTATCACTTATCCTCTGTCGAAGGAGCGCACAACCCGGAGCGCCTCTTCCAGGATCCACTGAAAAGGGGTGTCCTTTTCCCGGTTGATCCAGTTGATCTCCTGATTCCTCCGGAACCAGGTCAGCTGCCGCTTGGCATACCGGCGTGATTCCTGCTGAGCCTTTTCAAGGGCATGCTCCAGAGTGTCCGTGCCGTCCAGCACCGGGAAAAATTCCTTATACCCGATGGCCTGCAAAGCCGTTGCCGTCCGGGGCACCCCCGTTTCCAGCAGGCGCCGGATCTCATCCAGAAGCCCCTGATCCAGCATCAGTTCCACCCGGAGATCGATCCGGTCGTAGAGATCCTGCCGGTTTACATAATTCAGCCCCAGCCATATGGGGTCATACTTGTTGGGGATCAGTCTGGTCTCCGCATTGTGGGCGGAGATGGTTTTTCCCGTCTCCTCATAGACCTCCAATGCCCTGATGATCCGCTTTCTGTCCCCGGTATGGAGCCGTCCGGCACTCTCCGGGTCCACCCGGCGAAGTTTTTCCAGCATCGCCTCCATGCCGACCTCATCCGCCTCGTGCTCCAGCGCCTCCCGTCTGCCTGTGGCAGGGCAGGGGGCAAAGGTTCTTCCGGAGATCAGGGAATCCACCCACAGACCGGTTCCCCCCGCAATAATTGCGGTCTTTCCCCGGCGGAGTATATCCTGCAAAATGGGATCCGCCTGAGAGACAAACCGTCCCGCAGAGAAGCTTTCCTCCGGATCCGCCACATCCACCATGTGATGGGGAATGTGCTCCATCTCCTCCGCCGTCACCTTTGCGGTGCCAATGTCCATGCCCCGATAGATCTGCATGGAATCGGCGGAGATGACCTCCCCGTCCAGCACCTTGGCCAGTGCCACCGACAGGGCGGTTTTTCCCGAGGCGGTGGGGCCTGCGATCACAATAATATTATCCTTCATGCAGGGTCACCATCAGGGGGCTGTGTCCAACTGCCGGGAGGAATTTCTCCATCAGATCCCGGGTGCCGATTTTAATGGAGGATGTGGACATACAGGGATGACAGCCCACATAGGGCAGTTCCAGCACATCCTGATCCACCACCAGCTGCACCCGGTTCTCCCGGTCGTTCATCAGCCCCATTACGCTGACGGAGCCGGGGAGAATGTCCAGCAGTTCCAGCATCTTTTCCTCATCCCCGAAGCTCAGTCGGGTGGAGCCGATCTGCCGTGCCACATCCTTTGTTTTGAATTTCTTCTCTCCGGGAAGCATCAGCAGATAGTACTGATCCCCCTTGGAGTTCCGCAAAAACAGATTTTTGCAGATGGCGGTATCCGTTCCCAGGGCTCTGTCCGCCTCCTGGCAGTCCTCCATGGTCCGTGCCGCAGGATGATCCACCCGGGAGAAGGGGATCCCCAGCTGATCCAGCAGATCATAGCACCGAAGCTCTCTTGGCTCCCGACCGGAGGGATCCACAGGCCGTCCCGTTTCCAGCTTCATCTGTATCGCTCCTTCTCAGTCCGCCAGCGCCATCACGACCAGCACCACCGCACCCAGAATGATCCGGTAAATGCCGAACACCGCAAAGCTGTGACGCTTTACATAGTCCATCAGACTGCGGATCACCAGCATGGACACCACAAATGCCACCACGCTGGCAACGATCAGGCAGACCCACTCGCTGCCGGCCATAGCGCCGCCCTTCAGGATAAACTTCAGGGCCTTCAGTGCGCTGGCACCCAGCATGGTGGGAATGGCCAGGAAGAAGGAGAACTCCGCACCGACGGTACGGCTCAGTCCCAGGAAGATGGCACCCAGAATGGTTGCGCCGGAACGGGAGGTGCCGGGCACCATGGCCAGCACCTGGAAGCAGCCCACAAGGAATGCAGTCTTATAAGTAATGTCCCGGGTGCTGCGGATGGCAGGCTTCCGGTGCTGATTCCGGAGCTCCACCAGAATAAAGGCAACGCCGTAGATAATCAGGGCGAATGACACCACAATGTGGTTGTACAGATGGGCATCCATCCAGTCGTCCAGCAGTAGTCCCAGAATCACACTGGGGATCACTGCCACAACCACCTTGAACCACAGATCCCAGGTCTGCTTCTTTGCCGCCGCATCCTTTTTGGGGGAGAAGGGGTTCAGCTTGTGGAAAAACAGCACGATGACCGCAAGAATGGCACCCAGCTGGATCACCACGTCGAACATCTCCATAAAGGCCTCAGATGCCTGCAAGGGCAGCAGCCGTTCCAGCAGAATCAGATGTCCCGTAGAGGAAACGGGCAGCCACTCGGTGATGCCCTCCACGATGCCGTAGACGATTGCTTTTAAAATCTCAAAAATCATAGGTCACGCTCCTTATCCGTTGTGGGGGGATCACACCTTCGGTTCATCCGTCCCGTTGTTTATACCTGTCGTTTAAACTGCCGTTCCAGTGTATTTCTGGACAGAGAAATACACACCGGCCTGCCGTGGGGACAATAGCGAATATCGTCCCGGCTCATAAGCTCCGCCACCAGTGCCTGAATCTCTCTGGGGTCGGTTTTTTTGCCCCCATTGATGGCTGCTTTGCAGGCCACCGTGTGGAGCAGTTCATCAAATACCGTGTTTTTGTCCAGCTTCTTCCCGGCGATCAGCTGCTGTGCCAGCTCTGCCAGTGTGGCCTCCGCATCTGCTTCCTCCACATCTCCGGGAATGGCCCGCAGAAGCAGGGTGCCACCCCCGAAATCCTCCAGCTGGAAGCCCAGGGTCTCCAGTGTCTCCCCATTGGCAAGCAGCGTCACCGTCTCTTCCTGAGACAGCTCCAGCTGTATGGGACGCAGGAGCATCTGGCTCATGATCTCCCGGGGATCCTTTTTCAGTTTTTCAAACAGGATCCGCTCGTGGGCGGCGTGCTTGTCGATCAGCAGCAGTCCCTGATCCTGTTCCACAATAATATATGTGTCCAGCGCCTGTCCAATGATCCGGTAGGGGGCACCCTCCGGCTTTTTGGGAACCTCCACCGGGGGCTTTTCCGGCATCACCGGCTGGGGTGCCTCCGGCAGCTCCATGGCGGTCTGCTGGGGGATCGACTCCGGGATCGGCGCAGGAACCGGTTCCGGAATTTTTTCCTGAATTTTTTCCTGAATCTTTTCCTCAATCGGCCGGGGTGCCTCCGGCACCGGGGCAGGGGACTGCTGGGGTTTTGTCCATGCTGCCGTCTCCCGGGGGAGGGGCTTCTGAGCGACTGTCTCCTGCGGAATCATCTCCCGGGGGAGGGGCTTCTCCGGTGCGGGTGCAACTTCCGGAAGGGGCATTGCCTCCTTCACCGGCCGAGGCTCTGCCGCCGGTTTCGGGCTTCTCCCCTCGTCCGGCCCGGAGACCCGGGGGCGCATGCTCACACTGTCGTGGAGAGTCAGGGAGGTATCCCGCCGCTCCGTCCTCTGTCCCAGCAGGTTTTTCCACTCTTCTGCCGGGGTCACTCCGGTGCTTTTCTCCAAAAACCCGTTCATGTTCCGGTATTCCTCGGCGGTGACGGTTTTAAAGAAATCCTGTCTGGGCTGGGTTTTGGGCTTCTCCGCCTTCAGGGTCATCTCCGGACGATCCTGCGCCCGGCTCAGCGCCCCCAGCACTCCGTAGTGGATCCCGTCGAATATGTCCCCCTCCCGGAGGAATTTGACCTCCGTCTTGGCGGGATGTACATTCACATCCACCCCGGTGGGGGCAACCTCCACATGGAGCACACAGATGGGAAACCGCCCGGTCATGATCTGGTTTTTATAGGCCTCTTCCAGCGCCGTGGCCATCATCCGGGACTTTACATATCTGCCGTTGACAAAGAAATGCTGGAAACTCCGGCTGCCGCGGCTGGCCGTGGGCTTTCCCACAAAGCCGGTGAGCCGGAGGCCGGTGGCAGAATAATTTACCTCCACCATATCCTTTGCCGCAGTCCGTCCCATGGCCGCATAGATAGCGGAGATGAGCCGTCCGTCTCCGGGGGTGCTCAGTTCCGGTTTTCCGTCCCGGATAAACCGGAAGGCGATCTCAGGATGTCCCAGCGCCTGCCGCTGCACGGCACCGCTGATATATCCACCCTCCACGCTGTCCTTCTTCAGGAACTTCATCCGGGCAGGGGTGTTGTAAAACAGATCCCGGACGATCATGGTGGTACCCTGAGGGCATCCGGCAGGGGATACGTCCAGAACGTTTCCCGCCTCCACCCGAATGGAGGTGCCAAGTTCCTCGCCCTCCCCATGTGTCAGCAGATCGATCCGGCTCACCGCCGAGATCGCCGCCAGAGCTTCCCCACGGAAGCCCATGGTGGAGATACCCCCCAGATCCTCAGGACTGGAGATCTTGGAGGTGGCATGCCGGAGAAATGCGGTGGGTGCGTCCTCCCGGCTGATGCCGCAGCCGTCGTCGGACACCCGCATAAAGGTGACACCACCGTTTTTGATCTCCACGGTGATCTTCTTCGCCCCGGCATCTATGGCGTTTTCCACCAGCTCCTTAATCACGGAGGCCGGCCGTTCCACCACCTCGCCGGCGGCGATCATATCTGCCAGCTGGGGGGATAGTTTATGTATTTTTCCCATA
>CAZFGL010000087.1:0-9485 GCA_964518645.1 uncultured Oscillospiraceae bacterium | reverse complement strand
ACATGAAAGAGCTCCTGCTTTATATGGCACAGAATCTGGTGGATCATCCCGAGGCGGTCACTGTTACCGAAATCTCCGGTGTAGAGACCACCCTCGAGCTCCGTGTTGCGCCCGAGGATATGGGAAAGGTCATCGGCCGTCAGGGCCGGATCGCGAAAGAGATTCGCACCATCGTTAAGTCGGTGGCACAGCGCAAGGGTCAGCACGTTAATGTGGAGATCATTGGCTGATTGATTCACAGATAAAAAGCATGCGGTGATTTTGCCGCATGTTTTTTGTTTTTTAGACAAACCTCTTGAAATTCCTGTGCAAGGTATTATAATGGTATCAACTTCATGGCAGAGTAGAAATCTGTGGGTTAAGTGTCCGGAGAACGGGGAGTTGTCTCTGGAACGAAAAAAGTGTTCTTTTGCCGTACAGATTTCGCATCCCGCTGTCACATACCGGAGATCCTCCTCTATGTGGCTGTTTTTGCCGAAGAGGAGGATAATTTTTATGGATAACTCGATTTTTTCGGGAACCTACTGGTCTCATGCAGTGGGAGAACTGAAAAAGATCCGTATGCTCACCTTTGCAGCACTGATCTGTGCCCTCAGTATTGTGGTAGGGGCCTTTTATGTGGTCGTTGGGGAGAACCTGCGGGTGTATTTTACGTTTTTTATCAAAGCTGTTGGGTGTGCGGTATATGGGCCTGTTATGGGGATGCTTGTGGCAGCGGTAACGGATACGCTGAATTTTCTCATGTTTCCCTCTGGACCGTATTTCCCCGGGTATATGCTGGGGGAGATGGTGGGGGCGCTGATATACGGGTTTGCCCTGTACCGAAAAAAAATCAGTGTGCTCCGGCTGTTTCTTTCAAAACTTGGGGTTAACTATTGTGTGAATGTGTTTCTTGGATGCCTTTGGAGCAAGATGCTTTATGGACAGGGGTATCTTTACTATCTGGTGAAGAGCGTTATTAAGAATACCCTCCTGCTTCCCTTTGAGGTCATTGCCCTTTGTGGGCTGTTTTCGGTTTTGATCCCTGCTTTTTCACGGTTTGGACTTCTGCCGGTTCATGAGGACAGTCAGCTGGCCCGACTGAAAATGTCCCGGAGTGTGTTCCCAGTGTTGGGAATCAGCGCGATCCTTGCGGGGGTATGCAGTCTTTATTACAGTATCAGTCAGAGCAGCGGTAGGTTCGGATTTCAGGTTCTGGGCGCAGGGATGATGATTCTGGGGCTGGGACTTCTGATTTGGGGGAGCTTTTTAAAAAAAACAATGAGAAGTCGTGAAAGCTGAAAATCTGCCGGGGCAGGATAATTATAAGCTTCCTGTTTACAAGAAGCTTATGGGGGATTTAGTATGAGTATTATCATTAAAAAAGCTTCCTGTAGTGATGCAGAAGCAATGGTGAAGTACCTGAATCAAATCGGGTGCGAAACAGATAATCTTACTTATGGAGCGGAAGGGTGGCCCTTAAGCATCGGAGAAGAAGTGGCCAGCATAAAACGGGCAGAGAACTCCCCTGATGAGATTATGCTTGTCGCAAAGGATCGGGGCAGAATCGTCGGTGATGCCAGCTTGTGCCGTTTGCCCCGCCGCATGCAGCATCGAGGTGATCTTGGAATTGCGGTTTTGCAGGAGTATTGGAATCAGGGAGTCGGCAGTCGGTTGCTGCGTGAGATTATTAATTATGCAAAAGAGAATTCCTTTGAAGTGATTGAACTTCAGGTTCGCAGCGACAATACGGCGGCGATCCATCTCTATGAGAAATTCGGGTTTCAGAAGTTTGGAACCCACGACAGCTTTTTTAAAATCGGAACGGATGAGATTGCCTTTGATTACATGTATTTGAAATTATAAAACAGGTTTGCAGAATAATGCCCTGTCAGTGGAGGATGAAATGGAGCCAACAAAGAAATTTGAGGGGCGGGCAGAGGTATATACCCGGAGTCGCCCCGGATATGCACCGGCGCTGCTGGATGCCCTGTACCGGGAGTATGGGTTTGGAAAAGCCACTGCCATTGGGGACGTCGGTTCCGGTACCGGGAAGTTCGCTGTGGAAATGCTGGAACGAGGGAGCGACGTGTATTGCGTTGAGCCAAATGATGACATGCGCGCTGTGGCAGAGCGTGAATTGGGCAAGTACGCAGGATTTCACTCTGTGCCTGGTTCCGCCGAGCATACGAACCTTAAAACAGGGAGCATGGACTATATCACCGTTGCACAGGCATTTCATTGGTTCCATGTGGACAGGTTTCGGGGAGAATGCCTGAGAGTGTTGAAAAAGGGCGGTCAGGTGATTCTGATATGGAATGACAGAGTGCCCCAGGATCCTGTGAATCAGGAGCTGTATGGGATTTGCAAAGCATGGTGCCCGGAGTTTCAGGGGTTCAGTGGCGGCACCCGGCAGGATGATAAAGGAATCCGGCGCTTCTTCGGGGGCGGGTATACCTGTCTGAACTTTGATAATCCACTGTTTTATGACCGGGAACGGTTTATTGCCAGATGTCTTTCCAGTTCCTATTCTCTGCGAGAAGGGGAAATGGGGTATCAAATGTATATTGATGAGCTGGATGCGCTGTTCCATAAGTATGAAAAACAAGGAATATTGTCCGTTGAAAACAAAACCGTTGCATATATCGGTCATATTCGCTGAATTTGATCCATGGGGTATTATAGATTGATGGAGGAGCTTATATGTTTCTTTGGGGACTCGTTTGTGTGGTGTTGACGGCTGTATCTCTGATGATTACCGTTATGTCTTTTCTGAAGTGTGGTTTTGTCTTTCACAATGCATATATCTGGGCCTCCCGGGCGGAACGTGAGACCATGGACAAAAGACCCTTTTATCGTCAGTCCGGTATTGCATTCGGCCTTGTTACAATTGCACTGGGCTTTATGGCGCTGGGGTGTCATTGTGGCCACTTGTAATAACAGCTGCTGCATGTGTTGCGTTGCTGGTGTATGCCATTATGATCTCTGTGAAGAAAACAGAGAAATAAGTCTGAAGTGAATCAGAACTGATTGAAATTGCTCGCTGTACCCCGCTGGGTATGGCGGGCTTTTTGCGCAAAATTCACGAGAACAGATCAGATGGATAGTTTGAACACAAAATGTTCATATTGTCCGTGATTATTGACAAAATATTTTGAAATAAATATATTGGAATTGTTCATTATTTAATAAAGGAGGAGGACTTATGAAAAAGACCCAGCGAGTTTTGGCATGTTTATTGACCCTTGCATTTGTGATGACCCTGTTTGCTGCTTGCGGCGGGACTGATGACGCAGAATCTTCAGTTAATCCCACCGCTGAAAGTGCAGCAGCACCGGCAGAAGAAGCGCCTGCGTCGGCGGAAGCGTCCGTTTCTGAGGAACAGGCAACGTCTGTAGCGGATTCTGTAATGGAATCTGCGGAAAAAGATCCATCCCCCTATACCGGATCCACTGTTGTGGGGAATACATACCCTGTGGCTGATCCGGACAATCCCACTGCGTTTTCTCTGTTTTCTGTTTGGGGCATGGGATTTGACGAGTTCCTGGATTCATGGAATTCTCTGCCCAGGCTCAAGGAGATTACTGCGGCAACCGGCTGTACCATTGACTTTCATGAGGTCAGCCAGACCGGTGCCACGGAACAGTTCAATTTGATGATTGCCTCCGGTGATATGACCGATATTATTCAGGCGGCAGACTATTATGTGGGCGGTCTTGGAGCTGCCTATGATGACGAAGTAATTCTGGATCTCAGTGACATCATTGCAGACAATGCCCCAATTTATTATGACCTGCTGATGAATCATACCAACGATGCAACCCGGGACACCGTTCTGACCGATGGCAGACATCTTTCCATGAACACCCTGAAGGATGAAGTGGTCAGCGATATGGGACTGGTGGTTCGTGGTGACTGGCTGGAGGAACTGGGGCTGGAGGTTCCTGAAACTCTGGGTCAGTTTACGGATATGCTCTATGCGATCAAGGACAAATATCAGTGTCAGCAGACCCTGTATGTGGGCAGCAGCGGCGAAATTCAGTATATGGACGGCATTTTCGGCGTGAGCATGTTTAAGGTAAACGGCTCTACGGACATTGCACCCTATGTGATGGATGGGAAAGTGACCTCCGCACTGCTTTCTGACGACTATCGGGCATTTATTGAATATGCCCGGAAGCTGATTGAGGACGATATTATTTATAAGGATTTCTATATCAACGCCACAGACGACAGCGCAACCTGGGGCATGGTTTCCGCAGGGGATACCGCTGTTTGGCGTATCGGCGCAGATTCTATGCACAAGGTGGCGGAGTATACCGAAGATCCCAATGCTTTTGCACTGCCCATTCCCAAGCTGGTTAAAAATGAAGGGGATAAATATCTCTTCGGTAATCAGGTTGCATTTGCGGACAACAAGGGTTATTCTCTTACAAACTGCTGTGAAGATCCGGAACTGGCACTGCGTTTCTTTGACTGGTTCTTTACGGATGAAGGCGTGCTGATCAGTAACTATGGTCTGGAAGGGGAGACCTTTGTCTTTGGCGAGGATGGTAAGCCCGTGTATGACGAGTTCATTACCAACAATCCCAACCCGGATCTCCATATGATGTTTGCGGTAATCCTGAATACCTTCAATCAGGCTCCCATGTACAATATTGTTTCGAAGATGTGGGTAGGCTACACCCCGGCGGAAGAGGCAGCCATCCATCTCTGGAGCGATACCAGCAACGACGATACCTCCCGGGCATTGCCCACTGCTGCGACGCTGTCCACAGAGGAGACCAGCATGATCTCCAATGAAATTACCGCTGTTATCAGCTATGCTTCCGAAGAGCTTTTGAAGTTTATGACATCTGCAACGGAACTGAACGATGAGAGCTGGAATAACTTCAAGGATAAATGCATGGAGCAGGGACTTGAAAAGTGCCTGGAGGTTTACAACACCGCTTATCAGGAGTATTTGAGCGGTGACCGCGTGGCTGCATCCTCCGCCGGCGGCCCTCCCCCTGATGGTGGTGGCGCACCTCCCGAGGGCCCGACACCCGCATAATTGGATTATAATCTGAGATAGTATTAAGCAACAGAATAATGGACGCCCCGTCGAGTTTCGGCGGGGCGTTTGCTGTTAGAATAATAAATTGCTTTTCCTGAAAAATCCGTTTCGTACAAAAATGTAAGGAGGAAGCGTCGGTCGAGAACGTTGAATAATTCAACATTTTGTGATACAATAAAACAACTTTCAATGCTTCCTTATTTAAATCTTAAAGGGTTCTTAATTGCACTTTTTTATGGAATGACGTACTATTTTCCCGGAGCGCAGGAAAACAGAGTGTCCCACTGCTGTCAGTGGCTGTTTTCGATGGGCATCAAAGAAAAGAGAGGTTAAAATGATTGGTTTTTATGATTATACGGTGATTCTGACGTTTTTGAGTGTTGCATCCAGCCTGTTTGGAATGACCCGGGCCATGGCTGGAGATTTTAAAGGGGCCGTATTCTGTCTGGCACTTTCCGGTTTGCTGGATACCTTTGACGGAAAGGTGGCACGTTCCAAAAAGAACAGAACGGAAGATGAAAAGCTCTACGGGATTCAGCTGGATTCTCTGGCTGATGTGATCTGCTTTGGTGTGTTCCCGGTGATGATCTGCTATCTTATGGGTGTGCGTGGCGTATTTGGATGTCTTGCCGGTGTGTTTTACTGTCTGTGCGGCGTGATTCGCCTGGCATATTTCAATGTGCTTGAGACCAACCGGCAGATGGGCGCAGACGGTGGCGAGAAGGTTTACCATGGACTTCCCATTACCTCAATTTCGGTGATCCTGCCTCTGGTATTCCTGCTGGGCTTTCTGGTCAGTGATGAGGTGTTTCGCTGGATCCTGCTGGGTATGCTGGTGCTGGTGGGTGGCCTTTTTGTAACGGATTTTAAGGTCCGGAAGCCGAAAAACTGGATGATCGCATGTCTCATTGTGCTGGTTGGCTGTACGGTAATGGTGATCCTTCTGTACTCCCGGCATCATATTCCGGTTCCCTTCGGAGGCGGTTTATGATTGCCCGTCGCCGTGACGGAACTGTGGTGGAAACCTATGATGGTCAGGGAAAGGTGATCCGTTTTCTGTATGATACCCCCATGGGGAAGTTGCTGCTGCCTATACTGATTCGCCCCCGGGTCAGCAGACTGGGGGGCTGGATACTGGATCGGGGAATCTCACGGGGGCTGGTGGCACCCTTTATCCGCAGAAATCACCTCAATATGGAGGACTATCCCCCGTGTAGATACCGCTCCTTCAATGACTTCTTTACCCGTCAGATTCGGCCGGAGTGCCGGCCGATTGACCGAACGCCGGAGGTGCTTATTTCCCCCTGCGATGGAAAGCTGACCGCCATTTCAATTCAGGAGAATACCCGATTTCAAATCAAAGGAACGGATTACACCATGGAGACACTGCTGAATGATACTGTTCTGGCAGAGCGATACAGAGGTGGAACACTGCTGCTGTTCCGGCTGTCTGTGGATGATTATCACCGGTATTGTCATGTGGCAGAGGGGGGGGCAGGTTCGGTACGGCATATTGCCGGTCGCTATCACACAGTGAACCCCTTTGCGGCGGAAAAACAACCCATCTACCATGAGAATACCCGGGAATACTCCCTCCTGCGTACAGAACAATTTGGAGAGATCATCACCATGGAAGTGGGGGCGCTGTTGGTGGGGCGGATCAAGAATACCTTCCAACCCGGGAACGTGTTCCGGGGAGAGGAGAAGGGTCGATTTGAATTTGGCGGCTCTACTGTGATCCTGATTTTACAGCAGGGCAAAATATGTGTGGATGGGGATATTTTGAAAAACTCCTGTCAGGGAGAAGAGACTGTAGTAAAAATGGGGGAGAGGATTGGCCGTGCGGGATAAGCTTAGAACCTGCTACGACGAGCACCTTGGGAGTTTCCTTCCCAGCCAGAAGGCTCTGGGACTGCTGCTGGTACTGCTTCTGAACTGCGTGATATATTGGGGCACCATGTCCATCAATATGAACCGGCAGCTTCTGAACATTATGACGGTGCTGGATCAGGCACTGCCCTTTGACAGCCGTTGGGTGCTGATCTATTTGCTCAGTTATGTGTTCTGGGTGGTAAACTATATTCTGATGGCTCAGACAGAGGACTGGTACCGGATCATGACGGCAGAGGTGGGGGCAAAGCTCCTGTGCGGGGCGTTCTTTCTATTGATCCCCTCGACCAATATCCGACCTGAGAATCTGGGGGAGAGCTTTTGGGATAAGTTGATGGCCATGGTATACTTCATGGATGCCCCCACGAATCTGTTTCCCTCCATTCATTGTCTGGAGAGCTGGCTGTGCTTTGCAGGACTCCGGGGACGCCTGGATATACCCAAATGGTACCGGGAGGCATCTGGTGTGTTTGCGGTTCTGGTGTGTTTTTCTACCCTGCTTACCAAGCAGCATGTGATTGCAGATATGCTCAGTGGCATTCTGCTGGCGGAAGGGGTATTGTATCTCAGTAGAACCTGTCACTGGGGCGGGAGAGCAAAACGGTTCAGTCTCTGGCTGGATCGTATGATATGTCACAGATAGAATGTAAAACTGGCTGTTGCCCGAAGCAACAGCCAGTTTTGTTATTCTTCTGTCTCGGAGTCAGTGTCTGCTTTCATAATGGCGTTGAAGGTCTCACTGTCCATGGTTTCATGCTCCAACAGATAATCAGATACTGCGATCAGCTTATCCATATTGGCCTTCAGAATGTCCTCACAGCGCTGATAGCAGCTGCGGAGAATCTCGGTCACTTCATTGTCGATCCGGGCAGAGGATTCCTCAGAGTAGTCCTTGGTATGTCCGTAGTCCCGGCCAATGAATACCTGACCGTCAGATTCAAAGGAAACAGGGCCGATTTTTGCACTCATGCCGTATTTTGTGACCATCTTTCTGGCAAGGGCAGTGGCGTTCTGAAGGTCATTGGAAGCACCGGTGGATATATCATCCAGAAGAAGTGCCTCTGCGACCCGGCCACCCATACCGGAGACGATCTGTTCCAGCATTCCGTTGCGGCTCATATAGCTTTTGTCATCTGTGGGCAGGAAAATGGTCATGCCGCCGGCAGTGCCACGGGGAATGATGGTGATCTGATGTACCGGGTCATGGTTGGGAAGATGGTAGATGACAACAGCGTGACCGGCCTCGTGTACCGCAGTCAGCTTTCGCTCATGAGGGGGAACCACACGGCTCTTTTTCTCAGGGCCTGCAATGACCTTAATCATGGATTCCTGAAGATCCTCCATCAGAATCACGGGACGGCCCAGCTTTGCGGCACGGAGTGCAGATTCATTCAGAAGGTTTTGCAGATCAGCACCGGTGAAACCGGCGGTCTCTCGTGCAATCACGCCCAGATCCACATTGTCGGAAAGGGGCTTGTTCTTTGCATGAACCCGAAGAATTGCTTCACGTCCCTTGGAGTCGGGCGTTCCCACATAGATCTGGCGGTCAAAACGACCGGGGCGGAGAAGGGCGGTGTCCAGAATGTCCACACGGTTGGTGGCCGCCATGACGATCACGCCTTCGTTGTTATTAAAGCCGTCCATCTCAACCAGAAGCTGATTCAGGGTCTGTTCCCGCTCATCGTGGCCACCGCCCAAACCGGCACCACGCTGACGACCCACTGCGTCGATCTCGTCGATAAAGATAATGGCAGGAGCCTGCTTCTTTGCCTGATCAAACAGATCACGGACACGGCTTGCACCTACGCCCACATAAAGCTCCACAAAATCAGAACCGGAAATGGACAGGAACTGAACCCCGGCCTCACCGGCCACTGCCTTTGCGATTAGGGTTTTACCGGTTCCAGGAGGGCCAACCAGCAGGATGCCCTTAGGAATTTTAGCACCCAGCCGGGTGTATTTGTCAGGGTTCCGGAGGAAATCCACAACTTCCTCAAGCTCGGCCTTCTCCTCATCGGCACCGGCCACATCATTGAAGGTGACCCGGTTTTTTTCGTCGATTCCAATGGTAGTACGAGCCTTTGAAAACTTCATGGCGCTCTTGTCGCTGCCACCGCCTCCGGCACTTCTGGCAGCAATGAAAAGCCAGATGCCCAGAAACAGCAGAGCAATCAGAATGTAAGGAACAAACATGAGCCACCAGGGGGTCTCATTTCCGGCGGTGTAGTCATATGCTTCAATGATGCCGTCCGCATATTGCTGAACAACAAGGTCGTTAAAATCTTCGTAGAATACAGCGAAAGAGGCAAGCTTATACATAAGCTTTGTATTTCCGTCCTCGTCGGGAGCTTTCAGTTGCAGTTCCAATACATTGTCAGAAAGGATCAGAGACTTTACCTGTTCTTCCTCCAGCAGCTGACGAATGTCGCTGTACTTGTACTCCCGTATATTTCCCGAGGGGGAGGTGAGGATCCATACGGAAAGCCCTACAATGATCAGAATCACAAGGAGAAAGGCAAAATTGCTTTTTGATTTTTTCAAAGGGTTCACATCCTTGGGT
>CAZFGL010000086.1:3657-9541 GCA_964518645.1 uncultured Oscillospiraceae bacterium | reverse complement strand
GCCCTTGGGTCCCAGGGTAACCTTAACGGTGTTGGCCAGCTGGTCAATACCGGACTGAAGCTTCTTACGGGCGTCTTCCCCGAAAATAATCTGTTTTGCCATGATAAATTACCTCCAATTACTCTACAACCGCGAGAATGTCGCTCTGGCGGACGATGGTGTATTCTTCCTTGCCGAGCTTAACCTCGGTGCCAACGTATCTGGCCATAATGATCTTCTGGCCAACCTCTACAGTCATTTTAACGTCTACGCCGTCGATATTACCGCCGGGGCCAACAGCCACGATCTCAGCAACGGTGGGCTTTTCCTTGGCGGTGGAAGTGAGGATCAGGCCGGATTCAGTGGTCTGCTCCACCTCGGTCATTTTTACAACGACCTTATCAAACAGGGGTACGAGTTTCATTTATGGTTCCTCCTTAAAATAATCTGACGACCTGAGAAGGTCTGTCATGGTTCTACGAATTCATGTTTTAGCACTCTTTCAGCCCGAGTGCTAACGTTAATATAATAGCCCAATGACGGAAAATCTACAAGTGTCATTTTGCACAATATCACAGCATATTTATTATGAATTTTTTCCAAACGTTTTTCACCACCGCACAGTTGTTTCTTCATTCAAAAAATTACTGCAATTTCTGACTTTTTATGCTATTATGTTGGTCGTATTTAATTATCATGTAAAACGGAGGAGATTACTTGTCCAATCAGTCCAACAAGCTGGGAACCATGCCTATCGGGCGTCTGCTGGTTTCCATGAGCATTCCCATGATGATTTCATTTTTTATTCAGGCCCTGTATAACATGGTGGACTCCATGTTCGTGGCCAGAATTTCCGAGGATGCCCTTACCGCCGTCTCCATTGCCCTGCCCATGCAGCAGATCATCACTGCCATCGGCGTTGGAACCGGCGTTGGTGTCAATGCCCTGACCCCCCGCTACCTGGGGCAGGGGAATCCGGAGCGAGCCAGACGAATCGCCAACACCGCCGTATTTCTTTCCGCCGTTTACACGCTGGTCTTTCTGATCATCGGTTGTACCTGCGTCCGGTGCTATTACACCATGCAGACCACCGTTCCCACCATTGTGGAGGCCGGCGTAGACTATCTGACCATTATCTGCATGGTCTCCGTGGGCGCTTTCTTCGGACAGAACTTTGAAAAACTGCTGGTGGCCACAGGCAATACCCTGTACTCCATGCTTTCTCAGGCCAGCGGTGCCATTTTCAATATTATATTTGACCCTCTGCTGATCTTCGGCATTGGCCCCTTCCCGGCCATGGGCGTAAAGGGTGCTGCACTGGCCACTGTTCTTGGACAGATTTTTGCAGCTCTGGTGGCGCTGTTCTTCCTGCACCGGAAGGAAAAAAACATCCGGCTGAAGATTTCCCTGATGCGGCCCACCCTGAGCATTCTCAAGGAGATCTATACCATTGGTATTCCTTCCATCATCACCGTAGGTCTTACCTCTGCCATGAGTTTCTGCATCAATCAGATCCTTCTGGCCTTCTCCACCACTGCCACCGCTGTGTTTGGCATCTGGCTGAAGCTCCAGAATTTTGCCTTTATGCCTGTATTCGGTCTCAACAACGGAACTGTCCCCATGATCTCCTATAACTATGGCACCGGAAACCTTGACCGGGTGAACAAAACAGTCAAGCTGGCCATGGTGGTGGCACTGGGACTGGAAACCCTGCTGCTTGTGGTGTTCGAGCTGATCCCCGCACCGCTGCTGATGCTGTTCAGCGCTTCGGAGCATATGATGCGAATCGGTAAAATCGCCCTGCGGATCTGCTGTGTCAGTCTTCCCTTTGGGGCTGCAGCGGTGATTCTGTCCTCCTCCTTCCAGTCTCTCGGACGGAGCCGGTACACACTGGCCGTTAATCTGTGCCGCCAACTATTCTTTATCGTTCCCATTGCCTATATTATGAGTTTGACCGGCCGCTTGGAGCTGGTATGGACAGCTGCCCCTCTGGCAGAACTTTTAAGCATGTTCCTGGCCATTTTCCTCTGGAAGAAAACGCGCACCATGCTCCGGATGTGACACCCGCTCCTTCCACACCCTTGACAGGATATTGGTTCCGTTTTATAATAAGCAGGTAATTTTTTGCATTTCCATTCCCTTTTGAAAGGAGTCCGCCCATGAAATGCCCCCACTGTTCCCAGCGCGTCCCTGACGGCAACCTGTTCTGTATCAAATGCGGTAAGCCCCTTACCGATACTCCCGCCGGAACGGGAAAATCCGGCGGTGACTTCCCCCTGTGGCCCTTCATGACAGGCTTTGGGCTGATCTGCCTTGCCTGTATTGTTATTTTGATCTACCTGTTTTTCATAAGGGCCTGATTTCTCTCTTACAATTCATCAGCCGGTCTCTCCCAATGGGAAAGACCGGCTGTTTTTATTCTACGACACTCAGCACTCCACAGCAAAGCTTCCGGGAGCAGTTTCCCGGATCCGGCCACCGAAGAAGCATTCCATGGCCCGGATGAGATACCCGGTGTCGGCGGTTCCGGCGGTCTCGCAGGCAGAATGCATGGCCAGCTGCGCCAGACCAATATCCACAGTGAACATGGGCACCTGCGTCAGGGCTAGCTGTCCCAGAGTTCCACCGCCTGCAATATCCGAATGGTTGAAATAATCCTGAACGGGCACCTCCGCCTTTTTCAGCAGCTGTCGCAGCAGGGCATCGGAGATGCCGGAGGTGGCATAGCCGGAGCCGTACTTGATCACCACGCCCTCGCCCAGACGGGGACGGCTGGACAGTGCTGCCTTCTCCGGGTGGTTGGGATGGACCCCGTGGGCATTGTCCGCAGAGACCATCATGGAGTTGGCGATCACCCGCTGGTATTCCCCTTCGGACAGCCCCGCAGCCTCGCAGATCCGGCGGAGCACATCCAGATGGAAGGTAGCCATTGCACCCTGCCGGGAGTAGCTTCCCACCTCTTCATTATCAAACAGGCACAGCACCGGGGTTGCCTTGGGATCATTCATATGAAGGAAGCCCTGAAGCAGTCCGTAAACACACTGGAGATCGTCCAGTCGGGGGCAGAGAATCAGTTCCTCCTCCACCCCAAGGCAGGTGCCTCTGTCCCGGGCATAGAGAATCAGATCATGGGACAGGAGCTTTTCTCTGGGAATCCCCAGTTCCTCCGCAATAAACGCCTCGAAATCCAGATTCCCCTTTCCCAGCAGAGGCATCAGATCCACCTGAACCGACAGCTTCTTCCCCTCGTTTACGGTTCTGTCCATATGGATGGCCACATTGGGAATCACCAGAAGATCCCGGTCGATATTCAGAAGGCGGCTCTCCACCCCCTGTTCCGTTTCCACCATGACCCGTCCCGCAATGGACAGGGGGCGATCCAGCCAGGTGGAGAAGATCATTCCGCCGTACTTGCTCACGTCCAGCTTGGTATATCCCTCGGCGCAGATGGCAGCCCGGTTTTTGATCCCCAGTGCCGGGGAATCCGTATGGGCAGCAGCGGCCATAAAGCCCTGAACCCTTTCGGTCATCCAGAAGGCGATCAGGCTGGAGCCATTCCGGGTCACATAATAGCCCTGCCCGGGTGTCAGCTCCCAGCGGTCTCCTTCCAGAAGGGGCTGGTAGCCCGCCTGCTCCAGCAGCTTTGTCGCATTCTCCACCGCATGATAGCTGGTGGGGCTGGCGGCGATAAAATCAAACAGACCTTTTGTAATTTCATTCATGGGTATTCGTCCTTTCCTTCCCCTTAAAGCTCTGCCAGAAGGGCATCCAGTTCAGTGATGGTCTCGTCAAACAGCTTCAGGGCCTGCTCCACCACCTCCGGCTTTGTCAGATCCACCCCGGCGATTTTCAGCTCCTCCATGGGATAATCGCTGCCGCCGGTGGTCAGGAACCGGAGGTAATCTGTGGGATCATCCGTCTTTTCAATCCGGTCGGCAATGGCCACTGCGGAGCAGAATCCGGTGGCATACTGGTACACATAGAAGGCACTGTAGAAATGGGGGATTCTGGCCCACTCCACGTCCTGATGCTCGTCCACGACCACACCCCGGTAGTAAAGCTCGTTCAGTTCATGATAATGCTGATTCAGCAGTTCCGCCGTCAGGGGCTGACCGCTGCTGTACATGTCATGGACATCCCGCTCGAATTCTGCAAACAGGGTCTGGCGGAACACCGTCGTCCGGAAGCTCTCCAGCAGATAATTGAGAATATAAGCCCTCCGCCGGGGATCGGTCTCGGTTTTCAGCAGATATTTGGTGAGCAGCACCTCGTTGACTGTGGAGGCCACCTCTGCCACCAGAAGCTTATAGTCATGGTTTGCAAAGGAATTCTTCTCCGAGGACAGATAGGAATGCATGGCATGTCCCAGCTCATGCGCCATGGTATAGGCATCATTCAGGGCATCGGTATAATTCAGCAGCACATAGGGATGCACCCCGTAGACCCCGCAGGAGAAAGCACCGGTGGTCTTGCCCCTGTTCTCATATACATCCATCCACTGCTCTTCATACGCCTTGTCCAGCAGGGCGGCATAATCCTCTCCCAGAGGCTTCAGAGCCTGCTTCACCAGTGCCTTGCCTTCTTCAAAGGGAATCTGATAGGTGACATCCTCCACAATGGGGCAGTACAGGTCATACATATGAAGCTCATTCAGCCCCAGAACCTTCTTCCGCAGCTTCAGATACCGCTCCATGCTGCCAAGGCTGTTGTGTACCGCCGTAATCAGGGCGTCATACACCGCCACGGGCACATTGCTGCCACAGAGGGATTTTTCCAGCGGGGAGCCGTAGCCCCGCACCTGTGCAAAATACTGATCCAGCTTGACCGAGCCTGCGTAGGTGGCCGCAATGGTGTTGATATATTTCCGGAATTCCCCGTGATATGTCTCAAATGCCTCCCGGCGCACCTGAACGTTCCGGCTCTCCCGGAAGAGGCCATAGGTGCCATGGGTCAGGGGCGCAGGGTTTCCGTCCTCACCGGTCACATCGGGGAAGGTCATGTCCACACTTTCCAGCATGGTAAACACATCGTCCGGCGTCCCCGCTGCATCGGAGAGCAGTGCCAGCATCTTCTCCTGCTGGGCAGGGAGGGTGTGGGCACGCTGCCGGTCAATGTCCTTCAGGATATGCCGGTACTCTGCCAGCATGGGATCCTCCATCCATGCCCCCAGAACCTCCTGTGGAATGCTCAGGATCTCCGGCTCCATAAAGCTGACTGCCGTGGAAAGATCCACATACAGTTTGGTCGCCCGTCCTTCCAGCGTCTGGGCCTGCGGGTCTCCGTTGTCCCCGTTTTTCAGCAGAGACGCATAGAGATACAGCCGGTTCACCGGCTCCATCACCCCGTAAACTCTGTCCAGTCCCGCACGAAGCCCCTCCCGGCTCTCCTTCAGGGTACCGCAGAGCTGTCCCAGTGTTTCTACCTCCCTTTGGGAGACCTCATACTGCTGCTCCCACGCCTCCTGAGAGGGGAAAATATCACTCAGCCGCCATTGAAAGCGGGGGTCCATATCCTGTCTGTTTTTTAAGCTCATAACCATTCATTCCTTTCCCGTTTTTTCGTATTGTACCACGTTTGCCCACCGCCGTAAACCCCGGTGAAACGGGAGATGGCCGGGAAAATATTTATATACAAACGTGTAATTTTCTTTTCCACCCCCTTGACACCGGGAAATGTGTGCGCTATAATCTCACCATATTACACATGTGTATACATTCTTATCTGGAGTTGATTTTCATGGCAAAGCAAACCCGCCATCTGCTGCTTTCCGCAGTTTTGACCTTATCCCTGCTCACCGGCTGCAATTCCTCCCGGGAGGTATCTGCTGTAGAGTCTCCCGTCTCCCCGGATCCCCTCTGGGGCACGGAGGTCTCCTCTCTTGCTGAATCCACCCGGGAGTCCACCC
>CAZFGL010000086.1:0-3557 GCA_964518645.1 uncultured Oscillospiraceae bacterium | reverse complement strand
CCCTGTCCCGGGCAGACCGGGCATGGATCGAGGAAAACGAATCCGTTGTCCCGGGGGAGTGGCCCCTGTGGGATTTCGGCGTGAACCAGTATCCCTTTGCCCGGGACGAGAACAATTATTATCTTCTGTCCCTGCCCACCCTGCCGGATACGGACACCAGCAGCAGCGCCTGCAAAAACAGCTACCGGCAGACCCAGCTGGACACTCTGGATACCCTGAAAGACTACGCCGCCAACCGGGGACTTACCTTAAATCCCGGGTTGGAAGGGGATTATGATACCTTCATGACCCGAATCTGGGGAAATGTCACCGGCGGGCAGACGCTAACCGCTCAGGAATATGAGGAAAACACAGCTTCCGGCGATTCCGTTGATCCTGAGATCCGGAGCCGGGTTACTGCCACATTTTCCACACTGGGAAGTTATGATGACCAGGCGCCGGAGGCTATGGCGGTCTGGCTCTCCGGGGATGGCAGCTGGATGTGGGAGGAATGCCGTTCCTGGAGCTGGACCGCAACCTGCGACAGTGACCTGAACCGGTATGAGCTTCAGTGTACAGGCCCTGAAACCGACGGAACGATTCCCGTTCAGTATCTCATCGTCTCGGACGGTCAGGTTATTTCCTTCCCCTCCGGCTGGCTCTCCGCACCGGGGAGAGAGGAGGATGCCCCGGAGTCGTAAATAATTTTTCTGAATTTGATACTTCTTTCCTTCAGAATGATACTTGCAATCCGTAAGAATTTGTCGTATGCTTTAACCAGTTTGGATACGAAGGAGGTATCTTTTGTGAAAACATTTAAGAAAGTTGAGGGCAAGTGGATCGTTCCCGAAACCACTGAGCTCTTTGGTCTGATTCTTACCCCCGATGCAGTTCTGGAAGCTCCCGAGGGAAAAACTCTGGTTATGACCGTAAACGGGGAGAGCGTAAAGCCCCTTCCCGGCAACTACGAGGGTGACATTGTGCTGGAGGTTCTGGATCCCATCCCCCACAACCAGTATAAATTCCGCGCTGCAATATATGCCGAAGGTGGCACCGTTATTGAAGAGAAGTCCGCCCTGTCCGCTGTCACCGACGGCGAGGTCAAGGACGGGGAATGCATTGACGTGACCATCACCTCCCGGGACGAGAGCTTCAACGGCATTGCAGTAGGTGGCAAGGGCCCCTACACCGTCTCCGGCGCTGACATTTCTCTCACCGGCAACGGCGACAACGACTTCATCGGCTACGGCGCAGGCATTATGTCTGACGATGACGCAGTGCTGACGGTGGAGAATTCCTTTATTTCCACCAAGGGTGCTGCCCGTGGCGCACTCTTCGCCGGCGGTCACTCCAAGCTCTATGTAAAGAACTGCGAGATCTCCGCTGAGGACGGCGTTCTCCCCTGGGATTACGAGGACAACGTTATGCCCGGCAATATGCGCCGTGTACCCTGGATGCTGGGTCTCCGGGGCAACTGCCGTGCCACCAATCTGGCGGACTTCGCAGATGCATGGTACGAGGACTGCACCCTCACCGCAGAGGCATGGGGCGTTATGTCCACCGACGGCGTACAGCGCTGCCGTCTGAATCTGAAAAACTGTGACGTTGCCATCACCGGCCCCAGCGGTTACGGCGCATTCTCCATCGGTGACTGCATCGACACCTTCGAGGACTGCCGCATTGATGTACCGGACTACGCCCTGATTATGGCCAACGAGACTGCTTCCGGCGTGTTCAAAAACACCCGGGTTGACGCTGGCCGGTTCGGTGTTATGTGCTTCCGCAACGAGGGTGGCAAGCTGACCATCACCGACAGTTCCGTGTTCAACACCGATGAGACCTCCGTGGTGGTTAAGGGCTGCGCCCCCATTATCGAGGCAGACAACTGCGTTCTGTCCCCCGGCAACGGCATCATCCTTCAGGTAATGAACTCTGACGATCCCGGCAGTCCCACCGGCTACTACATCGACCCCAAGGAGGACGATGTTTACGATCCCACCCATGACAACAAGACCGCACGAGAGACCTATGACGTAATCGCCACCTTCAAGGACATGACTGTCACCGGCGACTTCTACAACGGCTCCACCGGTCAGAAGGGCGATACCGGCCCCAAGATGGTCATGGCACCTCCTCCCGGCGCAGAAGGCCCCGGAGGTCCCGGCGGCCCTGGTGGTCCCGGCGGTCCTGGCAAGGGTGGCCCCGGTGGTCCCGGCAAGGGTGGCCCCGGCTCCAGAGGTAACGGCTATGACGGCGTGCGCAATCTGGCAGTGACCTTCGACAATGCCACCGTCAACGGCATCATCTCCGCTTCCAAGGCGCTCCACCGTGTGGAGAAGGTCTGCAAGGACAACTGCGAGGAGCTGGGCGAAGTGATCAACACCGCACAGCCCGTTGTAAACAACGGTGTGATCGTCACTCTGAAGAACGGCTCCGTCTGGAACGTGGCCGGCACCTCCTATCTCAGCAGCCTGACTGTTGAGGAAGGCTCCACCGTGGTGGGCACCCTCACCGTAGACGGCAAGGAGACCCAGATCCTCCCCGGCACCTACACCGGCGATCTGGTTGTCAGCCTCTGATTTATACGCAGAAGGGGCGGCGCGTCAGCGCCACCCCTTTTTTCGTTTTATCTGTTAAAATGCCCCCGGTACAGAAGACCTGCACCGGGGGCATATGATTCGTTTTTTCAGTCCCTTTTCAGGGCCGGAAGATGACGATTAGTGAGCCCAGTTGTAGCCGGTGATCTCAGCAGCAACTTCCAGGATCTTGGTCATGCCCTCGGTCTTGCCGTTGGGCTCAGCAGTGTTCAGAGCAGCGTCAGCCTTAGCCTCGAAGGTAGCAGCCCAGATCTGCGCGATGTCCTCGTCGGAGAACTGAACGAACTTGTTGCCGGTAGCCTCTTCGACCTTGGCAGTATCGGTTGCGATTGCCTCGTCGTAGATGGTAGCGGAGTAAGCCTCAACCTCGTCAGCAGCAGCCTGAATAGCCTGACGCTGAGCATCGGTGAGGGAGTTCCACCACTCCAGGTTAGCGGTCAGCATGTTGCCGGCGGTGTAGGTGCCGTCCAGAGCCCAGTAGGGAGCAACATCGTACCAGCTCATGGACACCATGGGAGCAAAGCCCATCTGGGTGGAGTCCACAAGGCCTCTCTGCAGAGCATCATAGGTGTCGGGAGGAGTAACAGCGGTAACCTGGAAGCCCAGCTTCTCGAAGATAGCAGCGTCGAAGTTGCCGAAGGACTTGGAGCCGGACTGGAGGGTAGCCAGATCGGAGAACTCATACTTTGCGCAGAAAGCGTTAGCGCCGCCGGCGATGACGTTCAGGTAGATGATGCCGTTGTCAGCAGCCTCGCCCTGGATCAGAGCGGAAGTCTCGGGGTTGTCGAAAATCAGGGTGTTGAAGTAGTCCAGAGCAGCCTGAGTGCCGCCGGGAGCAAAGCCGGGGAAGCCCAGATAGTTCAGGGTACCAACGTGGGGCATGTGACCGAAAGCGGTCATGTTTGCGGAGTTAGAGGACACAGCATCCAGAGTCTCACCATCGGTGAAAACGGTGCCGCCCCAGAAGAAGTTGATGGTGAT
>CAZFGL010000085.1:0-9693 GCA_964518645.1 uncultured Oscillospiraceae bacterium | reverse complement strand
AACTTGGTACCGGTGATTACGTCGCCGGCAGCAAACACGCCCTCAACGGAGGTGGTAAACTCGCTCTTGCCGGTCTTGGGATCGATGGGATAACCAAAGCGGTTCAGCTCCAGACCGAACTCATCAGTCAGGCCGGTAACCTGGCCTGCTGCAAAGACGATTGCATCGCAGGGGATGGTGTAGGTACTGTCGGGAATTGCATCCTCCACCAGAGCACGGGTCTCGGGATGGAAGTAGAAGGAGTTGATCTTGTGAACCTGAAGGCCGGTAACCTGCTCGGGAGTACCGAGAATGGCCTCGTTGGAGTGGCTGTCAAAGAGATTTGCGCCTTCCTCCAGAGCCAGATCACGCTCCTCGGGGCTTGCCTGAGAAGCATTCTTCTCCAGGCAGACCACGTTAACGGTTTTGCCCATACGGATCAGAGTACCTGCAACGTCAAATGCAACGTTACCGCCGCCGATGATGTTAACAGTCTGACCCAGATCAATCTCCTTATGGAGACGCTGTGCCTGAAGAATATCCAGTGCGCTGTAAACCTGCTTGTGGGTAGCGCCGGGGAGATACATCAGCTTCTTGCCCACGCTGGTACCGATGGCAACCAGTACAGCATCGTAATCCTTCTTCAGTTCAGCAGCATTGGTAATGGGGCTGTCGCAGACCAGCTTAACGCCGGAATCCACGATGACCTGGATCTCATCCAGAACGTCCTGGGTGGGAATACGATACTCGGGCATACCGGAAGTCATGTGACCGCCGGCGATCTTCTTGGCCTCGAATACGGTAACGTCATGGCCGCAGCGGTTGAGATAGTAAGCAGCGGTCAAACCGGTAGCGCCGCCGCCGATAACAGCAACCTTCTTGCCGGTGCGGGGCTTCACGGGGGTGATGTACTTTTCCTTCCAGACCTGAGTCTCGTCGTTCTCCACAGCAAACCGCTTCAGGTTGCGGATGGAGAGAGGATCGTTCAGCTTCTCACGCTTACAGCCATTCTCGCAGCGGTTGTTGCAGACATAGCCCAGTGCGTGGGGGAAGGTCAGCTTCTCACGGATAACGCCCACAGCCTCGGAGCACTTGCCCTCAGCAATGAGACGGATGTATGCAGGAATATCGGTGTGTGCGGGGCACTCTGCACGGCAGGGAACCAGGGCCTGCTCTCTGGGCAGGTCGGAACGGAACAGTCCCTCCATATCCACCAGAGCACCGGTGGGACAGACCTCAACACATGCGGAGCAGAACCGGCAGTCGGTCTGATTCAGGGGCAGATCATCGGGGGTGGAGATATAGGTTTCCAGGCCCTTCTTCTGATAGCCGATGGCACCGACCTTACGCAGATCGTTGCAGGCACGGACGCAGCGGCCACACTGGATGCAGCGGTCATTCTCACGAATGATGACCTGAGTGCCGGTGCCGATCTTCAGGGTTGCTTTCTCGGGGAACTCGTCCTTCATGCGGGCATGGAGAACGCCCAGATACTGCCACATAGCCTGAAGCTCGCAGTTGCCATATGCACGGCAGCCGGTGCAGTCATGGGGATGACCTGCCATGATGCATTCCAGCGCGATTTTACGGAGCTGGGTCAGCTGCTGAGACTTGGTGGTGACACGCATGCCTTCTTTCACTTCGGTAACGCAGGAGGACAGAGGTGCCTCTTCACCATCAACCTCAACTACGCACATCTTACATCCGCCGGTAGCCGGCAGATCAGGATGGGAACACAGGTGCGGGATATAGATGCCAGCGGCCAGGGAAGCTTCCAGTACGCTCATTCCCTCTTCGGCCTGAATCTCGGTACCATCTATAAACAAAGAAATTTTGCCCATTTGCTTAAACTCCCTTATATAGATTTCTTCTGCCCGGTGGGCAGACATTTCTTAGATTATTGTAACACACCAAGCGCCTCCATTCAACCGTTTTTTCACCTTTATTTGACCTGAAAACATGTCTATTTTGCCGTGAATTGTTCCATTTTCATGCAATTGCCGCATGAACTGTGAAATAGTTCTCCGGATATATATAACTGGAAGTTATAGATTCTGCAAAAATAGGCATTGGAAAAGCTTTTTCTCTTGGAGTACAATAAAAGAAAAAAACGAATGGAGTTTTTATCATGAGTTACACCCCCAACGCCGGGCAGACCTATATGCCCTTCCAGAAGAATATTCATGTCCCCACTCTGGACTTCACCCCCCTCTCTGCCCCCACCCCTGCATATCCTCCCCTGGAGCTCACAGAGGATGCCAAGGCGAAGGGCTATGTAATCACCACTCAGGCACAGCATTTTCTTCCCGGTGTTACCGCCAAAATGATGGACTGGTGGTGGGCCAACATGGAAAAGGGGTATTACCTCTGGGCCCCCGGCTCCCACAAGCGCTTCAACTGGGTACGCACCCCCTGGGAGTACGGCTTTGAGAAATCCGCCCATATGATCTCTGAGGCCATGGTACCCGGCAAGCCCGTATTCGGTGGCGACGGCGTACAGATCAACCGTCTGCCTCTGAGCTGGTATTTCTTCACCACCCACCTGAGCCATGTGATCGTGGAGGGCGTGTTTAACGGAAAGGACGAATTTGTAGATTCCACCATCCACATGTGGGAGGACGTGGAAGGTGGCTGCAATCACATTGTGGCCGGGGTTGCCAACACCCGCTGCTCCGAGCCCCCCGCCTTCGTGCTGGAGGCCCCCACCTCCGCCCCCGACCCTGCCGACGGTGCCCATCACTCTGAATATGAGGCATCCCGCTGGCCCGTTTTCCTCCCCACCCTTTATCATCTGTGGGAAGGGCATCCCGATCCCAGCCAGAATGTGATCTGTGATCTGACCGTGTGCGACACAGACACCGGCGTGGCGTACGTTGCAGAAAACGGCCCCGTTGTATTCTAAGCCCCCGGAATTATCTCCCCATGACCTGCAAGCTCAGTGCCATGGGGATTTTTCGATAATTTCTGAAAAAGCTGTAACCAAATCCGCCGGTTTTTCGACTCATAATATAGAAACGTCAAGGAGGTGGACCCATGACCGACCAGCAGATCATCGACCTGTACCTGAATCGCTCTGAACAGGCTATATCGGAAACGGCATCCCGCTACGGGCAGCTGCTCTTCCGCATTTCTCACAACATTCTGAACAACCGGGAGGATGCGGAGGAATGTGTCAGCGATACATATCTCACCGTCTGGGATCAGATCCCCCCCGACCGGCCAAAGCAGCTTTCTTCCTATCTCGGAAAAATCACCCGCTGCCTGTCCATTGACAAATGGCGGCATCAGCAGGCCGGGAAACGGGGTGGCGGACAGCTGACACTGGCCGTGGAGGAACTGAATCATGTACTCCCGTCAGATTCCAATGTGGAGGATACGCTTCTGCGCAATGAGCTTACCTCCACACTCAACGCATTTCTGAAATCCCTTCCCCGTGATGAGCGAAACATTTTTATCCGGCGTTACTGGTACATGGATTCCATCCGTTCCATTGCCGACACGCTGGGATTTACCCAGTCCAAAGTCAAAACCACCCTGTCCAGAACCAGAAAAAAGCTGAAACATTATCTCATCACAGAAGGAGGTTTCTCAAATGACCGGCATTGACATTATCGACGCTCTGAATGACATCGACGAGCAGTTCCTTTCCGATGCAGCGGCCCCGGCACGCCATATCCCCCGCTGGCTCCGGTTCTCCTCTTTGGCCGCCTGCGTTGTCTGTGTCCTCCTTGCAGGCTATCTCTCCTGCAACCGGCTTCTGGTCTCTCCGCAAGCCCCCGGCGCTCTCACCGTTGGAGCCGCCCCGGAAGAGAGCCCCATGACACTGTCCAGCAGCCTTTACCCTGTCTCCTTAACTGTACCGGCGGAATATACCGATCACGTTCTGGTGGACACTCCATTCTCCGATGATATTGAAGCATTTAATTTTTCCATACAACTGGACAACGTGGCATTCTCCTTTCATCAGGACATGTCTGAGCCAATAACCGCCCGTGGGCTGGTGTGGGTTATCAGTGTCCTTCCCGTTGAGGAATTCGATTACGATTACTACAAGGCCAACAAGTTTACCACCATGTTCTTTAACAAAACAGTGCTTGGTCAGGACGACACCTATGTCTATCAAATCACCTATCGCACTCTGAATCCGGAATTTATATCCTTCGATGATCCAGAAACGGCACAGAGCTATCTCCAATATCATCAAACCGGCTATGCCCTACTGGAACAGTTCATCACCGAAAATACCCTGGTGGAAGATCCGGACTGGAAGACCATTTATACCTCCTGCACCATCACTCCCCTCACCAGGTATCTGGACGCTCGGGAGCCGTAAGTCCCTTCTTCCTCCGACCCCTAACCCCGTTCATTTCGGACTGTCTCAACAGGCAGTCCGAATTTCTTATATCCCTTTACCACAATTTTTCCATATTCCCTCTGTTTTTTCCCGGAAAGGTGTGATAGAATGGTTAGACCAAACAAAGGAGGAGCATTTCATCATGGAAAACACACGAACCATCGGCGTTATCGGCCATCTGAATCCGGACACAGACTCCATCTGCTCCGCAATCTGCTATGCAAATCTGAAAAATGAAACCTGTCCGGAAACCTATACACCCTTCCGTGCCGGCGAAGTAAACCCGGAGACGGAATATGTCCTCCGCCGTTTTCAGGCTCCCGCGCCCCAGCTTTGTCCCGACATAAGCGCGCAGGTGCAGGATATTGACATCCGTCCCATGGCCGGCACCGACGGTCTGACCACCATGCGCAAGGCGTGGGAGATCATGCGCGATCAGAATATTTCCACCCTGCCCATCACCGACGACCAGAACAATCTTCTGGGTATCATTACCCTGAAAAATCTCGCCATGGCCAACATGGACATTGCCAGCACCCGTTTTCTTTCCGATGCCTGCACCCCCTATCAGAACATTCTGGAGGCGCTGGGCGGCACCCTGATCACCGGTGATCCCAACGGCTGTGTGGAGTCCGGTAAGGTCGTTGTGGCCGCTGCCAGCCCTGAGACCATGGAAGAAGTGGTCGAACCCGGGGATCTTGTTCTCGTGGCCAACCGTTATGACAGCCAGTACTGCGCCATTGAGATGGGTGCCGGGTGTCTTGTGGTGTGCACCGGCTCTCCGGTCCCGAAAACCATTGTCTCCCTTGCGGAGAAACACGGCTGTGCCATTATCACCACCCCTCACGATACCTACCCCGCCTCCTGCATGCTGACCCAGAGCGTCCCCATTCGTCACTACATGATCCGGGACAAGCTGATTACCTTCCGCACCACCGATTCCGTGGAGGACGTGAAAGACGTTATGAGTAAGGTGCGCTTTGTCTATTTCCCGGTTCTGGATGAAAACGGGAAGTATGCAGGCGTGATCTCCCGCAGAAACCTGCTGAATCTCCGCCGCAAGCAGCTGATTCTGGTGGATCACAATGAAAAGACCCAATGCGTGGAAGGCTGGGAGGATGCCGAGATTCTGGAAATCATCGACCACCACCGCATTGGCAATCTGGAAACCAGCGGGCCGGTCTACTTCCGGAACCAGCCTGTGGGCTGTACCGCCACAGTGATCTATCAGATGTATCAGGAGCAGTGCGTGGAGGTCTCTCCCCAGATCGCCGGACTTCTCCTGTCCGCCATTCTCTCGGATACCCTGAAGTTCCAGTCCCCCACCTGTACTCCTCTGGACGAAAGAACCGCCCGTGTTCTGGCAGAGATCGCACAGGTGGATATGGACGAACTGGCACAGGCCATGTTTGAAGCTGGAGAGGCTCTGGACGGAAAATCCGCCGAGGACGTTTACCGTCAGGACTACAAGACCTTCGACCACGGCGATCTGACTATCGGCGTGGGTCAGGGCAGCTTTATCAGCAGTGCCAACTATGAAAAGGCACAGCAGCTGATCTCCGGCTATCTTCCCGGCGCCCGTCCCCTGCTGGGTGTGGACATGGCCTTCTATCTGCTCACCAGCCTTCAGGATCAGTCCTCCTTCGTGGTCTGCGCCGGACATGGCTCCCAGGATCTGATCTGCCGTGCCTTCCACACGGAACCTTCTCAGGGTGGTGTGCTTCTCCCCGGGGTAGTCTCCCGGAAGAAACAGTTCATTCCGCCTCTGCTCCGGGCATTGCAGGAGAACTGAGCGCCCCCGATACGCTGATATTTCCCATAACAGTTCACGGCACACCGAATCCTCCCACAGGATCATCCGGTGTGCCGCTTTTTCATTCAATTGTCGGATCCGTCACGATCGCCTCCCCTGCCCCTTGACACCCGTCCCGGACTATGTTACCCTTTATGTAGATTTTATGTAGGAAACAGGGTGGTTTTATGTTAAAACGGCTGATTTCCCTGATTTTATTGATTGCGCTGAGTGCAGGCGTTCTTTTCTTCCCATGGGTCGGGAACTACAAAAGCCCCCTCATGTGGTCGGAATGCCACATGGACGGCACTCAGCCCGTGGACGTGTTTATTCTCGGTGCCACAGCAGACATCGGTGGCGACGGAGATTATCAGTCCTCCACATGGCTTCGGGACGACCGAAGCTGGCAGGACAGGCTTCTGAATTTACAGGAGAGCGTATATCTCCCCGAGGCCCGGAGCTTTGCTCCCTTTTACCGACAGGCATGCCTCAGTGTGTACTACTTGGAGGATGCCCAGCGCGGGCCCTATCTCTCCACCGCCTATGAGGATGTTCGTGCCGCATTCCTTTACTATCTGGAACATTTCAATCAGGGACGGCCTTTCATTCTGGCCGGATACTCTCAGGGTGCCGATCTTGCACTCCGGCTCATGGAGGAGTTTTTTCAGGATGAGGCTTTGCAGGAGCAGCTGGTGGCCGCTTATCTCATTGGCTGGCGGATCACCCGGGAGGATCTTTCAGCCTATCCCCATCTGAAAATGGCCGAGGGTGCAGATGATACTGGGGTAATCGTCTCCTTCAATTCCGAAGCCCCCGGAGTCACCGGCTCGATCATTCTGCCGGAGGGTGGATATACCTACGGGATCAATCCCATCAGTTGGGAGACCGGTTCCGATATGGCGGACAAATCCATGAACCCCGGCACAGTGGATCTGCACATGGACGGCTCCGCCGATCACGAACGGGTCGGCTATACCGGCTGTTATCGGGATCCCCAGCGGGGCACCATCATTGTCCCGGACATCACCACCGACGAGTACCCCCCCGGCGAACCGGTATTTGTGGAGGGCTGCTATCACAACTATGAACTGGAACTGTATTACCGCAGTCTTCAGGAAAATGTAAAAACCCGGGTAGATGCCTACCTTGCTTCCCATTAAAGCATCAGGAGCCACTGCAAGAATGCAGTGGCTCCCTTTTGCTATAATACTTTGCCCGGGCGCTGTTCAAAGTACATCCCCTGCATCAGATTCCGGGTTTTCATCTCCCGGTCAATGCCTCCCAGCACGGAGATTTTGTCCCGGCTCCACAGAGGTGCCAGAAGCTTATTCCGGTCTCCGTCCCCGGTGAGACGCTCGATCACCGTCTCCGGCGGAAAATATGTCAGCTGTTGGGCGACGATTCGGATATAGTCCGTTTTTTCCATGGGGACATATCTCCCCTGCTTCCACAATTCCCCCAGAGGCGTTCCCTCTGCCACATGGAGCAGATGGATCTTCACCCCGTCCGGCCGAAGCGCCCCCACCTGCTGTGCCGTTTCCAGCATCATGGCTTCCGACTCTCCGGGGAGACCGTTGATCAGGTGAACACACACCCGGATATGCCTGTCTTTCAGTTCCTGATAACCCCTGAGAAACGTTTGAAAATCATGTCCCCGGCCGATTCGTTCCGCAGTACAGTCATGCACCGTCTGAAGCCCCAGTTCCACCGTCAGATCCGTCCGATCACGAAGTTCTTCCAGTGCTTCCAGCACAGGTGCTCCCAAACAGTCTGCCCGGGTCGCAATGGACATCCCCACAGCCTCCGGGAAAGAAAGTGCCTCCTGCCAGGCGGACTTCAGGCGCTGCAATTCTCCATAGGTGTTGGTGCCTGCCTGAAAATAGGGAATCACCCGAGCCTCAGGCTGCTTCTTTCGGATGCGCAGCAGTTCCCGCTCCATCTGCTGCCGAATATCCCCCGGGCCGGTAAAATAGTGCGAGCCCTCCTCACAATAGATGCACCCCACACTGCCGCAGGTTCCGTCCCGGTTGGGACAGGTACAGCCTCCGTCCAGACTGGCCTTGTACACCTTACCGCCATAGCGATGGAGGTTGTAATAATGGAGGGTGTGGTAGCGCTTGTTGTCCATGGTATAGGAAAACTGCCCGGATAGTACCCAGTCCGGAAGCACAGCTTCCGGACTGATAAAATCATGTGTCATGATCATCTTCTCTTTCTGGCACGGAGCTTTTCCACCTTGAAATGGGTGACCTGATCCTCCTGTGCGTTGTAACACTTTGCTGCTACAAAGGCGATGCCACCGCTGAGTGCATAGGTGAGAATATCCTTCACAAAGAGATTGTTCAGGATGGACGCAGCATACATTCCCTCAGGAAGCATGGAAACCAGATGCATCAGAGGTGCAACAATCACAAGGCGGCGCATCTTCTCATTGGTAATTCCATACCACACCAGCACAGACAGGGAAATCTCCCGCACAAGGAAGAACACCCGGTTCAGTCCGGTAAACAGATACTCCCAGCCGGACTGCTGCCCAATGGTAACCAGCAGATTATACGCCTCTTCCCCGTCTGCGCCCACACTGGTGAAGAACAGTTCTGCCCCTGTATCCAGGAACTCGTTGGCCACAGTATAGAGATTGAAATAATAAGCAGCACAGGTAAACAGATAAAAACCGGCCATACCCAGTCCAAATCCAATGGAGGCATCCGTATCCCGGAACCGATCCACCAAACCGAACTTGATCAACAGAAACCGGATCAGCTCCCGGCTGACCACAATGTAAAGCACCATATACATTCCGTATACGATCCCGCTGGTGGGCATGGTCTCCGGATTCCATGCAGTGGAGAAAATATTCTCCAGCAGCATCACCAGCACATAACCAAACACGCCCAGAATCACCTGTGACAGCTGAATTCGGCTGCGCACCGTATACCATGCCACAAAAATCGCCACAAGGCATATGGCCGCGGTCAAAAGCAGCGATGTGGCAGTAAAGCCCTCAATCGCCTCAAGGGGCTGTAAATCATAGGGAAATAACATAGCGTTCCTTTCTTAACAGAGAAAAAGTCGCCTCAAAATACATGCAGTATCCTGAGGCGACTTCAAACAACTTATCTGCGATTGAAAATGCGGAAAATATCGTCAATGTCAGAGGTCGCAGGAGCCGCAGTCTCGGGCTTTGCCTTCTCAGCAGCGTTGGTGAAAACGCCCTTGGCATTGTCGTCAAATCCGGTTGCGATAACAGTTACCCGGAGTGCATCCTCCAGAGACTGGTCGAAGGTTGCGCCGAAGATGATGTTGGCGTCGGGGTTCACAGCATCGGTCACGATACCTGCTGCGGTCTCCACGTCCTCCAGCTCCATCTCGGGAGAACCGGTGATATTGATCAGGACGCCCATTGCGCCGTTGATGGAAGTCTCCAGCAGGGGAGAAGAAACAGCAGCATGTGCAGCAGCCTCTGCCTTGTCCTTGCCGGTGGCATAGCCAACACCCATGTGGGCACGGCCGGCATCCTTCATAATAGCGGACACGTCAGCAAAGTCCAGGTTGATGAGGATATTAT
>CAZFGL010000084.1:0-9807 GCA_964518645.1 uncultured Oscillospiraceae bacterium | reverse complement strand
CAGCCATGTGAATGTTCTTGTTGTTGGGAAGGACAAACACTACTTCAGCAGGGGTGGCATCGATCATCTTCAGAATATCCTCTGTGGAGGGATTCATGGTCTGACCGCCGGAAACAAGCTGATCCACACCCAGCTCCCGGAACATGTCCTCAATACCGGCACCGGCGCAAACGGAAACAACGCCGTATTTCTTTTCGGGCTCGGCAATTTTCCGTCCCTCTTCCTGGGGCTTCCAGGCCTCCTGCTGTTCAAGTTCTTCCTCGATCTGTTCCAGATCGTCGGTGCTCATGGTCTTTCTGCCTGCCGCCTGATCCTCGCACTGGGTGCGCATATTCTCGATCTTGGCAAGTTCCAGTGTGCCGTACTTGGCAGCCTCTGTCAGTGCTGCACCGGGAATGTCCGTATGAACATGAACCTTGAAGATCTCGTCGTCCTCGCCAATGACAAGGCTGTCACCGATGCTGCTGAGGTAAGCGCCATAGGCGTTCAGGTCGCAGTTTTCTCCCTTACGGACAATAAATACCGTGTCATAAGTAAAGGTGAAGTTGGACATGTCCACCACAACGGCGGTTTCTTCCTCTGCACTGCCACCTTCACGGGCAACAACAGGCTCGCCCAGCATTGCAGACTTCATTGCCTCCAGCATCAGAAGGAAGCCCATACCGCCTGCATCCACCACACCAGCCTTTTTCAGCACAGGGTTCTGGTTGATGGTCTCATCCAGAGCGGATTTGGCGGCAACAATGGCCACATTCAGGATGGTCTCAATATCACCGCTCTCGGCGCAGGCATTCATGGATGCCTCCGCAGCCACACGGCTGACCGTAAGAATGGTACCCTCCGCAGGCTTCATAACTGCATTATATGCAGTCTCTACGCCCTCAGCAAGGGCACCGGCAAAGTCCATGCCGTCGGCAGTTTCCTTCTCCTTGAGATACTTACCAAAACCTCTGAACAGAAGGGATGTGATAACGCCGGAATTACCTCTGGCGCCACGGAGCAGCGCAGAAGCGCAGACCGAAGCGACCTTACCCACGGATACATCGTCTCCCAGCTTCTGCAGTTCCTTGGCTGCGGTGCTGATGGTCAGAGCCATGTTGGTACCGGTATCGCCGTCGGGAACAGGGAAAACGTTCAGATCGTTAATTGTCTGTTTATGATTATCAATATTGGCGGCGGCACTGATCATCATGGATTTCAGTTCTGCACCGCTGATAAATTCTTTCAAATTGTGCACCTCCGGGATGGGGCTGTCCCCATCGAATTACTGTGATTTCAGTCTACGCTGATGGAATCAATAAAGACGTTGACCTCTTTCACCGTAACACCGGTGGCTTTGTTCACGTCATAGTTTACACGATTGATGATGGACGGGCAAACAGCAGCAATGTTGATGCCGTGATCCACCATAACATGCAGATCAATGCTGATGGTCTCGTCGTCGTTATAGGTGACCAGCACGCCCTTGCCCATGGCCTCACGGCGAAGCAGATGCACCAGTCCGTCGGTTCTGGAACGAACCGCCATACCCTTAACGCCAAAGCAGTTGGTTGCGGCCATACCTGCAATATTGGTAAACACCTCGCTGCTGATGGTAACAGTACCCTTGTCTGTATCAAAACGCATCATAAGGATGAACCTCCTTTAAGTTTCATAATTTAACCTTTTACTTCTTGATATTGTATTACATTTCAGGGAAAAGCACAAGAGGAAAATGGTATTTCCAAGTCAAAAGCCGAAAAAATCCCCCTATTTACCCCAAAATAGAGGGGTTCCAGTCCGGATGCGGCGCAATTTCAAGGAGCTGTGTCACCGTTGCCGCAACATTTGCAAGGCCGAAATTCCCCTCTTTCAGTGTCCCGTTCCATCCTTCGATTACGAAAGGAACAGGGCTCAGAGAGTGAGCAGTACGCACCTGCATGACACCCTTTTTATTCTTCTCCAGCATAACATCCGCATTGCCGTGATCGGCTGTGACCACAAGAATGCACCCCAGCCGGGATGCAGCCTGCCGGATCCGCCCCAGCTGAACATCCAGCGCCTCCATGGATGCAATTACCGCTTCCATATCACCGGTGTGCCCCACCATGTCCCCGTTGGGGAAATTGCAGCGTAGGAACCCATAGCCGCCTTCCTCCATGGCATGGATCAAATGATCTGTGATCTCACGGCATTTCATGGCCGGTTTTTCATTGAAGGGGCAGTTGTCCGAGGGGATCTCCACATAGGTTTCCAGTTCCTCAGAAACCTTGCCACTGCGGTTGCCGTTCCAGAAATATGTCACATGGCCGTACTTCTGTGTCTCAGACAGGGCATACTCCCGGATTCCATTCTGAACCAGCACCTCTGTCAGGGTATTTTCAATAGAGGGAGGCTCAACCAGGTATCTGGAGGGGATATGCGCATCTCCGTCATACTCCAGCATCCCCGCAAACTTCACGTCGTGGAACTCCCCACGATCAAACCGGTCAAAGCCGGGATCATCAAAGGCACGGCTGATTTCCAGCGCACGGTCTCCCCGGAAATTAAACAGTACCACGCTGTCACCGGGCAGGATTTTGCCCACAGGCTCCCCGTTTTCAGCAATCACAAAGGATTTCAGATCCTGATCGATACAGCCGGTCTCCTGACGGTCTGTTTCGATGGCAGTTTTTGCATCCGGGAACGCCCGACCAATCCCATGAACATGGCAGTCAAAGCCCCGCTTTACCATGTCCCAATCAGCCTCATAACGATCCATGGTGATATACATACGTCCGCCACCGGAGGCGATTTTTCCGGTAAACTGCTCGTCATTCAATTCCACAAGTGCATTTTCAAGCTGCTCCACATATTGCAGTGCGGAGGTTGCCGGTACATCCCGGCCATCCAAAAGGATATGGCAGTATACACGGCGGATCCCCTCCTCTTTGGCCTGCTTCAGCAGAGCAAGCAGATGATCTATATGGGAGTGGACATTGCCGTCAGACAGGAGCCCCAGGAAATGCATGGCACCATGTTCCCGGCAATGTTCTGTGAGTTCTTTCCATGCAGCAGAGGCAAAGATCTTTCCAGTGGCAATGCTCTCCCCCACCAGTTTCGCGCCCTGGGCATAAATCTGGCCACAGCCCAGCGTATTGTGTCCCACCTCAGAATTGCCCATATCATCATCAGAGGGCAGTCCGACGGCAGTGCCATGGGCCTTCAGCTGCGTACGGGGGCAGCTCAGAAGCATCTCGTCCAGATTGGGGGTGTTAGCCTGCTTTACAGCATCCCCGGCTCCGCCGTCACCGATGCCCACACCGTCCATAACCACAAGTACAACAGGTTTATTCATCTTGAAACTCCTTTTCCAGATATTCCGCACAATACTCGATCAAAATGGGACACATCTCTTTTTTCTTTTTTCCGTCCTGACCGATCAGCTCCTTACAGAGGATGGAACCATAGGCCTCCCGGAAAGCTTTCATAAATTCCAGAGACTTTGTGCTTTTCCGGTTATTCTCGTCTCCGTATTTCAGCCCCAGTGCCATCAATGCACCGGTCACTGCACCGCAGACTTCACCCCGGCGCATACCGCCTCCGAAGAACGCCCCCAGCTGATAGGCCGTTTCGGGAGACAAATTAAAATCCTCACAGCAGGAACCCAGCACAGCCTGGCAGCAGTTGCAGCCGGATTCATGAAGGTTCGTTGCCTTTTCCTTGTATGTCATTAGTATCACCTGTTTTCCTTTAATCAATGTCATTTTACACGAAAACCCCTCATTATACAAGAGTTCGAGGGAATTTTACTGTCCCGGGGGCTTCCCATCCAAAAAAGAAATCGGTCTGTTCCCGGGGAGCAGACCGATATTTGTCGTAAATTACAGAATGATGCAGATCAGTCCCCCGCTGCCTTCATTGATAATTCGGCTGATGGTATCCCGTAGCTTCATCCGGGCGTCATCGGGCATCCGGGACAGTTTATTGCTGAGACCTTCGCTGACCAGTTCAAACAAAGATTTTCCGAATATATTGCTCTCCCAGAGTTTTTCCGTGTTTCCTTCGTACTCACTGAGCAGATAATTCACCATATTCTCCGACTGTTTTTCGTCCCCCACCATGGGGGTCAGCACAGTGTTAATGTCCGCACGGATCATGTGGATGGACGGTGCGCTGGCTTTCAGCTTCACTCCGTAATTGCCGTTTTTCCGTATAATCTCCGGAACTTCCAGCTTCATTTCCTCCGGGGTTGGCATCACAATACCGTATCCCGTGGCAGAAACCTGATTCAGCGCCCCTGAGATCCGGTCATATTGCTTTTTCATATCCACAAGTTCCCGGAGGCACGCGAGCAATTCTCCATCACCGCCGATCTCCATGCCGGTCTCCTGTGTGAGCACTGTATAAAACAGTTTTTCCGAGAAAATCAGCCCAATTTCCACCCTGCCACTGCCCGGATCAATGGAACGAACCTCCATCCGTTCCGGCACGCCATCCTCAGGGCAGGAATGAAACACAGCCTTCACCTGTCTCAGATGCTCCGTCTTTGACGCCCGTTCCAAAAGCAGCTCATACAGTCCCTTTTTTACAGGGTGTTCATCCGGCAGGGTCATAACCCAACCGGGCACGTAGAAATCCAGTTCCTGAACGGGGAACTCATAGAGAAGCTCATCAAGAATCTTCAGAATGTCATCCTGTTCCATGGTAAGACAGTTCACCGGAAGTACCTGAACGCCGTATTGTCCTGACAGCGCTTCTGCAAGTTCCTTTGCCGCTGTTCCCTCCGGCTCTGCGGAATTAAGCAGTACCAGAAAGGGCTTTCCTGTTCTGGCCATATCCCGTACCGCCCGGCTCTCTGCCTCCTGATAGTCCTCCCGGGAAATATCCGTTACAGTGCCATCGGTGGTAACGATCACCCCGATCGTGCAGTGATCCTCCATTACCTTTTTCGTCCCCAGCTCTGCCGCCTCTGTCAGGGGTATTTCATAATCAAACCATGGGGTAGTCACCATACGGCTCTGGCCATCCTCCTGCGCCCCAATCGCTCCGGGGATCATATATCCCACAGAATCGATCAACCTTACCCGAAGCTTTGTCTCACCGTCGGGCGAGATCTCAACCCCGTGCTCCGGAATAAACTTTGGCTCAGAAGTGGTAATGGTTTTCCCGCTTCCGCTCTGGGGAAGCTCGTCTCTGGCCCGTTCCCGGTGATATACATTGTCAATCGACGGGATCACAAGCTGCTCCATAAAGCGTTTTACAAAGGTTGATTTTCCGGTACGTACCGGCCCTGCTACTGCAAGATATATATTTCCGTCTGTCCGACGGGCAATCTCCTCATAAATACTGCTCAAATTCATTCCTCCCCCAGACCCTTATCCCTGCTTTGGAATCAGGAGCATTCTGTCCGGCAATACGTCCCCATCCAATCCGTTTACCGCCGCAATACAGCAGGCCGTAGTCCGGTATTCCTTGGCCAGATCCCACATGGTCTCGCCGGTTCTCGGCCGCCGGATGATCACTCCCGGTCCGTCCTCCGGCTGTTTCTCCTGGTTCAGTTCTCCACCGACGATCTCCTGAATATCCATCGTGCTGAAGGTATGTATGCCCAGCTCGCAGGATACCTTCAAATCTGTTCCAGTCACCTCGGCTGCTTCAAGGGCATCCACGGTGATCTCAAATCTGCACTCCGGTGAGGAAGCTGTCGATGCCTGCAATTCCACCCGTGTGGTTTCACCATGGATCACACCATCCCCTGTTTCATAGACAGCCTGTACCGTCACAGGAACTTTAAAGGAAACCTGTTCTCCTTGACGCTCCTGACTGACTGTCCCGGCCCGGCAGGTCACAAAAACCGGCTGTCCCAGATCTCCATCCAGAATTTCATGCACAGCAGGGTTAAAACTCTGTCTGTCAACCAGGGAGTCATAGCTCCTGTGTAAGTTCTCAGGCACAACCTGTCCCCTGAGACTGTATATATCTTCGATATAGCGGACCTCTTCTCTGCCCCACACCTCTCCGGTGGTGGTGATTTGCAGGGTCACATGCAGTCCTCCGGTGTCCGCCGAAACGTCCGCACCTGCAAGCCCACTGATCAGACGCAGCTCGCAATCTTCCGTTCCATCAACCCCAAGGTCAATATACTGGGAAAAAGAAATCGTCCCTCTGCACACCTTCAGTTGTCCCGTTTCCTCCAGACAGAGTATTTCCATCTCCGCTTCCCCACGGAATACCGCCCGATTTCCACTCAGCCGGGAATCGCTGTGACGCAGAATACAGTTCATGGAACAGATGGTCTGCGTATTAGCGTCATCAGGAAGGGGAAGTACATCCTCCACCGTATAAGTACGTTCTCCAAGGGCCTTCAAACACCGGACGGGGGCGGTTTTCGGAAGCACCTGAATTTCCGGCAGTGCCGGCTCCTCCAGATGCTCCTCCAGTTCACGCTCATACACCCAAACCAGAATGGTTACCGAAGCACGCATCATCACCTTCCGGGGATTAACCAGGTGGGCATCCAGTCGCTGTAGAATCGCCTCCACTCTGCATTGCTGTCCCCCATGGAGCACCCCGCTTTCAAGCTTCAGACTGATGGGAATATAGAATTCCACAACCTCCGGGGCAGCTCGTCCCTCCGGCTGAACCATTCCCGAGGCACTGACTCCGGCTGAAATGTTCAGCACTCCTTCCCCCAGATCCTTTCCCCGTACAAAGGGGTTACCCCAAGAAAACATCACGTCCAGAGCATCCGGGCAGGAATCCGGTATAATGGTCTCACCCGTTTCCTCCACCTGACGCACCTCCCGCAGCACGGGGCGCAGGTATTCCATGGGCTTTTTCAAAAACTCCAGTTTCATTCTATCAAGCTCCTTTTTCCGGGAGTCAATGCTCCTCTTTCTCAGAAAAAGTATATTCGCCCGGGATGAAACTATGCCCCATTTCCCCAGAGAAGCAGTGCACCGCCCAACAGGAAACCAATCCCCATCATCACAGCACAGATGCCCGTTTGCAGAAGCACAGAAAGAATCATACCGATCCCCAGTCCAAACAATACAAACCCGAGTACATTTTTTGTTCTGACCATAAAAAAGCCCCCCTGCACATTCTATGCAGGGAGGCCTTGTTAATATTATTTGTGTTCCCAGGATTTATACTCCCGGATTTTTTCATAGAGACGAACATAGCTGCTGTGGCGGCTGAGAGAGATTTTCCCCTCATGAAGCGCCTCCAGTACGGCGCAGCCCTTTTCCTTCACATGACGGCAATCGTCAAACCGGCACTGACCAAGATAGGGTTGAAATTCGGGAAAAGCCTGTGCAAGCGTATCCTCTTTTCCCAGATCCATCATATCTGTGTCAAAGGAGGAAAAACCAGGGGTATCCATAATTCTGGTGCCATCTGGAAGGGTGAACAGCTCCACATGTCTTGTGGTATGACGACCACGGCCCAGCTTATCGCTGACCTCACCTGTGGCCATGTTTGCCTCCGGGAACAGAGCATTGAGCATAGTGGATTTTCCTACACCGGAATTACCTGTAAACGCCACAAGCTTTCCCCGGAGCAACGCCCGAAGTTCCTCGACACCCTGTCCGGTAGCGGCACTGGTACGAAGAACAGTCATCCCGGTGTTTTCATAAATGCCATAAAGCTCATCCGCCGGATCAAGATCACACTTGTTCAGCAGCAGAATTGTATCCACATTCTGAGCTGCAGCAATGGCACCTACACGGTCGATCAAGAACGGTTCTGTAATGGGATTCACCTGAGATGCCATCATCACCAGAGCATCCACGTTGGCCACAGCGGGACGGATGAAGCTGTTCTTACGGGGAAGGACCCCCAGTACATAACCGCTGTCACCGCTAATCTGAAACTGGGCAATATCTCCCACCAGCGGGGTAATCCCCTCTTTCCGGAGCTTACCTCTGGCGCGACAGCGCACGATCTCACTTCCGGTATCCACATCATAAAAACCACTGAGGGCTCGGATAATTACCCCCTGTTGTACATCATTCACAGACTACCTCATTCCAGTGTGCCGGTAGAAGTCTCCGGCGGCGTTTCCTGAGGGGGTGCCTCAGGTGTGACAGTGGGGACAGGCTCCACTGTGGGGGGTGTTACCGGCTCAGACGGTACGGGCGTGGCAGCAGGAGGTGTTACCGTGGGAGGCGGAGTGGTGACCACCGGTGTTTCCGTGGGATCCGGCTCCTTCGTCGGCTCTTCAGTGGGCTCTTCCGAAACCTCAGGTCGCCCCTTGGAGACCTTCAGGCTCACAGTCTCACCTACCGGAACCTCGGTTCCTTCGCGCTTGGACTGGTAGAACACGATACCTTCATCTGCATCATTTTCCACATGGGTGATGCTGTATTTCAGTTCAGCAGCTTCCAGCAACGCAATTGCGTCATTATAATCTATTCCCATCACATCAGGAACCACGGTCATTCGCTGCCCCTCTCCTGTGGAGATCACCACAGAAACACTGTCACCGGGATTTAACATGGTTCCGGCCACAGGGTCGGTGGAAATAACATGACCTTCCTCCACCTCATCAGACTCCTGATAGCTGTATTCAATGCTGATAGAGAGATCATTAATGAGGGATTTCATTGCAGAATCCACTTCCTGAGAGCTTTTGCCCAGAAGGTCAGGCATGGGCTCAGACTGTGCTCCAAGAGACACCACCAGCCGAATGGTTGTACCTACTGCAACACGTTCGCCCTTGTCAATACTCTGCTCACAGATCATGCCTGCTGCATAATCAGCGTTATACTCTTCACCGCTCTTGATCAGGTTAAAGTCCGCATACCGGGCGTTATTGAGAACATCATCGATGAGCTGACCGGTAAAGGAGGGCACCACAACACTTTCCTCGTCTGCGGGTGTCATAAACACCTTCCACATGACAATTCCCATGATTACAACCAGAACCACCAGAAGGGAGATCACAATAATGGGAGCCTTGCTCTTGCGCTCCACCTCTTCCTCATCGTCGTAGTAGTCTGTAGCCACATAGGTGCTCTTTTTACTGCAGCGCTTTTCCTGACTTGCCCGCTGCACGGACATTTCCGCCATAGAACGTGCCTTCTGACGGGCTTTCTGCTGGGGATCCACAGTGCGGGGCGTCCCCTGCGCCGTATTCTGGGGCTTGGCAGCAGGTCTCTGCTGCACTGCACCACCGTTATTCACAGCAGAAGGCGTTGCAACAGGCTGTGGCTTCACAGCAGCTCTGGAATCCACATATGCAGTGGTACCACCGGGGCCGGCATTAAACCGGAACACGATCTGAGGATTCTTTCGCAGTGCCTCCAGATCCTCGATCATTGCAGAGGCAGAGGTATATCTTGCCCCAAGATCAGAACACATGGCGTGCAGAGTGATCTGCTGAAGTCCCAACGGGACGGAATTATTCAGCTGTCTGGGGGGGATCGGTGTGGCATTAATATGCTGGATGGCAATGGCCACAGGAGAATCACCATCATAGGGAGGCTTGCCCGTAAGCATCTCATAGAGGACAACGCCCAGAGAGTACAGGTCAGATCTTGCATCCACCTGCGCACCCTTGGCCTGTTCCGGAGAGATATAGTGAACGGAACCCAGTGCTTCTCTTGTAAGGGTATTCTGAGAGGAACTGAGCCGTGCAATGCCAAAGTCAGCGACCTTAACACTGCCGTCCTTCAAAATCATAATATTATGGGGCTTAATATCTCTATGGACAATGCCACGACCATGGGCATGCTCCAGCGCCTTTGCGATCTGTGTGGCAAAATGGAGTGCCTCCCGCCAGGAGATCGCCCCACGCTGCTGCATGTACTGCTTCAGGGTCAGGCCGTCGATCAGCTCCATGAC
>CAZFGL010000083.1:0-9969 GCA_964518645.1 uncultured Oscillospiraceae bacterium | reverse complement strand
GGCCTGAACTTCGCTGTTGAAGCTGGTTCCGCCGGTGAGGAGCAGGTTTCCGCACTGGGCGCTTCCTACACTCCCGTTACTGCACAGGCCGATGCCCTGATGGAAGTTGCAGCAGGCACCTCTGAGGCCGCTGTGATCGACTCCCTGATGGCTGCTGCCATGGTTGGAGAAGGCACCAACTATGCTGACCTCACCTACACCGTGGGTCTGAACTCCGAGGAGTATGGCGTTGGCTTCCGTAAGGGTTCTGAACTGGCCGGAAAGCTCAATGAGTTCTTTGCAGCTGCATATGCCGACGGTTCCATGATGGCCATCGCAGAAACCTACGGCGTTCAGGCCGCAGTGATTGCCCAGTAATAATAAGTGATCCGATTCCTTCGGCAGAGGGCGGGACGTTCCCGTCCTCTGCTTTTGGAGTCGTTTGGTCTTTGTTTACCGCACATAGGAAAGTAGGATAAAACCATGGATTTATTTCTCCAGCAGCTGCCCGTTGTGGTCAGTGCATTGAATGTGGGCTTCCTTCAGACGTTGAAGCTGTTTTTCGTGACCCTTCTGGGTGCGATCCCTCTGGGACTCGTCATTGCCTTTGGGTCGATGTCAAAATTTAAACCCCTGAGCATTCTGACCAAAATCGTGGTCTGGATCGTCCGGGGCAGCCCGCTGATGATTCAACTGCTGATTATCTATTATTTCCCGGGACTGGTGCTGGATAATCCGATCTGGGGTGGCGGTGAGTCAGGCCGATTCGTGGCGGCATCCGTTGCATTTATTTTTAACTATGCCTGTTATTTCTCTGAGATTTACCGTGGCGGCATTCAGGGCGTTCCCAAGGGACAGGAGGAAGCCGGTCTGGTGCTGGGTATGACCAAAAGCCAGATTTTCTTCAAGGTGACCCTGCTTCAGATGATCAAGCGGATCATGCCTCCCATTTCCAACGAGGTCATTACTCTGGTGAAGGATACCTCCCTTGCCCGGATCATTGCATTGCAGGAGATCATTTGGGCCGGTCAGGCATTTCTGAAGGGCTCTCAGGGGATCGCCGGTGCCATCTGGCCCCTGTTCTTCACTGCAATCTATTACCTGATCTGCAACGGGCTTTTGACCCTTCTTTTCGGCTGGCTCGAAAAGAAGCTGAGCTACTTTAAATAAGGAGGCGACAACATGCCGATTTTAGAGGTTTCAAATATTCAGAAGTCCTTTGGTAAGGTAGAGATCCTGAAGGACATCAGCTTTTCTCTGGAAAAGGGGCAGGTCGTTTCCATCATTGGTTCCTCCGGCAGTGGAAAGACGACTCTGCTTCGCTGTCTGAACTTTCTGGAAACACCGGAAAAGGGCGTTATCAAGATTGACGGCGAGACCATCTTCGACGGGGACGACCACAGCACCAAGAAGGAATCTGAGGTGCGTAAAAAGCGGCTCCATTTCGGGCTGGTGTTCCAGTCCTTCAATCTGTTCCCCCAGTATACTGCCAGAGAAAATGTCATGCTGGCCCGTGAACTGCTGGAACAGGAGAAGCCGGATTATAAGAAACGAAAAAAGGAGATCCAGCGGGAGATCCGGGAGCAGGCGGAGAAACTCCTGTGTCAGATGGGGCTGGAGGATCGTATGGATAACTATCCCCACCAGCTCTCCGGCGGTCAGTGCCAGCGTGTGGCCATTGCCCGTGCCATGGCGCTTCAGCCGGACATCCTCTGCTTTGATGAACCCACCTCCGCACTGGATCCGGAGCTTACCGGTGAGGTGCTGAAGGTCATCCGCAGTCTGGCAGATGAAAAAATGACCATGATTATTGTGACCCATGAGATCGACTTTGCGAGAAACGTGTCCGATCAGGTGATCTTTATGGCAGATGGTCGGATTCTGGAAGCGGGAACACCGGAGCAGGTGCTGGACAATCCCCAGCACGAGCGTGTCCAGGCGTTCCTTCAGAAGGTACAGAGATAAAACAGGGGCCGCTGCAAATTGCAGTGGCCCTTTTTGTGTTGCATCAGAAAAGGTCTGGTATCCCCCGAGCTTCGTTGTAGCATGGGTTTTCATGGCCGGATATGGTTTGACAGCTATGACGCAACCTGATATAATAGCCACAAATATTGGGGGAGGAATCAATATGAAGCGTATCGTGGCAATGCTCCTGATGATAGCTGTTCTGACATGCTTTGCAGGCTGCGGCAGCAGTAAATATGCACAGGGGCTGCATCATGTGGAGATCGAAGTGGAAAACTACGGAACCATTTGCGTGGAACTGGACGGAGATACCGCACCGATCTCTACGGAGAACTTCTGCAAGCTTGCGGAGGACGGGTTCTATGACGGACTGACCTTCCACCGGATTATCTCCGGGTTTATGATCCAGGGAGGCGACCCCAACGGAGACGGAACCGGCGGTACTGAGGACAAAATCAAGGGGGAATTTTCCGCCAACGGTGTGGCAAATGATATTTCTCATGTGCGTGGTGTGATCTCCATGGCGCGCTCCGGGGAATTCGACTCCGGCAGCTGTCAGTTCTTTATCGTCCATCAGGACAGCACTCAATTGGATGGCCAGTATGCGGCCTTTGGCCATGTAACATCCGGTATGGAGATCGTTGACCAGATCTGTGCCGATACTCCGGTGGAGGACGGCAACGGTACCGTGGCATGGTGGAATCAGCCTGTGATCCGGGAGATCCGGGTAATTGATTGAGAAAGAGGGTGCTGTCTCAAACAGAGGCAGCACCCTGTGTTTTTTCAGGCTTCCAGCAGTAAAAGGGCTTCCCGGTACTTTTCCCGGAAATAGGCGGCTTTTTCCTGATCCACGTCATCCAGCCGGGTGAAATCACTGTTGTGATGCATATCCGCCAGCTTGATCTTTCGGGCTGTGGGATTGGGAAGGAGTCTGCGGATATAGTCGAGATAGGGCATCCCCTTGGGATGGGTCAGCAGTTCCAGAACCGCCAGAACGTCTGGGTGGATCCCTGCCTCTTCCAGTGCCTCCATGGTCCAGCTGGTGTCCTCCACCACGTCGTGGAGCAGCGCAGCGGTAACCTCCAGCTCAGTATCCATCTGGGTGGCCAGATAGAAGGGATGGAAGATGTAAGGGGCACCACCCTTGTCCCGCTGCCCCTGATGGGCAGAATAGGCGATCTCCATAGCCAGTTTGGTTTGTGGGGTATAAATCATAATTGCGCTCCTTTTGTAGGGCGGGACGGGGATTCGTCCCGGCCACATGTGTTGATAGAAATGACAGGAGGGAAAGTGTGAAACTACAATTCAGTATACAGGATTTCTCCTGGAACGGTACCATGGGCGTTTTTGATCCCGGCGGTCATCTCCGGTATCGGATCACCGGGGACGGTTTTCGGCTGGGAAAGCGGATATATATTCGGGATCTGGCGGATCAACAGGCGGTTTATATCCGGCAGATTGTTCCCACCATGATCCCCCAATATGAACTGGAGGTTTACGGCCGCCCTGTGGGGACGCTGCTCCGGTGTGCCGAGGGATATTACCTGCGGGAGTGTGGGTGGATGGTTCAGCAGACTGCCCCGGGGACATGGGAAGTGACAGAGGCGGGGGAAGTGATCGCCACCTGCTGTGCCGATGAGACAGACCGGGATAAAATATGGCTCGACCCGGGGACAGGCGCGCTGAAAGCCCTGGGGGCGTTGTTCTGTGCCTGTGTTATGGGAAACGGAAAGATCTGAATATGGTTTACTGCACCGGCTTTTTCAGGAAAAGCCGGTGCAGTATTTGTCCATGTTACAGCTGAAAATCGCTTTCCACAGTGAGACCGTCCTTTGCCAGCATGGCCTCCATGACCTTCAGGTCAGCGGATATGTCCAGCACGTCGTTGGCAAACAGCTTGTCCAGCTGTGCCTCGTATGCATCAACGACCTTGTCCATCATCTGTTCGATTTTCTGCTTGGCCTCAGCGATGTTGTCGCCTTCAATGCCCTGATCCTCAAGTTTGGCGTAAAGCTCCAGAATTTTAACCGTCTGGGGCAGGTAGTAGCTCAAAAAGCTGCGCAGCTCTGCTTCCTTTTCCGGCTGCTCCTTCAGTAGTTTGAAGATTTTTGCGGTGATGTCCTCGATCTGCTGGATCTTTTCGGACAGCTCCGGGTTGGGAATGGCATCATTCAGCTGGCGGATATGACGGAGGGTGGCATCTGCCTGATCCAGCTCCTTCTCCGGCTGCTCCGCAGGCGCTTCCGGCGGTGCAGGTACGGGCTCTTCTGTGATTCCGCCCTCCCGGAGTACCAGACAGTTCCGGAATGCGTCCAGATAGCCCTCCGGCAGAACTTCACGCTCCAGCATGTCCTCCACATCCTGATATACGGTTTTCTCACGAATGCCCATGGTTTTTGCCAGAGCGGAGAGGGAAACTTCCTCTTTGTCCCCAATCAGGGTGAGGTATTTCTTGTACTTTTTCATTTTACGGCTGCGGCTGCCTGCCACACCAAGGAACGCCACACCCAGAAGGGTGAACGCCAGCAGGGGGGTGAGCTGCTCCATCATATAGCCCAGATCAATAAAATAGGTCAGCTCTTCGACCAGTGTCATTATGCTGGCAAAACCGAACACACCGGTGAATATCCAGCCGAGTATCCGGAACAGGGCGATATTCCCCAGACCATAATCCTGAGGACGATCCTTCTGCTTTTTGCCCTTCTTTTTCTGCCGGTTCTGGGGTTCCGGCTCCGTGGCTTTTGCTTTGGGGGCGGATTCGGCGGCGTGGCTGGGGGTGTTATGGGCGGTGGCATATTTGGTCTGAGCCTGTTTTGCAACGTCCTTTGCGGCACTGGCGGCCCGCTTTAACTCTTTTTCCACCTGCTGATTTCCGGGCCATTTTCCGGACAGATTCAAGAAAAGAAGCACAAGACCGATGGGCCACCAGAGGATAAAGCCCAGAACGATCAGGATCCAGTGCCAGTCGTTATTCTGTTTTTTCGAGGGACGGGAACCACCATTCCGGGGGGCGGAGGAACGGGGCGGGCTGTATCCCTCCGGGGCAGCCCCATCCGGGGGAATATAGTGGACGTCACCGTTTTTATCAAATTCCCATCTGCCGTTGGTGTTGCTCATGTTTCGTTCATCCTTCCAGATCCGGCTCTAATATATCTGCAATTCGTTCAGAGGCATGGCCATCCCCATAGGGGTTTGAGGCATTTGCCATGGAAGCGTACGCCTCCTCATCGGTGAGGAGCTGCCGGAAGCTTCTGTATATAGTTTCTTCGTCGGTGCCGACCAGCTTCAGGGTACCGGCGGCGATACCTTCGGGACGCTCAGTGGTATCACGCATAACCAGTACCGGCTTTCCCAGGGACGGAGCCTCCTCCTGTACGCCACCGGAATCGGTCAGAACCAGGTGGCAGCGGGCCAGAAAGTTATGAAAATCCAGTACATCCAAAGGCTCGATAATATGAATGCGGGGGTCGCCACTCAGTTCACGATTGGCGATCTCCCGGACGGCGGGGTTCATATGAATGGGATAGACCGCCTTCACGTCCCCAAATTCGTCACAGACCCGGCGGATGGCACGGAACATGTGCACCATAGGTTCTCCCAGATTCTCTCTCCGGTGGGCAGTAATGACGATCAGACGGCTGCCCTTCGCCCATTCCAGCTCCGGGTGGGTATAATCATCCCGGACGGTGGTGCGGAGGGCGTCGATCCCTGTGTTGCCGGTGACATATATTTTTCCATGATCCCGCTTTTCGTTGAGCAGATTCTCCTTTGCGGTTTCCGTGGGGGCGAAATTATACCGGCTGATGATGCTCACAGCCTGTCGGTTGAATTCTTCGGGATAGGGACTGTAGAGATTATAGGTTCTGAGACCGGCCTCCACATGTCCCACGGGGATCTGCATGTAAAAACAGGCCAGCGCAGTCATAAAGGTGGTGGAGGTGTCCCCGTGGACCAGCACCACGTCCGGGTGCTCCTGCTCCAATATATCTCTGATGCCGTTCAGAATGCCGGTGGACACGTCAAAAAGGGTCTGCCGTTCCTTCATAATGGAAAGATCATAGTCGGGGATCACATGGAAGGAGTTTAGAACCATGTCCAGCATTTCCCGGTGCTGTCCTGTGACACAGACGAGCGTCTTTATATTTTTTCTTGTTTTCAGTTCGTTGACCAGCGGACACATTTTTATGGCCTCCGGCCGGGTGCCGAATACCAGCATTACCTTTTTCATGACGATACCTCCCTTGCTGAAAGTCTACCCTCTATTCTACACGGTTTCCGGAAAACCGTCAACTTAATTTGCCCGGAGATGGAACGAATTAAAAAAACTTTAGCAATTTCAAAAAACGGATGCCGCAGAGATTTGCGGCATCCGTTCTATACTTGGAATATGGACTTACAGAGCGGTAATATCCGTTTCGCTGACCAGCTGAATCTGGGCATCGGTGAGAATCTTCACGGCGCTGTCGTTGTCTGCTACCCGGAGCACCAGATAGGCGCTGGAGCCGGAGACAGAGACAAAGGCGTAAAGATAATCCACGTTTACATTGTGCTCAGCCAGCAGGGTCAGTACATGGGCCAGTCCGCCGGGGGTATCGGGCACCTTGACACCGATCACGTCGGTGACGGTACAGATCACACCGGAGTCGGTAAGCAGCTCTTTGGCCTTGTCAATATCGGCCACGATCAGACGAAGAATGCCGAAGTCCTGGGTATCTGCCACATTCAGCGCCCGGATGTCGATCCCGGCATTGCCCAGTGTGTGGATAACGTCCAGCAGACCGCCGGAACGGTTTTCTGCAAATACGGATAACTGTTTGATGGTCATAATCCTGCCTCCTTAATTCTGATAGAGATTTCTGCGGTCGATGACCCGGACGGCCTTGCCCTCGCTGCGGACAATCCGCTTGGGCTCCACGATCTTGACGGCGGCATAGATGCCCAGCACGCTCTTGAGTTCGGAGACGATCTCCTTCTCCTTGGCTGCCAGCTGGGACAGGGAGTCGGAGAAGAATTCGGGGGTCATTTCCACGCGCACTTCGATGGTATCGGAGTGCTTCTCACGATCCACGATGATCTGGTAGTTGGAGGTGAGACCGTTGTTCAGCAGTACCATTTCAATCTGAGAGGGGAATACGTTGACGCCCTTGACGATGAGCATATCGTCGCTGCGCCCCATGGGCTTGCTCATTTTCACATGGGTACGTCCGCAGGGGCACTTTTCCCGGTTGAGCACACAGATGTCACGGGTGCGGTAGCGGAGCAGGGGGAATGCCTCCTTGGTGATGGAGGTGAACACCAGCTCGCCCTTTTCGCCGTCGGGGAGCACCTCGCCGGTGATGGGGTTGATGATCTCTGCAATGAAGTGGTCCTCGTTGATGTGCATGCCGGACTGGGCGGAGCACTCGTATGCAACGCCGGGGCCGGAGATCTCCGTGAGACCGTAAATGTCATAAGCCTTGATTCCCAGAGTTTCCTCAATGTTCCGGCGCATCTCGTCGGTCCAGGCCTCGGCACCGAAGATGCCTGCCTTCAGAGGAATCTGATCGGGAGTCAGCCCCATTTCCTTCATGGTCTCTGCCAGATAGGCGGCATAGGAGGGGGTACAGCAAAGGATGGTGGCATTCAGATCCCGGAGGAACATGATCTGCCGTTCGGTGTTGCCGGAGGAGGTGGGGATGGTGAGACAGCCGACCTTGTGGCTGCCGCCGTCCAGACCGGCACCGCCGGTAAACAGACCATAACCATAGGATACCTGGCACACGTCCTCGTTGGTGCCGCCGGCGGCCACAATCGCACGGGCGCAGCAATCCTCCCAGAGGTCAATATCGTTCTGGGTGTAGAATGCCACAACACGCTTGCCGGTGGTGCCGGAGGTGGAATGGATCCGGACACAGTCCTTCAGATCCGTGGCCAGAAGGCCATAGGGATAGCACTTCCGCAGGTCGTCCTTGGTGATAAAGGGCAGCTTGTGCAGATCCTCGGTGGACAGAATGTCATCGGGGGTCAGTCCCGCTTCCTGCATTTTGTTGCGGTAGAACTCCACATTTTCATAGACGTGCTTGACGGTCTTTTTCAGACGCTCGTCCTGGAGAGCCTTAATCTCTGACCGGGACGCGGTCTCGATTTCTTTTTGATAGTAACGTTCCAATGGTATCGTCTCCTTTGCTGCGGAAGATTAAGCGTGATAACCCAATTCGAAAGCCTTTTTGTTCAGGTCAAGGAACTTTTCGGCTACGGTTTTCTCCAGTGCGGAGATCCATTTCTCATAGGGAATATCAAAATATTTAGCCACACGGCCCATAAGGACGATGTTGGCTGCCTTGGAAGAACCGGCTGCATCGGCAAGGGAAAGCGCGTCGATGGCATCGATTTTTGCACCGGCGGCGGTCATTTCCTCCAGAACCTGTTCCGGATACTGGGCAGCACCAATGATGACGGGCATGGGATCTACCTGCTGGGTGTTGACCACAATGACCCCATCGGGCTTCAGATTGGAAAGCCAGCGGGCGGCCTCGATCTTTTCGAAGGACACGATCAGATCGGCCTCGCCGGAGTCGATAATGGGGGAATAGACACGGCTGCCGAAGCGGACGTAGGTGACGACGCTGCCACCACGCTGGCTCATGCCGTGAACCTCAGATACCTTTACGTCATAGCCCTCATCCACCAGAAGACGGCCGAGAAGCTTGCTGGCGAGAAGGCTGCCCTGACCACCAACGCCAACGATCATAATGCTTTTTGTTTCCATGCTCACGCCTCCTCCTCAAATGCGCCGAAGGGACATACCTGCTGGCAGACACCGCAGCCCACGCAGAGGGTGGGATCCACAGCAGCCTTGCCATCCCGGATGGAAATGGCGGGACAACCGAAGCTCATGCACTTTTTGCAGCTCTTGCAGGCGTCACGGTTTACTTTCAGGGGTGTCTTGGCCTTTACATATTTCAGAAGTACGCAGGGACGGCGGGAAATGATCACAGAGGGAGCATCGCAGGAAAGCTCTTCCTTGAGTACCTTGTCACACTGGGCAAGGTCATAGGGATCAACGACCCGAACCCGATCAATGCCGATGGCATGGCACAGGGCCTCCAGATCGATCTTGCCGGCGGGATCGCCCTTGATGTTGTAACCGGTGGTGGGGTTCTGCTGGTGACCGGTCATGCCGGTGATGGAGTTGTCCAGAATAATCACCGTGGAATTGGAGCCGTTGTAGGCAATATTGATCAGTCCAGTGACACCGGAATGGATAAACGTGGAGTCACCGATCACGGCAACGGCCTTTCCTCCGCCACCCTTGTTAAAGCCGTGAAGCCCGGAGACGGATGCACCCATGCAGAGGGTGGTGTCCACAGCGGACAGGGGAGCCTGCGCGCCCAGTGTATAGCAGCCGATATCACCGATGACGGTACATTTGTTCCGGGACAGGGTGTAGAACATGCCCCTGTGGGGACATCCGGCGCACATCATGGGCGGACGGTTGGGAATGGTGGTTTCAATGGACAGGGTCTCCTTGACAGGACAGCCAAAGACCTGCGCGATGGTTTTCTGGGAGTATTCACCCATGGGGCTGAACAGGCTCTTGCCCTCGACGGAGAGTCCCAGCGTCTTGCAGTGGGTTTCGATCACACCGTCCAGCTCCTCTACCACCACGAGCCGGTCAACCTTGGCGGCAAAATCCCGGATCAGCTTTTCAGGGAGGGGATTGACCATGCCCAGCTTCAGAACGCTGACGGTATCGCCCAGAACCTCTTTCACATACTGATAGCAGGTGCCGGAGGTGATGATGCCGATCTGGGTGCCACCCATTTCCACCCGGTTCAGGGGAGAGGTCTCTGCGTAGGCGGTGAGATCCTTTGTGCGCTGTTCCACCACGGGATGACGGCGGATGGCGTTGCCGGGCATCATAACGTATTTTGCTATATTTTTCTCATAAGCTTTTTTCGGGACATCTTCCCGGTCGCAAAGCTCCACAATGCTCTGGGAGTGAGCGATACGGGTACACATCCGCAGCAGTACGGGGGTGTCATA
>CAZFGL010000082.1:0-10005 GCA_964518645.1 uncultured Oscillospiraceae bacterium | reverse complement strand
TTGATTGCCGTAAGGATTACAGTTGGCTTATCCATTAAAACAGAATATTAAATACAAAATCGTCACTTCACAGCAGGTGGCGATTTTTTTGTATCCAAAAAGTAGGTGCTATGATGGAAAGTCAATATAAGTAAAGAAATCAAAAAACAACTGTTTTTGAGGAAAACTACTGTTGCAAAATTACGGGATATTTATTCATTGTAAATGAAGGAGAATTTCACAATGTAGAAAATTCTGGATTTTTAATCAAAAAGAATGACGGGACTTTTGAAGTGATAGTAACCGGCGAAAGAGGAATACCCGTATCAACAGCTCAAGTAGAACCAATTAATGAAGCTATGTACGTTTTAGTATGCAAGCTAAACTATGAGAAAACCAAGGAAGAATACTTTCAAAACAAGTCCGAACAAAGTAAAAAAGAACGCGTTCAAAACAGGAAGAATGAACCATAATCATTCAGGTAATTACCACATTTTCAGTCTGATTGGATTAAAGTGCATGGTGACTCGGTAATCACATCAATGCTCTGACAGCAGTTTTCCGGAAACTGCGTCAGAGCATTTTTAATGATCAAGGGGCATTGTAACAGGGAAAAAACTGCGCTATAATGACTGCACAAAAGAAACCACCGGCCAGATTCCCGCTACATACGGGCACCGTCTCTGGCAGAACTGCTGAAAAACCGTCTGTGATTTGACGAACCGGAAACCGCAAAGGAGGCAAATCATGCTGTACATTACAGGAGATACCCATGGAAATCAATATAAATGGGTCGAACAGATTGACCCGGCTCTGTCTCCGGGGGATACCATCATTGTCTGCGGTGACTTTGGCATCGGTTTTTGGAATGGGCGTTACTGGTCAGAGGAGACCTTCTTTGACTTTCTCAGTGCGCAGGCCTACACGGTGCTTTTTATTGACGGCAACCACGAGAATTTCAACAAACTTGCGGCCTGCCCCGTGGAAAGCTGGTGCGGAGGCAGGGTACATGTTATCCGCCGGAATGTACTTCACCTGATCCGGGGGGAGATTTACTCTATTGAGGGACATTCCATTTTCGTGTTCGGTGGCGGATATTCGCTGGATCGCAGCCGTCGGGTGGAAAACGTCTCCTGGTGGCCTCAGGAGATGCCATCCCGGGAAGAATATCTCCACGCAGAGGCCAACCTTCAGCGTGTAAACCATCAGGTGGATTATATTATCACCCACACCGCCCCCGGTGAGTCGGTGTATTATCTCTCCACACTCCGGCGTTTGGGGATCCACAATGATGTGGCGGAGGAACAGCCCCTGACCGCTTTTCTGGACGAGGTACAGAAGACCGTCTCCTACCGGCACTGGTATTTCGGTCATTTCCATGTGGATGTCTCCCTGTGGCGAAATCAGACCGCCATGCTCAGCACCATTCGGGAGCTGGTATCCGGAACAATCGTCCGGGAGTGGCCCTCCTACGAGGGGTAAGCACCCATATTTTCAATCTACTTTTTTCACAGCAATGGAGGTTCCAAGTGACGTTACAGCAGCTGAAATACATCATCGCCATCGCAGAAAGCGGTTCCATCACCGCTGCTTCTCAAAAGCTTCTCATCGCCCAGCCCAGTCTATCCAAATCCGTCTCAGAGTTGGAAAAAGAGATGGGCATTACTATGTTCTACCGGAGCAACCGGGGCGTATATCTGTCCGAGGAGGGCTCCAGATTCCTCTCTTACGCCAGACAAGTGGTGGAGCAAGCTGATCTTCTGGAGCAGCAGTATAAGCACAGCAGCCCTGTCCGGCGGGTGTTCTCCATATCTGCACAGCATTACGCCTTTGTGGTAAAGGCCTTTGTTGCACTGGTAAAGGAATATGGCCAGAACCGCTACGAATTCACCCTTCGGGAATCAAAAACCCACGACATTATTGAGGATGTCCGCACAGCAAGAAGTGAGCTTGGCGTGCTGTTTTTAAGCAACTTCAACCGGGAGGTCATACTACGGATCGTACACAACGCCGATCTGTCCTTTGTCCCGTTATTCACTGCCACACCTCATGTGTTTATAAGTCGCCATAACCCCCTTGCAAAAAAGGAATTCGTGACACTGGAAGATCTGAGCGCCTTTCCCCGGCTCACCTATGAACAGGGCATCAATAATTCCTTTTATTACTCCGAAGAACTTCACAGCACACAGGAAAGCCCCAAAAACATCATTGTCACAGACCGGGCAACCCTGTTCAACCTGCTGATTGGTCTTGACGGTTACACAATATCCTCCGGCATTTTAAACCATGATCTGAACGGATCTGGCATTGTTTCGGTTCCTCTTGTCAGCGATGAGATTATGGAAATCGGCTATATTTCCCCCATGGACAGACCCCTGAGTCCTGCGAGCCAGCGCTATCTTGAACATCTGAAAGACTATATTGCATCCCATTATTCATAGTTTTAAGCTATAGCACGATATGAAAACTTGATATTAACACATATCTGCCTCCCTGTGCTATAATTCAGCCAACAAGAACAAGGAGGCTTATCCCATGAGCAAAACAAATTCACCCTTCAGATATGACTATGTGGGCAGTTTTCTCCGCCCCGAATCTGTAAAAAAAGCCAGAGCCGATCACGTTGCCGGACACATCACCGCCGCTCAACTCCGTCAGATTGAGGACACCGCCATTGCAGACCTGATTGCAAAGCAGAAAGCAGCCGGTTATCATGTGATCACCGACGGCGAATTCCGCCGAAGTTACTGGCATTTGGATTTCATGTGGGGCTTTCACGGGATTCAGAAGATTGAACTGGATCACGGATACTTGTTCCACGACGAAGAAACCACCCACGGCTCCATTGCCGTCACCGAAAAAATCAGCGGTGAAAACCATCCCTTTGTATAGGATTTTAAATATGTAAAACAGTTTGAAGATGAAAACACCGTGGCAAAACAGACCATCCCCGCTCCTGCACAGCTGTTTGCAGAACTGTTCCGGGAAGAAAACGGTATCAACACCACCAATTATTACCCCAACACCGAGGAACTGATTCAGGACATTGCCACAGCATACCGCACTGTGATCCGTGAACTGTATGATGCCGGTTGCCGGAATATTCAGTTTGACGACTGCACCTGGGGCATGTTCTGCGATGAGAACTACCAAGCCTTCTGCAAAGCCCAGAACATCTCTGTGGACAAACTGGCCCGTGAATATCTCAAGCTGAACAATCTGGCCATTCAGGGGAAGCCCGATGATCTGGTTCTGACTACCCACATCTGCCGTGGAAACTATCACTCCACATGGGCCTCCTCCGGCGGGTATGAACCTGTGGCAAAACACCTCTTTGCTGAAGAAAATGTCAGTACGTTCTATCTGGAATTTGACGATGCACGCTCCGGTGGTTTTGAACCCCTTCGTTTCGTCTCCGGAGATAAAAAAGTGGTGCTGGGGCTTATCACATCAAAGTCCCCCGTTCTGGAGGACAAGGCACAGGTAATTTCCCGCATCCACGAGGCAGAAAAATTCATCCCTCTGGACAGGCTGTACCTCAGTCCCCAGTGTGGCTTTGCTTCCTGTGAGATTGGAAACAAGCTTACCGAGGAACAGCAATGGGCAAAACTCGCCCTGGTGCGTGAGATCGCAGAAGAGGTCTGGGGATAACAGAAAACAGACAGCTGTCACAAAATGACCTAAAATCATTCTGTGACAGCTGTTTTTTATTTTCTCAAATACAGCACCGCATCCCGTGGGATATGCACCATATGCGCCCCCTGCCGGATCCGGTTGCGGGCCTCCTTGGTCATCTCCCAGCGGAGAGGTTCCTGCCCCTCTTCCAACCGTATCATCAGTATGTCCGAAAAAGCACCGGGGATCTCCTCCAAAATCTCATAGGAGAATATGTTTCCCCCCGGCTCCTCCGCCGGAACCAGCTTTCTGGCCCGGATCCCAAGGAATCTGGTGTCCGCATCCGGATCGTGGGCTTTCAGCTTCAGTCCCCACTGTTCCACCAGAATCGTATCCGCCTCCACTTTGGCGGGGGCAATATTCTTGCACCCGGTCAGGGCTGCGGCAGTACAGGTCTGCGGATCCCGGAACAGGGTCCATTTCTCCTCCAGCCGGTCGATTCTGCCGCTGTCATACACTGCAATATTGTCTGCGATCCGGTACACCTCATCCCGGTCATGGGACACCAGCAGTACTGTACCGGAATAATCCCGAAGGATTCCCAGCAGCTCCCGCTCCAGCTCCCAACGCAGGTGGGAATCCAGCGCGGAAAATGGCTCATCCAGCATAATCAGTCCCGGCGCACCGATCAGCATTCTGGCCAGCGCACACCGCTGCTTCTGCCCCCCGGAGAGCTGTCCGGGCAGGTGCTTTTCCAGCCCCTCCAAATGGAATTTCCGGATATATTCCCGGATCAGTTCATCCTGATTTTCCCCCTTCGCCCGGATACCGCAGCGGATATTCTCCTCCACGGTCATATTGGGAAACAGGGCATAGCTCTGGAACAGCAATCCCACCTGCCGTTTCTGAGGAGGCAGATCGATCTTTTTTTCAGAATCGAACAGGGTTACGCCGTCCAGCACGATTCTGCCGGAATCCGGCTTTTCAATCCCCGCAATACAGCGCAGGGTCATGCTTTTTCCACAGCCGGAGGCACCAAGGAGCGCCAGCACCCCGGTCTCTGAGCAGAATTCCACATCCAGAGAAAAATCCCCCAGACGTTTTTTGATGGATACTTCCAGCACCCCTTACCACCTCTTCCCGTTTTTATTGCCTGCGGCCAGATTGACCCCCAGCACAATCACAAATGCGATCAGGAGCATGATCGCCACCCAGATCCCCGCCGTCAGGTAGTCACCGTTTTGAATGACCATGGCGATTTTCTGGGAAATGGTTCCGGTTTTTCCCGCAATATTCCCCGCCAGCATGGACGTAGCACCGTATTCTCCCAGCGCCCGTGCAAAGGTGAGGATGGTTCCGGATAGAATCCCGGGGCGGGCAACAGGCATTACCACCCGCCAGAAGATCTCCCGCTCTGACATACCCAGTGTACGGGCTGCAAACACCAGATCCGGATCTATCTGTTCAAAGGCAGCCCGGGCATTCCGGTACATCAGTGGAAATGCAATAATGGATGCGGCCAGCACACAGCCCAGCCACGTCTGAACCACCTTAACCCCCAGCTGTTCATACAGAAATGCCCCCACGGGACGGCGCAGAGAAAACAGCAGCAGCAGAAAGAAGCCGGACACAGTGGGGGCCAGCACCATGGGCAGTGTCAGGATCCCATCCAGAATGCTTCTGCCCCGATGCCCCAGCTTCAGCACCTGACGGGCCGCAAATATGCCCAGGAAGAAGCACAGTATGGTTGCCACCACACCGGTTTTCAGAGAAATCCAGAGGGGACTCCAATCCAGTCCCCGGATTATTTCAACGATCTGGTTCATTTTATTCCTCCGATCTGGCGCATTGCGCCGGAAAAGACCTGCCGAAGCAGCGCTGGCAGGTCTTAATCCTATCATATTTTACGGGAATATACAATCAGCGCACGATCATGCAGTAGTCTCTGAAAATATTGAGCACAGGCTCTGCCTGAAGGAATGCAAAGAAGTCATCTGCCGCAGCAGTCTGTGCCTCAGTTGCCTCCTTATTGACGATCCGTCCCACAGGGTAAATGATGGGGCCGGTGAGGGTGCCGTCGTCCTGCGCCAGAATTTCCAGCTTATCCTGATAATCATAGTAATCGGAATAATAAACGGTACCGACCTCGTTGGCGCCTTCCATAACCGCCTGTGCAACCTTGCTCACGTTGCTGCATTCGTTGATCTCAACGCCACCCAGAGCCTCGGAAACCTGCTGGGTGGTATAGGAAGAGGGATCCTCCGTCTCCTCCAGAATCCCCAGATTCATCAGTGCGGTACGGGTATATTTTCCCACAGGCACAGAACCGTCTGCCAGTGCCACACTTCCAGCCTTGTCCATGCTGTCAAAGCCGGTCACTGCGGTGCCACTGCCGGGATAGGTAACCAGACACAGCTGGTTTTCCAGCAGTTCCGTATTGGTTCCCTCGATTACAAAGCCATCCCCTTCCAGGGTGGTCATCTGCTTCTTACCGGCGGAGAAGAAAATATCACAGGCATAGCCCTCCTGGATCTGCTGTTGCAGGGTACCGGAGGAATCTGCGTTAATTGCGATGGTCACATTGGGCTGCTGCTCCTGATACAGGGCAATAATCTCCTCGAAGGCGGAGTTCAGAGACGCAGCGATAAACACCTGGATCTCAGCCGCTTCCAGCTGTGCCGGAGCTTCTGCTGCTTCTGCTGCTTCTGCGACGGAGCCCTCTTCCACAGGTGCTTCCGCTTCCACAGGCTCAGAGGTGGCTGCACTGCTCACAGGGATGCTGGCAGATACTTCTTCATTTTCACTTCCGCAGGCTACCAGAGAAAAAAGCATACACAGGCACAGCAGCAGTGCGGTCATTTTTTTCAACATTGGGGTCACGCTCCTTATGATTTCTGACCTCATCTTATCAGCAGATTTTCATTTTGTCCAATTATAATATACGATAATAATTATCTTATTAATAGGTTTTTACTTATTTTTATTCTCTGCCCGAACACAGCAGAACGGGGACGGCACAGACTCCTCCATGCCGTCCCTGTCGGGGTGATGATTCACTTACAGCCCGGGCTCCCGGGAGCCTCAGGCCGTCCATTCAGTATTTTGCCTTATTCTTTGTTCGTCCAACCAGGTAGTCTATGCTGACGTTATAATAATCGGCCAGCTTAATCAGGAAGTCCACAGGAATGGTTCGTGTTCCTTTCTCATAACGCCGGTACACCTCACGCTGGCAGCCCAGGATCCGTGCCACGTCGCTCTGGGATAAATCGCGGTCGATCCGCATATCCTCCAGACGCTGAAAAAACATCATATTCACCTCTTGATTTATGCTATCATTTGGTGTCATAATATGTTCATGCATGCTACCGTTTGGTTGCATATCGTTTTCAGGAGGAATCAATTATGACGGATTATAAAACCATGTACACCATTCTCTGTAAAAATGTCAGCAAAGCCGTTGACGTACTCTCCGGCGCACTCCTGCAAAACCAGCAGACACTGGATGCGCTGAGTATTCTTTCATCCGCACTGGAAGAAGCAGAAAACGTATACATCGACACCTGTCCCCAGGAACCCGGCCTCGAATAAGCCTGACTTATAAAAATGGCGCTGAAAGGCGCCATTTTTTACTGTCCTCTGTACCGAAATCAGGAAAAACCCTTTTCATGGCTTTTGATTTCTGTTATAATCATCTTATGTTATTTATTCTATCATGGCGGTGATTTTTTGTCTCTATCTCAGGAGCGACTTTATAAGATGATTTATCTGGTGGCGGCCATCTGTGGCGTAGCACTGGGGGCGTTCATGGCACTTTCCTCTCTGGAGGGGGATCCCGCCAGCCGGCTGTTTGCCCTGTGCATTATTTTTGCCTATGGGGTCATAGGCTGCTGGCTGCTGTGGTGGCATCCCATGTTCCGGAACACCGAAAACACCCTCTGTGCTATGGCAATGGTGCTTTTTGCCCTGTGCCTCAGGCTGAGCCTGTTCGATCACATCTCCGGGGACTATGTTTCCTTTCTCTCCGGATGGACAGAAACCATGCGTGGGATGACCATTCGAGAGGCACTCTCCACCCCCATCGGGGACTATAATATGCCCTATCTGTATGTGATCCTGCTGATCTCCCGACTCCCCTTCTATGATCTTTACTGCATCAAGCTGTTCTCTGTTCTGGCTGATCTGCTGGCTGCCCTTGCAGTGGGTAAGCTTGCCACCCTTGTGTCCAAAAAGGATCTTCCTGTCCTTCTTGCCTTCGCTGCGGCCCTGTTTGCCCCCACCACCTGGCTCAACAGCGGCTACTGGGGACAGTGTGACAGCGTCTATGGTGCCTTTGCCCTGCTGGGACTGTATTTTGGACTTACCAGACGTCCTGCCGCTTCCATGATCCTTTTTTCTCTGGGGCTGGCATTCAAGCTTCAGACGGTATTCATCCTCCCCATTGTGGCCTTCCTGCTGGTTACAAACAGGGTTTCCCTGAAGCATCTGCCCCTGTTCCCCGCAGGATTTCTGGGTGCCATGGTCCCGGCACTGCTCAGTGGCCGAAGCTTCTATGATACCTTCTCTATTTACTTTAATCAGACAAACGCCTATCCCTATCTATCCCTGAACGCCCCCTCTTTCTGGAGCCTGATCCCCAACGAATACTTCTATGAGCTTTCCGCAGCACCGGTACTGCTGGCAGTGCTGGGGACCCTGCTGACCCTGTTTGTGTTCCTGAAAAAATATGAGGTGCTGAACGTGGAACGTCTGATGGAACTGGCCTTCATTTTCTGTCTGCTGATTCCCTGGTGCCTGCCCAGAATGCACGAACGTTATTTTTATCTGGCGGAAATGCTCTCCATTGTGTACGTAGCCGGAAAGCCCCAACGGTGGCCTGTGGCGCTGGTGATCCTCTTCGGCGGCTTTCTGGTGTACAGCGCCTATCTTTTCGGCGGTCTCCCCATTCTTTCCATGCAGCTGGTCGCTGCCATCTACGGTATCACCCTGATATTTGTAATCATTCGCTGCCACAGAGGTATCACTTCTCCGGCAGTTCAACAAGGAAAGGAGTCATAATACTATGGCAAGCATCGAATACATCTGGGCTGACCGGAAGCGTTTTCTCGGTATGCCCCTGGGCTTCACCCGGTACGCGCTCAGCGAGGATCGGCTTTTTCTGGAAACCGGTCTGCTCAATACCCGGTGCGAAGAGATCCTGCTCTATCGTGTGCGGGACATCTCCCTGTCCATCACCTTGGGACAGCGCATTTTCGGTGTGGGCACTATCACCATTCAGTCCTCCGACCGCACACTTCCCGTGCTGGAACTGAAAAACATCAAGGCTCCCCGGGAGACCAAGGAACTGATCCATCAGGCTGTGGAGGAAATGAAGCTCTCCCGGCGGATGCGTGTGGGCGAGATCATGGGCGATCACGACTGCGACGATGACGACGCCCTGGATGATGAAGATTTTTCCTAAAAAACAAGGGATTTTTTCTTGACAACCCCCTTCCAGCCATGCTATAATCTTTAGGCCGCGTCGAAGAGGCCGGAATAAGTATGCCCATTTTCGGGCATCGCCTCCAGAGCGAGACTATTATAAAGGCAGGTGCAAAGCACATGCAGGCAATCATTAACACTTGTGGCAAGCAGTACACCGTTTCCGAAGGTCAGCTGGTATACGTTGAGAAGCTGAACGTTGAGGCTGGTGAGGCAGTTGTGTTCGATCAGGTTCTGGCTATCATCGACGGCGAGAACAGCAAGTTCGGCACTCCCGCTATCGAGGGCGCAAAGGTCGAGGCCAAGGTCGTTCGTAACGGCAAAGGCAAGAAGATCATGGTCTTCAAGTACCGTCCCAAGAAGGGCAGCGCTTCCCGTAAGGGTCACAGACAGCCCTACACTGCAGTTCAGATCGAAAAGATTTCCTTCTGATGACAACCATTCGGTTTTATCGTGACGGAGACAGGCTTTCAGGATTTGTCTGTCAAGGTCACAGCGGGTACGCCCCCGCCGGCGAGGACATCGTCTGCGCCGCAGTTTCCTCCAGCGTCACCCTTGTGGAGTGCATCATAAATGATGTTTATCACACCGGCGCTGAGGTCACCGTGAAAAATCAGGGCGCCCGTATTTCTCTTACGCTTCCCTCCGGCAGTCACGAGGGCTGTCAGGGTGCGTTAACGGGATTTCTCCTTTGTATGAAGGAGCTTCAACGAGAATATCCTGAACATCTAACTGTTTTGGAGGTGTAATCATGCTTAAGATTGGCATTCAGTTCTTCGCGCATCATAAGGGCGGCGGTTCCACCAAGAACGGCCGTGACTCCGAGTCCAAGCGCCTTGGTGTTAAGCGTGCCGACGGCCAGATGGTCGAAGCCGGCAACATTCTGGTTCGTCAGAGAGGCACCCATATCCATCCCGGTCAGGGCACGGGTAT
>CAZFGL010000081.1:0-10087 GCA_964518645.1 uncultured Oscillospiraceae bacterium | reverse complement strand
CGGAAGCAGCAGATGCAGATGGGCAAGGAGGCCCGGCTTTCCGATCCCGGCAGAGCTGCCGCACGGCTTGTGGAAGCACAGGGCAATGCAATGGAAGCTGCTGCCGCCAACACCGGTGCCGGCCCCGCCATGGCCTTTATGGGTATGAACATGGCCGGAAACATGGGTGGCATGAACGCCCAGAGTCTCTTCCAGATGCAGCAGCAGGCTCAGATGCAGCAGGCTCAGATGCAGCAGGCTCAGATGCAGCAGGCTCAGATGCAGCAACCCGCTCCGGCTCCTGCCCCCCAGCCTGCCGCTGACAGTTGGCAGTGCTCCTGCGGAAATATGGCTACCGGTAAATTCTGCCCTGAGTGCGGTGCAAAGAAGCCCGAGCCCAAGCCCGCTGCTGACGCATGGCAGTGCTCCTGCGGTGCTACCGTTACCGGAAAATTCTGCCCCGAGTGTGGCACCAAGCGTCCCGATCCCAAGCCTGAAGGATGGACCTGTTCCTGCGGTGCAGTAAACAAGGGTAAGTTCTGCCCCGAGTGTGGCGCAAAAAAGCCCGAAGCTGCTCCCCTTTACAAGTGTGACAAGTGCGGATGGGAACCGGAAGATCCGAAGAATCCCCCCAAGTTCTGCCCCGAGTGCGGAGATCCCTTTAACGAAAGCGATGTACAGTAATCATTCACATAGAAAGTGAGGAACACACCATGGGTCTGTTTGGAAAACTGTTTGAAAAAAAGGTTTGTGACATCTGCGGTGGCGAGATCGGTCTTTTAGGCAACAAGAAGCTGGAGGACGGCAACTGCTGTAAGGCATGCGCCGGAAAGTTGTCCCCCTGGTTCAACGAACGTCGTCACTCCACCGTGGAAGAGATCAAGGGTCAGCTGGAGTATCGTGAACAGAACCGGGAGGAAGTTCGCCGGTTCAATACCACGCTGAGCTACGGAGATCGCACCAATGTGCTCATTGACGAGGATCAGCAGCTGTTTATGGTCACCTCTGCCAGCAATCTGGAGGAGGCAAATCCGGATGTGCTGAAATTCTCTCAGGTCACCGGCTGTGATCTGGATATTAATGAGAACCGTCAGGAGGAAATGCGGGAGATCACGGATAAGGAGGGCAACACCAAGCGTGTGAGCTATAATCCGCCCCGCTATGTGTATCATTACAACTTTTATGTGGTCATCCGGGTCAACCACCCCTACTTCGATGAGATCCGCTTCAAGCTCAATTCCAGTGACGTGGAAGTCCCCTACACCGGTCAGCCCAGCTTTGGGGTGACCCCCGGCAAGCGGAGCATGGAGTATCAGGACTACGAGCGTATGGGCCGGGAGATCAAGCGTGCCCTCACCTCCATCCGCACCCAGGTTCGCAGAGAGGTTGCAGAAGCTGCTGCCCCCAAAACCGCAGCAACCTGCCCGTACTGCGGTGCCACCACCATTCCTGACGCCAACGGCTGCTGCGAATACTGTGGCAGTGCAATGAGCTAATTACGAAAGGAACCATAACATGAAAAGATTCAAGAAAATCACAGCACTGCTGCTGACAGCAGCACTGCTGTTGGGACTTGCTGCCTGTGGTGGCCCCACCTATGACGAAGAACTGCTGGGCGTTTACACCTGCTACGCAGTTGAGATGATGGGCTATGAAATGTCCGCTGACGAAGTACTGTCCGAGGAGTCCACCGTGGAACTGAAGCAGGGTGGCAAGGGCAACATGAGCGTCGAAGGTGAAAGCGATTCCATGAAGTACACCCTGGATGGGGAAAATATCACCATTGAGATTGAGGGCGAAACCGCTGTCGGTACCCTGAAAGATGGCATTCTTGACATTGAGATCATGGAGCTCCATATGTTCTTTGTGCAGGAAGGCAGAGAAATCCCCGTGAACACCCCGGCCGAAGTGGGCTACTATGCATTCCACTCCGCCCAGATCGACGGTGAATCCTTCACCGCAGAGGATCTGGAAGGTATGAACACCGACAATTATCTTCAGCTCAACGAGGACAACACCGGTTGCCTCTGCCTGGATGGGGAAATCCAGAATTTCACCTGGGGCGATGGTCTGCTGACCGCGGAAGGTGAATCCATGACTTACACCCTGGATGGGGATATGATCACCATCTCTGCTGAGGGTCTTGAAATGACCTTTATCCGCAGTGAGGGGAACACCTCCACCGCTGCCGGCGAGGCCCCTGTCGCAAGTAACAACACCGGTGCAGGAGATGCGCTCCCTGTATCCCTTGATATTGGGGACTACCACATAGAGGTTGTGGGTGCAGATCAGTATACCGACGAGGACGGCCAAACGGCTATCCGCATCTATATGGACTTCACCAACAACAATGATTTCCGCTATTCCTTCCTCGGCGCCCTGTACTGTGACGCTTTCCAGGATGGCTACGAACTTGTGGACGCATATGCGGATTACGATTTGCCGGAATCCAACACCCACTCTCAGTCGATCCTGCCCGGATGCACCGTTCGTGTAACCCAGGAATTCGTTTTCAAGCCCGACGGTGGCGTAGTAGAGTTTAAGCTTTATGAGTACTCCGTTGATGAGGCCCTTGTTGTTACCATTGATCCCGCAAACCTGCCCGGCGCTCCTGCCGATACCTTCTCCTTTACCCCCTGTGACAGCAGCGTTCTGGTTGAGGGTCTGAGTGCCTCCGGCACATTTGGTGATGCCTACGACGTAACCATCCGGGATCTGGAACTGGCCAAGAGCTGGACCGGTGAAGACATGGTTCGTATATTCATCGACTTCACCAACAACGGTGAGGAAGCAACCTCTCTCTGGGATCTGACCTCTGTGACCGTCATGCAGGACGGCGTAACGCTGGTGTCCGGATTCACTGAGAAAGATATTGATACCGATAACAACTACTCCGCAGACGTCGAACCCGGTGAGAGTATTACCATCTCCATGTGCTATAAGATTCATGACACCGGTTCCCCGATCGCCTTCCTGCTCGAGGGCTTTGCCGTCACCGGTGAGGTTGGCACCGTATTGGAGCTTCCGTAAAAGAATTCTGGTTGGAACCGCTCCGGCGGTTCCAACCTTTCAAAGAGAGGAGTGCATGGAATGCCAGCACAGACTGTAAACTATCAATGCCCTGCCTGTACAGGGCCGCTGCATTTCTCAGGCGAAACCGGCGCTTTGCAGTGCGATTACTGTGGCAGCACCTACAGCCCCGCAGAAATCGAAGCATTGTATGAAACAAAAGAAGCAAAGGCCGAAGCTGCCTTTCAGGAAGCCGAAGAAGCCGGTCAGGAGGATTATTCCTGGACACCTGAGGGAATGCGTGCCTACAGCTGTCCCTCCTGCGGTGCGGAGCTGGTCTGCGATACAACCACCGCAGCAACCTCCTGCCCCTACTGTGGTAACCCCACCGTAGTGCCGGGGAACTTCAGTGGAACACTGAAGCCGGATTATATCATTCCCTTTAAGCTCAACAAGGACGATGCGGTAGCCGCTTTGAAAAAATACTACAAGGGCAAAAAACTGCTCCCCAAGGTTTTTTCCAAAGAAAATCACATCACCGAACTGCAGGGTGTCTATGTCCCCTTCTGGCTCTATGACGGCATTGCACAGGGACGGATCTCCGCCAACTGTGAGCTTGTCCGTAGCTGGACAGAAGGAGATTATGAGATCACAGAAACGGAGCATTTCCGGGCAGAGCGAGCAGGCAATGTGTCCTTCCAGCGGATCCCGGTGGATGGCTCCACAAAAATGCCGGACAACCATATGGACTCTATTGAGCCATACGACTACGGCGAAATGACAGATTTCTCCACCGCCTATCTTCCCGGATTTCTGGCCGAGAAATACGACGTGGATGCCAAGGCGAGCCAGAACCGTGCCACTGACCGGATGAAAAACTCTCTGGAAGGGATGCTGCTGGGCACCATGAATGGCTACACCGCAAAGACAGTGACCAACAAGAACATCGGCTGCCGAGAGGTAAACACCAAATACGCCCTTCTTCCGGTGTGGATGCTCCACACCAAGTGGCAAGGAAAGGACTATCTCTTCGCCATGAACGGTCAGACCGGCAAGCTCATCGGTGATCTGCCGGTATCCAAAGGCCGGTTCGCAGCCTGGATGGCCGGGATCGCAGTTCCGCTTATGGCGCTCACTACAGCCGTCATATACCTGATTGGACGATAAGGAGGTGGCAAAGATGAAGAAACATATATCCATTGCAGCAATTCTGCTGCTCCTTGTTCTTGCACTTACCATCCCCACCTTTGCCTTCGTGGATCACGGGAATGTATACATGGCCATGGACGGTCTGGACAATCAGCGTCTGGAAGAACAGGGTACCGTGACCCTCCCCCTGCTGGAAACCCAGTATTCCTTTGGCCTTCGGGTGGACATTGTGGATGACCTTGAGGGGTACACTCTGGAGGAATATGCCCAGATCTTCTACGACAAGTATGAATACGGCTACGGCGACAATGATGACGGCGCCCTGTTAATGATCTATGCCACCGGAGACGGATACAACGTGGAGATTCAGGATTATATCATTTACACCGGAGGCACCGGTACCGATATGATGCTGGGCACCGGCGGAAGCAATCTGTATGACATGCTGGATCTGCTCCTGCTCCAGTACACCCCTCTGAGTTATGACGAGGCCGGAGAGGTTTGCGCCAATGCGGTGGATACCTTCCTCGGGAACATGACCATGATGCTGATTGAAGCATCCACAGCCCCTGCCGCACCTGTGGCCGAACCGGCTGTATCCCCCGCCACCCCCCCGGAAGCACCGGCTGTAACACCGGAAACACCTGAAGTGACCGCCGAAGAAGCAGCCCCCTCCCCTGTCCCCTCTGAGACTCCTTCTGAAGCACCGACGGAGACACCCGCAGAGGTACCGGAGGAAGCCCATGCCGAAACGGAAGCCCCCACAGCAGAAGCTGCACCGGCAAACAATACCGATGCACAGCTGATTCTTGACGAGGCTGATCTGCTGGATGACACACAGCTTCTCCGGCTTGAGAGCAAAGCACGGAAAATCTCCGAACGCCACGGCTGTGACCTCTATATTCTCACCGTCCCCACCATGAACGGTGCCAAGCCGCGGGAATTTGCAAAAGCCTATTACAACGAGCACAATCTGGGCAGTGGCGACTTCCGCAACGGCGTGCTTTTCATGATCTCCATGGACACCCGGGACTATGTGACCATCACCTATGGCCGGAATCCCCAGAACACCTCTGAGTATGGCCCCGGTGTGCTGGCATTTACCGATTACGGCGTAGAAAAGCTGGAGGAACAGGTCGTCCCCTATCTGTCTGAGGGCGATTATTACAAGGCCTTTGACTGCTATCTCGATACTTGCAGTACATATCTTGATCTCTACGATCAGGGTGAGGCCTTTGACAAGGGCACCCATCTGCCCGGTGAATCCATTTTCGGCCCCGTTCAGATTTTCATTATCATTCTCCCGCCCCTGCTGATCGCCTTTGTTGTCTGCATGATCTTCAAGGCCCAGATGAAAACCGCCAGACAGGCTGTTGCTGCCGGTGATTATATGGACAAAAACAGCTTTGATCTGACAGATTCCCGGGATATTTTCATCCGCCGGGAGCGAAACAGACGAAAAATTGAAAAATCAAGCAGCTCCGGTGGATCCTCCACTGATTCTGATGGATTCGGTGGCTCCAGCGGCGGAAAATTCTGATTACAATCATCTCAGGTACAAACATCAGCAATTTTTAAATAAACAACGCTTTTTTCTGGCATAGTAAAACTCCCCCGGCGATGACATTTGTCCACCGCCGGGGGAGTTACATCTCAGTCTTAGTTATACTCTGCTGTTTTTACAATATCCGAACATATATGCGACTCATATCGCCCCAATTATCTTCTTTGGATTCCAGATATGTAAAGTCATATTTTTCATACAGATCCACATGATCGGTATAGAGAAACACCTGGCGATGCCCGTTTCCTTTCGCACAATTACAGGCGTGGTCAATGAGACGCTTTCCCAAACGATGACCACGAAACTCAGGCGCAACGAATAGAAAGCTGAACCACGGCGTTTGGGCAGGATCGGTAATGCCATCTTTCTCTGCCAGAATAATGAATCCGGCAAGCTGGGTACCAAACCACAGAAGATATAGTGTTCCTTCTCCCACATATTCAGTCAAGCGCTTTTCTTTGAGAAGATATGCCAGGTACTTTGCTGCTCGCCAGTCGCAATGAAAAATGGCTTGCTGAATTTTATTTCTTGCTAAGGCTGTCATATGCGGCCAGTTGTGAATTGGGATTTCTTCAAAGTGAAACTCTGTCATAATTGTCGTCCGTCCGGTGGGAGGACCTTATAATTCACCCCTCCCTGTTTCGTGTGTGCGTACAAGATTTTTCATAACACAACATTCCCTTTCACAAATATAATTATCTCATCGCTGGTTTAAGGGATAACCAGCGGTAGATGACATTGAATAATCAACACGTCCTCAAAGTACCGTATGTCCCCAGCTGCCGTCCTCATTGTAATAGTAATAAAACTCGGTCAGGTCATCGGATTCAAAAATCTCAAACATTTCGTCCATATCACTTGCCAGCTTGCACTCCAGCAGCTCATCTTTTGGCATCCAGTATACTTCCCCCTCATCTGAGGGACGGAGCGTGCCGGAAAACCGGTTGGTCTTGAAAAACAGAACCACATACCGCACATCTTCCTTGGCATACCATTGCTTGATGCCGCAGAGAATGGGCTTCTGAATATCCAGCCCGGTTTCTTCCTTTACCTCACGAATCACCGAAGCCACAAAGGACTCTCCATGCTCCACATGACCGCCCGGAAATGTAATACCAGGCCATTGGGAATCAATGCGATCCTGCACCAGAACATTTCCTTTATCATCGTAGACCATGCACATATTGGTCAGTATCGTCTTTTCTTCACGAGCCATATTTACCTCTTTCTTTTCAACGCAAAGCCTGTCACTTATGATTCTTCCAAAATTCCTTCAAAAACCGAATCTGCTTTTTTCGCTTCATAGCCGATATTGCGGTAAAAAGCGTGAGCGTTTATTCTGTCTGCGCCTGATTCACTTGTCACTGGGCACTGCCTTCACATAAATCTGACAAGGATTCTTTTCATCCAAGCATTCAGGAAAGTATAATCATCTTACCACAATTTTCAAGTAATGTAGTCAAACAGGCCACCACAAGTATGAGATAGGCTGTGCTTTATTGCTGCTCGGAGAGGAAGATGGAAACGCGGTTTTGAATGATTTTGGTGGCTTCTTCTTCGGTTTTGTCTTCATTAAAATACGCTTGAGCTTCTGATAGAATAATGTTCGTCACGTCCTCATATCGAAGTCTTGCAGAGGATATATCTTCTATTACTTGAAGTAGATAATCTGTTTCTTCTGTATTAAGAGGTGTCTTTTCTTTACCTGCATCTCCGTACCATTGATATAAGAGCGATTCTGGATCACTTCCATCTAAGGTTGCACTATACAGTTCTTTGCTGAGGACTTCTCTTGAGATCGGGAAACCCCAGTTTCCCCAGATTTTTTCTTGATTATCTTCCGTAAGCATAAGTTTTAGAAAGTCCCAGCAAGCATCGGGATGTTCTGTCGTAGTAGATATGCCAAAGCTTGTTAGTGCCATTGCACACGGACCGTCAGCTCCTTCAGACGGGTAACCAACGAGGGTCAAGGGGCATCCTAAGTTAACGCGTGCATCATAGTAATCAACAAAGCTTTGCAGCCAACCATCATATACGTATTGTTGGTGGAAACGCTTATGGGAAAACGAGATTATTTTCGGAATGGAACCCTCGAAATGATTGCGTTGTCGTTGCTAAGTGAATCGGATCTGTATGGCTATCAGCTTGTCCAGACCATTTCAGAGCGTAGCGGCGGTGTTATCACCATTCAGATTGGTTCCCTATCCCCTGTCCTTTATCGGCTGCAGGATGATGGATATATTTCCGAAACACAAGTTCCAATTGGGTGGCGCAAATTCTGTGTCTATTGTTGTTCCCATGATCTCCGTCATACATTCGCCGTGAACAGTTTGAAATCCGGGGACGATATAAAAACAGTCCAGGAAAATCTGGGTCACCACACGGCAGCCTTTACGCTGGATACCTATGCCCGTGTGACATCTGGTATGAAGAAGTCCAGTGCGTCTCGTATGGACCAATACATCAAAAGCGTTACCACCGCTTAAAGGGTAAAAATAAGGGTCAAGGGCATCAGAAAAAAGAAAAAGTTCTTGAAAACACAAGGTTTTCAAGAACTTTGCTGGTGCGCGAGGCGGGACTTGAACCCGCACGTGCGTAATGCACACTAGAACCTGAATCTAGCGAGTCTGCCAATTCCACCACTCGCGCATATTGCTGATTGCTTGAGTATTATACTCCCTGCTTCTCTGTTTGTCAACTGTTTTTTCACGATTTTATAGAAAGAAAAAAAGAAAAAATTAATAATTTGGCAATTACTTTTCTATCCATATATGGTACAATGGACGGGAAAGAGGTGGTTATATGAACGAACTTCCAGGAATCGTGGTACGCAAACTCATACTGCGGATCTCTCTGCGTATTCTTTTGATTATTGCGGTATTGCTATTCTGCACGCTGGTGCTTCCCCCTGCACTGGATCTGTTTCTCCCCTTTGTCCTTGCGTTTATCGTTGCATCCATGCTGGCACCGCTGGTCAGGAAGCTGTCAAAACGCATGGGAAAAGCCTGGAACTTCTGGTCTATCTTTTTCATTCTGATCCTGATCCTCGGTCTGACCGGGATATTGGGATATGTGGGCTATTACCTCTTCAATCAGATCAGTGATTTGATCGGAAGCTGGAGCAGCATTCAGCAGTCCATGACTGCAACCCTGAACAAAATCTCTGAATTTCTCAACAGTGACTTTCATCTCACCTCTTCGGAGCTTGAGACCTACTTTATCAATCTTTTGCAAAGTGCCGTCTCCTGGCTTACGGAAAAGATTTCTTCCTGGGCCCCCACCATCGTGTCCGGTGTGGGCAGTGTCGCCTCCAGTATTGCAAGCTTCGTAGTATCTCTATTGTTCTTTATCATCGGCGCCTACTTCATGACCTCTGACTATCCTCAGATTCAGGCGAAGCTCAGAAAGCTGGTTCCGGATATTATCCACCCCCACATGGGCAACATCAAGGAAGCCATGAACTCTGCCATGTTTGGATACATGAAAGCACAGATCATTCTCTCCAGCATTGTTGGACTGATCATTTTCATCGCCCTTACTATCTATGGCCAGAGCTATTCCCTGCTGATCGCCATTGGCAGTGCCATCATCGACATTATTCCCTTCTTCGGAAGCGGTACCGTTATCATCCCCTGGGCCATCGTAACCCTGCTTTGGGGGGATTACACAAAAACCATTTTCCTGCTGGCGCTGTCACTGGTGCTGTTCCTGTTCCGGAAGCTGGCAGAACCGAAGATCGTGGGTAATCACACCGGTATGAGTCCCCTGCTCTCCCTTGTGACCATTTATGTCGGCATGAAAATCGGCGGAGTTCTGGGTATGATCCTCTGCCCCATCCTCTGTATGATGGTCATCGGCCTGTACAACATGGGCTTCTTTGACCCCACCATCCGGGATTTCAAAATGCTTGGGAAGCACATTATCGCTTCCGCGACATTACGCTCCGAATAATAATAAGAGTTGCCGGACAAACATCCGGCAACTCTTTTATTTCACAAATTTCCCCAGTCCGTCCAGATCGAGCACCCGAACCGATTTATTACCCCATTCGATCAGCCCACGGCGCTCCAGCTCACTCAGGCCCCGGTACAGGGTCGCTCTGCCCATATTCAGCGTCTGGCTCAGACCAGTCATGGAGGCAGCCACATCCCCATATTCCAGCAGATATACCGCCAGCTTCTGTTCGCTGGTTCCTGCTGTGAGGGTGGCTATAATCGTATTCAAGAACCGGATCCGTTCCGATAAGAACGCAATATAATTCTCTGTCAGCACCGGATTTCTCTGCATATACCATGTCAGAACTTCCTCCGGAAGAAACAGAATCTCCGCCGGTTTTGCCGCTGTAAGGAGCGTTGGATATTGGCTCTCCTCCCGAATCATGGCCGC
>CAZFGL010000080.1:0-10099 GCA_964518645.1 uncultured Oscillospiraceae bacterium | reverse complement strand
CGCCGGTCTCGGAGTAGAAGCAGGCAACCTGACCGGCACCGATCATGCCGTTGTCACGGAATGCCAGCTGCTCGCCGTAGAAGGCGAAATCATGGTAAATGAGATCCTCGGAGAACCACTGCGCCATGGTCTGGAGGTATTCCTTGAAGCCCTCTTCAAGAGGACCGTACTTCATAACGCCGTCTTCCACATACATGCCGCTGCCAACACCAAAGGCGGGAGCGAAGTAGTCGGAAACACCGGTAGCGGGGATAAACAGAGCATCGGTAGCGCCCTTCTCATTCTTGAAAGCAGAGAGAACATCATGGAGCTCGTCGATGGTGGTGGGCTTGTCCATGGACAGATCGTTGAGCCAGTCCTGACGGATGATATAGCCCATGTCGTTCAGACGGGCCTCGTTGTACAGGCTGTAGAAGCCAACAACAGCACCATCGGGGGTGGTTACCTCGTCATAGAGTTTTGCGTCGGAGTGAACCAGAGAATAGTAGTGAGGTGCATATTCCTCCAGGTACTCAGCCAGGTCGATGAATACTTCGTCCTCGATGCCCTTATCAGCACCGCCGGTGTACTGGTTGGCAACGCCGTTCATAACGTCGGGATAGTCACCGGATGCGCAGATCAGGTTGAACTGTTCTGTCTGGGTGTCGGGATGGAAGTGGATGAAGCTCATGTTTACGCCGGTGCGGTTCATGATCTCCATATAGGTCATGTTTTCTGCCAGAGAGGTGATGTAGTTCATGGCAGCAGGGGAGATGCCCATCCAGATCTCAAAGGTCTCGGAGCCATCGCCCAGAGGCAGCTCAGTAGCGGGAACCTCCTCATAGGGGGTGACACCGGGCTCAGCCGGGATCATCTCAGAAGTGGGTTCTTCCACAATGGGCTCTTCCAGAGTGGCGGGAGCATCAGCAGGTGCTTCGACAGTGCTCTCGGAGGGAGCAGCTGCTTCGGAAACAACAGAGTCTCCGCCGCCGCAGGCAGCCAGCGCCAGAATCATGGCAACGGCCATCAGCAGAGCAAGCAAACGTTTGGTCATTTTTATTCCTCCTTGTTTATTTTAGACCTCAATCGTACAGCATGTTCCAGAAGCAAGGTCAAGGGAGAATAATTTGTACACAAACAACAAAGTTTTTCGGCTGTTTTCAACGCATCTCACAAAAAGCGCGGAAAGGGAAGGAATCCCTCTTGCAATTCCGCGAAAAAACTCTATTCTATAGGTGAGAGTTTTGGAGGTGTTTTTATGCATGATTTTACTCCTGCGGAAGCCCCGGTGGATCGCCCGCCGGAGCATCATACCCAGCTGATGATCGGTCGGGTGGCCAGCCTTTATGATATTACGGTTCAGACCCTGCGGCATTATGATAAAATCGGGCTGTTCCGGCCGGAGGTAATCAATCCGGAAACCGGCTACAGATACTATTCTGTGGTGCAGCTGCGGCAGCTGGAGTATATTCTGTTTTTGCGCAGCCTGCAATTTTCTCTGCCGGAGATCCAGAAGGTCATGGACGAACTTCGGGCCGGGAATGTGTTCTCCGACACCCTGCGGCAGCGGGATGCCCAGCTGGAGGCGCAGATCGGGGAACTGGAAAAAATGCGGCAGCGGATCCGGGGACTGCTGGACATTCAGGAGGATCAGCCGGATCAGGCTCACGCCATCGGGATCCGGAAGTTTGAACCTCTGCGGATCTACCTCCACCGGGAAATCAAGCCCCTTCCTGTATCCCATCCGGATTTCCCCCTTCAACTGATGGAACAGCGGAAACGGCTGCTGGGGGATATGAGTCCCATTCAGACCGATTACAGCTTAGGTGCAACGGTGTCTCTGAAGGATTTCCGGGAGACAGGTGTTTTGAAATATAACGGTATTTTTCTGGATCCTGGCCTTTATGGATCGGCCCCGCCTCTGGGGGCAAGGGAATTCCCCGTGGGCTTTTATGCAACCATCCGGTTTGACCGGAACGAAGTCCGGCCCGAGGATGCCTATTCCCGGCTTTCCAGTTTCCTCGAGGAACACCATTTCCGTACAGACGACACGATTCTGGAGTGCGGACTGGATCCCTCCTTTGCGTCCATATCCCGGATCAGCGAACTGACGGAGTTGCAGGTGCAGATTTTCATGGAGTGACTTGACTCTATTCCAACAATATCCTTTAGAATTACAATGAATAGTGCTATACTTGGAAAGGTTGTGTTACAAATGGCATTTAAAATTATGGACCGGTGTGTGTGCTGTCACACCTGTGCCACAAACTGTCCCGTGGAGGCGATCACCTTCAAGGGCAGCCAGTATTGGATCGATCCTGATAAATGTATTTCCTGCGGTACCTGCGCAGAGCTGTGTCCTCAGAGTATTATTGCGGATCCTGAGGCACCTGTGGTTCCCCCTCAGCCCCATGAGAGAAGAGAAATGACCTGTGACCTCTGTGTACTCGGCGCAGGCGGAAGCGGTCTGGTTTCTGCCATTCGTTTCGCACAGAACACCGGGAAAAAGGTAATTGTTCTGGAGAAGGCGAAGAAGTGTGGCGGTTCCACCAACTTTGCCCACAACTGGTTCACCGGCTACAACCGGTGGCATGAGGAGGCGGGGGTGCCCGACCAGACGGAGAAGCTGCTTCAGTACTGCATTCGGGAGGCACAGGGATGTCTGCCGGATTCTCTGGTGGAGAAGGTGCTCCGGAATACCGGCCGGTTCTTTGAGTGGCTGGTGGATCTGGACGAGAAGGAGGCACGGGAGTGTTTCGCCATTGGCCGTGGCCCCATGGGTGCCATCGGTATTGACTATCCTGACCGGAAGTTTGAAAATCTCAAATGTCATGACCCTGCCATCGGCCCCGGCTGGGCCGGTACTTACCTGATCCGGAAACTGTTGCAGGTTGCACCGGAGTTTGGGGTAGAGGTGTACACGGAGCATGAGGCTGTGGAACTGTTGCAGGACGAGGCCGGGCGTATTTCCGGTGTTCTGGCAAAGGATCCCGGCGGTGAGACACTGGTGCATGCAAAGGCCGTGGTTATGGCCACCGGCGGTTTCTCCGGCAACGATGAAAAGCTGAAGGAGTTTGAACCCAACTTCTTTGACGGCGGCTATCCTGTCCACCGATTCTCTCCCGTTACCTGCTCCGGCGACGGCATGACTCTGTCCAAGCCACTGGATCCCGGCGGTGAGACACTGGTGCATGCAAAGGCCGTGGTTATGGCCACCGGCGGTTTCTCCGGCAACGATGAAAAGCTGAAGGAGTTTGAACCCAACTTCTTTGACGGCGGCTATCCTGTCCACCGATTCTCTCCCGTTACCTGCTCCGGCGACGGCATGACTCTGTCCAAGCCACTGGGAGCATGGTGCAATATGAAAAAGACCAAACTGAACAAGTTTGGCCCGGTGCATCATCCTTATACTGCCTCCGGCTGTGGTATGGCCGGGTTTGGCAGCCTGATGGTAGACTTCCGGGGCAATAAGCTGGAAATGCCCATGGGTCCCATGGGAGACACCACCCTTCTGGATTCCCTGCCGGAGCATGCGGTATGGTATATTGTTGCGGAGGATACCGTGGAGAAGAACCTGCGGGATTCTGTCGATCATCCCAGAGAGGGCAATAAGAACATGACCTATGAGGACTACCGGGCGGAGATTGATTTCGAGCTGCGCAGCGAAGGCCCCGCATACTGCGGTGAGACGCTGGAAGAACTTGCGGAGAAACTGGGGATGGATCCTGCGGTGCTGACAGCCAGTGTTGCAGCATACAATGAGGAACTGAAAAAGCCCGGAAAGCCCATGATGCCCTTTGAAATGAAGGACGATGAGGCGGGGAACCCCTCCTTCAAAAATGATGATGTGGACAAGGATGACGGCCCCGGCCTGCCGCCTCCGCCTCCCGCCAATCCCATTGTACAGGGTCCCTTCTATGCATTCCTGGGCCAGCGCTTTGCCGAGGGTGCCTTCGGCGGTGTTATGACCAACGAGGATGTGGAGGTTATCCGTGAGGATGGCAGCGTGATCGACGGCCTCTATGCGGTGGGTGATGCGGCGTCCACATGGTATACCCGTGGGGTTCTCGGCCCCCTCACTGAGCTGACATGGGCGGTGAACTCCGGTTATTTTGCCGCAGACAGCGTTGCAAAGTATCTGGGTTGATTCAAAACTGAACATAAAAGGACGGCGATGCGCGGTTGCATCGCCGTCCTTTTATATAGGAGAATTGGTCAGAATTTAAATCCGTCTGTGTCCTCTTCGCTGTCGTCTGAATCATCCGTCAGATCATCGTAGATGGAACCGGGGATATCCGGGGTGCTGGCGCTGTAGACATCGGTGGCCAGCTTGTTGGATTCCTCTCCGTCATAGTGCATCCAGTTTACAATGTCGTTATCGTAGTCATCTGTGGAGCGATACTTCATAAACAGGAAGTCGTGGCTGTCAATGGCATCGGAGTGAACACTCTGTACGGAGAATACGGCCACATCAGAGGCAATTTTGAAAGACTCCTCATCCCTGGCATTCCAGCCCATCAGGGTGCCGCAGATGGCGTCTGCAAATTCCCCGTCCTTGAAATAGTAAACCGTAGCGCCGTCCTGAGAATACTCGGTGACCATGAGGATACCGAAGGGACAGAATACATCAGCGGCAACCCGAACCGGTTCGTTTTTGCCGGTTTCACAGCAGTACAGGGAACCGGCATCATCTTCACAGCCCTTCATATAGTATACATATTTGCCGTTTTCGGTGAGCTCATAGAGGTCAACATCGTGAGCGATCTCCATTTCATCCGACAGCATATCCCCTTCCAGGGTAGCGAAATACAGGGTGTTGTCCCCGTCCAGATATACGGCGGTATTTCCAACAAGGTCAAAATTCTGAATATCGGAGATCACCCGTTCCCGTTCACCATCCATGGTAATATGGTAAAGGTTTGCGTGTTCGCGACCCTCAATGCGTACATACAGTGCGGTAACATCGGCGGCATTGACGTCACTCAGCATACCGGCGTTGGTGTAGATGGTGGAGGAATCAATGGGTGCGTCAAGCTTGGCGGTTACCGCATCCTCGCCTCTGGCCTTGATCCAGAGCTGGTCAACACTGTAGTCGCAAACGGTGCACAGCAGCTGATCCTTACTGAAGGCAATGTGGGTGTCGTTGTCGTCATAGTTGACCTCTCCCAGCTTGCTCGTCTCGTCGCCTTCGCTGATATAAAGGGTACCGGTGTCGCCACGATCCTTTTCACACCATACGGCAATCTGACCGTCGTTGGACACTGCTTTCAATCTTATGGCATTGGACCACTTGCTCAGCTTGAATTCTTCGGCTTCTGTGGCAGGCAGGGAATAAATGTAGTCATTGTCTGCGTAAATAAGACTGATGGAGTCATCTGCGATGGTTACGGCGATGTCCTTGCGCTTGCCCAGTTCTGTTACGGAGAGATCCGACAGCAGTACCCGGTGAAGTATACCCTTATTATTTTCGTAAATGAAGCCGTCTTTTCGCAGACTGAACACATCGTGGCAGTCGGTGGCGATTTCTGTTTTTTCAGATAGCTCCGGGTCAGTCAGATACAGCGTGCCGTCGGTGAGCATGACTACCACGGAGTTGCAATTCGGGATAAATCCGGCGTAGGCGACGTCCTCGTTAATGGTGATTACCTCGCCACCGGCCAGAGGAATGTATGCGGTACCATCTTCATCCACCCGGCCAAAGTAGGGAGAGGGAATATCGGTTGTGTCTGACTGGCCGGAGAGAAAAACAGTGCCGACGATGCATCCGGCAACGATGACCAGTACCGCGCAGATGATGGCGATCAGAAGAGGCAGTTTCTTCTTTTTCTTTTTCGGTGCCTCCGGCACAGAGCTGCCGGGATAAGCGGGAATGTCGCCAGACTCCGCTGCGGGGGGCGTGAAATCGCGTTCGGGTGTTGGAAGCGATGCAGCCGGTACGAATCCGGGAGCGGGGGAGGTGTCCCGGTTCACATCCCAGTCATAATACTGGGAGGGGGGAGTCTCAGGATCCCCGGGGGTGGTTTCTTCCGGTGCCGCAGGATTCTCCACAGGAACAGTTTCTTCCGGTGTCGCAGGAGTCTCCACAGGAACGGTTTCTTCCGGTACCGCAGGATTCTCCGCAGGAACGGTTTCTTCCGGTGCTGCGGTATTCTCTACAGGCGGTTTTCCCTCCGGAACGGTCGTATCCCGTACGGGCAGGTCTTCTTCAGGCACTGCAAAGGTCTTGTTTTCTTCGTTCATGCGTCAGGTCCCCTTTTTCTCTTTATTAAATCAGGTGCATAAGTAATGCGTTCCTGTAAATTCTACGACAAAAGCAACCAGAATTCAATCAGTTCTGTTAAAATTTCCATATGCAGGCAGCATAGTGCCCCGGGCACAATCATGTGCCCGGGGCAGATAATTACAGTGTGATGGCAATGGCGAAGGCGGAACGGATGGCCTTCTGAACATTGGCAGCCTTTTCGCAGTCACCGACGGTGTAGAGCCGGTATTCGGGGGCGTAGAGGGCAGTGGCTTCTGCGGCTCTGGGTCTCATACCTGCGGCCATAACCACAGAATCGGCCTTCAGCTGCTGTTCCTTACCCTCCTGATCCAGATAGGTAACGCCGGTGTTGGTGATGGCGGAGCATCTGCCACCGGTGACGGTTTTCAGATTCTCATGGTATCCCATGTTCCGGGTGAGCCGGTTCCGGTAGGAGGCGGAGGCATCCACCAGAATCTTTTCCTGCATTTCCAGAATGGTCACATCGTGGCCGGTTTCGGTCAGGTGCAGGGCGGTCTCACAGCCGACCTGACCGCCACCGATGACCACCACGGACTTTCCAAGTTCGTCCTCATGGCCATAGACTTCCGGAGCGGGGACTGCATTTTCTGCACCGGGAAGCGGCAGGATCAGAGGCTCGGCACCGACTGCGGCAATAACAGTATCATAGTTGCCCTTGATGAGCATCTCCTTTGTAGCTCTGACACCCAGTGCCACCTCCACAGAGGACTTGCCCAGCTGATAGATCAGATAATCCTTGTATTTCGCAAGGGAGTGCTTGAAGGAGGCGTAATCAGCAAAGTTCAGCTGGCCGCCCAGAGTTTCCTTCTCTTCAAACAGCGTCACTCTGTGACCACGCTTTGCGGCGGTAAGTGCAACCTGCATGCCGGCAGGGCCACCGCCGACCACTGCAACATTCCGAACTCTGTCAGGAGCCTTGTCGTATTCGGCCATTTTGTGCTCAATGCCCATCACCGGGTTAACGGTGCAGACGAAGGTGACACCGTCGATGCAGGCGGAGTCGTGGCAGCGCATGCACTTGACGCAGGGAACCACGTCCTCGCCCTGATTCTCGTAAGCCTTTGTACCCAGATTGGGATCCGCCAGCCAGCCACGGGCCATGGAGATCAGATCGGCCTTGCCCTCTGCAATGGCAGCTTCCATTTCGTCCAGATCCTGATAACCGCCGATGGTAAGCACAGGGATCTTCGCACCGCTTTCCTTGATTTTCTGTGCCATCCACAGGTTGGGGGTGTCCGGTTCGAAGCTCATGCAGTGAGCCTGCCAGCCGGTTCCGGCGTGAACATGGAGAATATCCGCATGCCCCTCCACGATTTTTGCCATCTGACATGCCTCATCAATGCCAAAACCGGCACCTTCGGGAAGCTCGCCGGACATACGCAGTTCAATGAGGAAATCCTTGCCTGCGGCCTGATGGATGGCATCGCAGCACTCGCACAGGAACCGGAGCCGGTTCTCAAGACTGTCGCAGCCGTATTCGTCTGTACGCTTGTTGGTTCTGAGACTCAGGAAGCCACCGAACAGACCCATGTCGTAGGCCATATGGAGCATGCACATGTCAAAACCGATGCGCTTGAGCAGCTTGACCTGATCCTGAAGGTTCTTTTTAATGTCCTCCAGCATCTCCTTTGTCAGCTCCTTGGTGGGCTGACCGGGAATCATGCCCGGGCCGGGAACTATCAGACCGGCGGAGACATAGTAGCCGGGCTCCTTTGTGGCGGCCTGAATCTCCATGGAAGCTTTGGCACCGTAGAAATGGATGGCATCGGCCAGCTGCGCCAGATAGTGCTGGGAGTGACCAATGTAGAGATCATAAGCCATGTGATCCTTATCCGGGGTCACAGGGTATGCACCGGTGCCGGAGCAGGTCACCACAGCGGCGCCGCCCTTTGCCTTGTTGGCGTAATGGGTGATGATGGCCTCAGTGGGGTGCAGCTCCCCGCCCTGAAGGGCGTGAAGTCCCATGGGTGCGGTGAACATACGGTTCCGGAAAACAACATTTCCCACCTGGAAGGGGGAGAGCAGATTTGGATAGCGGCTGACCATAAGAAACACTCCTGTCGATCATTAAATTTAGATAGCTTAATTATACCGGGAAAAGAAGCGTGACGCAATAGGGTTTTCATGCATGACCCTACCATATGTGTTGTTTTAGTGAAGAGAAATGTAAAATAGTCTTAACATCTGGTGGAATAAAGTGGGTGGAAGTCCTTGAAAATGGAGCGAAATCTCAGGATTTTCAGCACATCCGGTCAGCCAAAAAGACAAATTGCCACATTTTTTTAAAATTCAACCCCCTTAACCGGGTGGTTGCTATTGACTTCACGGGGCGCTTGTATTAAAATGTGGTAGTTGGGTCGATAATGCCCAAATAATCCGTTGCGGCGCAAGCCGTAATCATCAAGGAAGGAATGAATCATTATGAAGAAATTGCTCGCAATGCTGCTGGCAGTGGTCATGGTTCTGGGCCTGTTCGCTGGCTGCGGTACTACCGAAGCTGCTGAAGGTTCCGCTGCTCCCGAGGTAAACTCCGAGGCTGCTGAGACCGCTCCCGAGGCTGGTTCCGAGGCTGGCGAGACCGTTGCAGCACCTGCTGCTGACTTCACCTGGAATGGCCAGAAGGAAGTATGGTCTATCCTGCCCACCACCTCTGCTGACGGCCTGGTATGGATCAACGATACCATGGGCGCAATCATGGAGGCTGAAGGCTTCAAGTATGCAAAGAAGGACGCTGAGGGTAACCCCGCAAATCAGGTCAACTTTGTTGAAGACGCAATTGCTGCTGGTAACGTCGGCGCTCTGATGATCGCTGCTATGGACGTGGATCTGCTCCAGGAAGTAGTTGGCAAGGCTCTCGAGGCTGGCATCGCTGTTGCTTATCTGGGTGCTGAGCCCACCGAGTATGGCATCTCCGGCTGCGTATACACCGCTTATGAAATTACCGGCATGTGGGCTGTTAAGGCTGCTGAGAACTGGGTTGAGGCCCGTGTAGCCGAGGGCGGCAACATCCCCAAGAATGCTGACGGCAAGTACGAAGTATTCTGCGACATCTACACCGACATCATTGACGGCATCTACCGTTCCAACGGCATCGTTGGTACTGTTGACTCCTCCGAGATTCTGACCCGTGTTGCTACCAACACCTCTTATCTCGAGGGCTACAACGCTGCATTCAGCAACGCTCAGGACGCTCTGTCCGCTAACCCCGACTGCCACATCTTCATCGCTTACGAGCCCCAGCTGGCTCTGGGCATGAACGACGCTATTGTCGAGCACTGCGAGACCAACGGTCTGGATCTGGCTGACTACTGTGTTATCTCCTGCTACGGCGAGGATACCACCTTCACCGAGGTTTACAACGAGACTCTGGAGAACCACGCTGCTTCCGCTATCAAGGGCTACTCCACCTACGGCGACCCCGCTATGCCTTACGGCGACGAGGCTAAGAACGCTGTTGGCAAGTCCTACGACGCTATGGAAGCTTTCGCTAAGGAGCTTCAGCCCGATTCTCCCGTAATCATTCCTCCTGTCTTCACCGGCGAGCATCTGGCAGACATCCTGCTCAGCGCCTGCGGCATCGAGGGCTATGATTTTGAGCCCGGCTATGGCAACACCTTCTATGATACCATCACTGTTTGCAACGTTTACGGCTATGCTGATACCTGGACCCGTGAGATGGAGAATCCTGCATCCGCATATAAGACTGTTGAGTTCATCGGCTGATCCATCTGTGAAGTAACACCTGAGAGGCGGCGCGGTTGCCCGCGCCGCCCTTTCTGACAAGAAGTACGTTATTCCTCCGAATAAACACGAGGGAGGCATTATATTTGGAAGAGA
>CAZFGL010000079.1:0-10260 GCA_964518645.1 uncultured Oscillospiraceae bacterium | reverse complement strand
GAGAATTCCTACACCCCGGTGAAAACCTGGGCTGAGCTTCAGGCTGAAAAGTAAAGAAAACCTCCCGTTTTCGATGGAAACGGGAGGTTTTTTGTGTAATGCAGAAAAGACAGGGGATTTTATGCAAAACGCGGACACTTTTAATTCAAAATAATCATGAGAATGTGAAGAATCGGTGAAAATAGTCGTTGAAATTTGTGAATAGTATGGTAAAATGATATTTGTATCATTTTGCGGATTTCTAACCAATGGAATCCCGTTCGGAGCGTTTTCTATGAAGATTAAAAACTGGGGGATCCCCCTTCTGTCGATTATTTTGACCTGCCTGTTTCCCTGTGCGTTTATGTTTTTCCAAAACGCCGGAGAGGCCAGCGCAAAGGAATTTCTGCCGGTGCTGTGGATCTATCTGGCGGTAGCGGTGGCAGCGCTGCTGGTTCTGCTGGTGATTTTCCGGAATGTGGGCAGAGCGGCGTTTATGACGGATCTGGGGATGCTGGTGGTCATGAATTTTACCATGATCTGCAACGGCATCAAGAAGCTGATTCCCTCTTTTCACAATATTATTTTTCTGGTTCTGTGTGGGGTGCTCCTTCTGGGGCTGCTGATCCTGATGCTGCGGAAAAAGCCTAATATGGTGATCCCCTGCGGGCTGGTTTCTCTGGCCTTTGGTGTGATGATCCTGATGAATGGGGCGCTGGCACTGCCGACGATTATTTCCACCGCCACCTATGAGCTGCCCGGGGAGACACCGGTTGTGGAAGAAATGCCTCAGGAGGATACTGCTGCGATGCTGGAAGCCTCCGCTGCGGTATCCCTTCTGGAAGCTGCTGAGTCGGAGCCCGTGGAGATCCCGGTGGTGCAGCAGAAGTTCACCCGGGAAAAGCGGAATGTATATTTCCTGATATTTGACGAGTTTGGCGGCCCCAACAATCTTCAGCACTATTTTGGGGACGATAACGGACAGTTCTTCGCTGCATTGGAGGAACGGGGCTTTTCCGTATCCCACACCTCCAAAAATCCGGAGTCGCCCTGGACGGTGACCCTGATTCCCAATATCATGAATCTGGATTATGTGACCAGTGACGAGGAAGAGATCAAAAACCGGATGCTGTGGCTGGAGGATCCTGCCCTCTATCAGCTGTTCCGAAACAATGGATATTCCATTGACCTGATCAACCACGAAGGTATGCTGGGAGAGACCGGCTGCCGGGTGATCACCCAGGGCAGACGCCGGGAGAATATCGGTGACGTGATTTTTGACAACGGCATGCTCAGCCAGATCCCCGGGGTGGCAGGTGTCCTCCGGGAGGATGTATTGAAGCAGGGCAGCGATGAATATACCTCTCTGATGGATGTCAGTGCGGCGCTTCTGGAGGTGGGAAGTACCCCCAAGAATGGCCCTACCCTGACGGTGGGATATTTTATGATGCCCCATGCCCCCTTCGCCGCAGATGCCAATGGTAATCCCACGCCGGAGGAGATCTACTACGAGTGGCGGGAGAATGAGCCTTATGTGGGGATGCTCCACTATACCAGCGATGTAATTCTGAAAGCGGTGGACAACATCAGAGAGCATGACCCTGACGCGGTGATCCTGCTGCTGGCGGATCACGGTGCCAGAAAGCCGGGACACATATACAATCAGTATGGTGGCCCCACCTTCGATGCAGATGTGGAAAGTCCCTTTATGATGAATGTGCTTTGCTGTGTTCTGGATCCTGAGAACAAAGTGGACGTGGAAGGGGATACCTGTATCAATGCAGCCCGGAAGACCTTTGACAAGGCCTTCGGCCTGACGCTGGGCACCCTGCCGGTTCCCCCGGACTATGAGCTGTCTGCTGACGATATTATCAGCGACATGGGGAGAGGATATTAAACTGTGGATATTGTGAAAAAAGTAAAGCAGTGGCTGCCCTCTGCGCTGGCAATGCTGTTTGTGTGTATCTATCCCTGCATTTTTATCTTTTCTCAGAATGCAGGTGAGGCGAAGGCCGCAGATATGCTGCTGTTTCTGGAAATCTTTCTGGGAAGTGCCGTGGTGATTTTTGCGGTGCTGCTGCCGGTGTTCCGGGATGTGGCCCGGGCGGCCTTTGTTGCCTGCCTTGCCATGCTGGTGGTGATCAACTTCTCTCTGGTAGCAGACGGGATCAAGAGCGTCCTGCCATGGTTTTATGCCAAGTATCAGCTGGGGGTAATCCTGCTGCTGGGGCTTGGGCTTGTCGCGCTCCTGCTCTGGAAAAAGCCCAATATGAACGCCGGGTGTATCATCATTGCCCTGTCCTTCGGGGCCATGACCCTGGTCAGCGTGTTTACGGCAATTCCCAAGCTGATCTCTGCTGCCTCCTACAGCCGGGAAGCTCAGGCGGAGCAGGCAGATGCCCCAGTGGTGGAGACCATTGACGGGGAAAAGCCCAATGTGTATTACCTGCTGTTTGACGAGTACGGCGGTGATGAGAATCTGAGCTATTACTTCGACTACGACAACAGTGATTTTTATGAGGAACTGGAGGCCCGGGGCTTCTCCGTGTCCCACAGTACATATAATACGGAGTCCTGCTGGACGGACACTCTGGTGCCCAATCTGCTGAATCTGGACTACGTTGCCACCGATGATATGCCGGAGAAATCCCGTCGGGAGTATCTGGAGAATCCCTATCTGGTGGAGATGCTCCGGGAGAACGGCTACAGTGTTAATGTGATCAACCACCGGGCATATCTCCGGGTGGATGGAGCACAGGAACTGACCGAGGGGCAGACCGAGGACAATATCTCCGAGTATCTGCTGGAAAACAGTATCTTCTCTAAAATTGATTACTTCAACAACCGGATCAATCAGATTCTGTTTGTGGACTACCGGGATCACTATGCCGGGCCTGTGCAGAACAGTATGGAAGCGCTGAAAAACTGCTGGACCAAAACGCAGGGGCCGACCCTGACCATCAGCTATATTCAGTCCCCCCATGCCCCCTTTGTGTTTAACAGTGACGGCAGTCTCCGGGAACTGAGTACCGGCTGGTTCTGGAAGGACGACACCCTTTATCCCGGACAGCTTCAGTATGTCAACAGCGTGATTCTGGAGACGGTGGACAATATTCAGAAGAATGACCCAACTGCGGTGATCCTGCTGCTCAGTGACCACGGCGCGAGAGTGCCCCTTCATATGGTGGAGCAGTTCGGCGGTCCCCGGTTTGACACGGAGGTTCAGACCCGGATCATGCAGAGTGCCCTGTGCTCGGTGTATGTTCCCGGACAAAAGCTGGATATTGAAGGGCAGACCGGTATCAATGCGACACGGATGGCTCTGAACAGCGCCTTCGGCATGGATCTGGAAATGATTCCTCAGGCGGAGGGGTATATTCTGCCGGAGTATTATAATGCCCGGGGCGACTGGGACCGGGAACAGTGGATGCCGGAATTTGTGGAGAAGTTTGCCGTTGAGGACAACGGAGAATTCAAAGACGGTGACCATAAGGACGGAACGTACCCTGATGGCAATTACCGGGATTCGGACGGTTGGCGGGGAAGCACAGGCGGCCCGCCCCCGGAGTATCAGTATAGTGAACCGGCGGGATCTGCAGCCGGGAACCCCTGACCCGGAAGGAGCGAAAAGAAATGTCAATTATCAATACATGTATCGGTGTCCCGCTGGGCTGGCTCATGTGGCTCTGTTACCGACTGGTGGACAGCTACGGAATCGCCATTCTGGTGTTTACACTGCTGAGCAAGGTGATCCTGCTGCCTCTGTCCATTGTGGTGCAGAAGAACTCCATTAAAATGATCCGGCTTCAGCCGGAGATCAACCGGATCACCGCAAAGCATTATGGAGACAAGGATACCATCACCGATGAGACCATGGCGCTGTATAAGCGGGAGAAATACTCCCCGCTGCTGGGCATGGTGCCCCTGCTGATCCAGATCATTCTGGTGCTGGGCCTGATCAACGTGATCTATAATCCCATGCAGCATCTGCTTCGGGTGGACAGTGGCGTATGTCAGGTGCTGGTGGATGCCTGGACCGGGCATCTGGGGCTGGAGAACCTTGGCTCCGGAGCACAGCTGAAGGTAATGGAAGCCATGCAGGATCCTGCCAACCGGGAATTCTTCCTTGGAATCGCCGGTCTTGGGGCAGGTGAGGTGGAGACAGTGATTGCCGCTGCCCAGTCCGTGGATATGAGCTTCCTAGGAATCAATCTGGCAACGGTACCTCCGGTACTGCCCATTACCCTGATTTCTCTGGTGCCCCTGCTGTCCTGTTTGTCCACCTTCCTGCTGTGCTGGGCACAGAATCGGGACAACGTTCTGCAGAAGGAACAGAGCTTCTGGAGCCAGTGGGGTGTTGCTCTGTTTACTGTGGCGTTCTCCACGTATTTTACCTATCTGGTGCCTGCGGGCGTAGGCGTGTACTGGATCGCCAGCAATCTGTTTGCGCTGCTGAATCTGTATCTTATGAACTTCCTGTACAAGCCGGAGAAGTACATTGACTACGAGGCCCTTGCAGAGAGCAAACAGGAGCTGGATGTGCTGAAGGCCCGGGAGGCAAAACAGAAAAAGGAACTGGAACCTTATAAGGCCAAAGAAAAGGAAGATTACAATCTGTTCCTCAAGAGCAAGGAACCCAAGTCCCTGGTGTTCTACAGTGAGGGAAGCGGATTTTATAAGTATTTCAAGGGCATGATCGAATATGTTCTGGAGCATTCTCAGGAGACCATCCACTACATTACCTCCGATCCGAAGGATGCAGTGTTCTCCATGAACAACCCCAGACTCAAGCCCTATTACATCGGGGAGATGAAGCTGATCACCCTGATGATGAAGATGGATGCGGATATGGTGGTAATGACCATGCCGGATCTGGAGACCTATCATATCAAACGCTCTCTGGTGCGGAAGGATATTGAGTATATTTACACAGACCACGGTGTTTCCAGCGATAATATGACCCTGAGAACCCATGCGCTGGATCACTTTGACACCCTGTTCTGTGTCGGCCCCCATCAGGTGGAGGAAGCCCGCGCCATTGAAAAGCTTTATGGACTGAAGCCCCGCCGACTGGTGCAGGTGGGCTATGGCCTGCTGGACGAGATGACGGACAGCTGGAACAGCAGCACCCATACCGTAAACGAGAAAAAGACGGTGCTGATCGCACCCTCCTGGCAGAAGGACAACATTATGGACTCCTGTCTCCATGAGCTGGTGGTGGCACTGCTGCCCCTTTCCTGCCGGATCATTATCCGCCCCCATCCCCAGTACGTCCGTCTCTACGGCGACCGGATGGATGCCATTATCCGGCGGTATCAGGATCAGCTGGGGGATGATTTCGTGATCCAGACGGACTTCTCCTCTACGGATACAGTCTATCAGTCGGATCTGTTGATCACGGACTGGTCCAACGTGGGATATGAATTTGCACTTTCCACCCTGAAGCCGGTTCTTTATATCAATACCCCCATGAAAATCATGAATCCCGAGTACGACAAAATCGATGTGGTGCCCTTTGATATTCGGATCCGTGCTCAGCTGGGGGGCGAACTGGAACTGGATGAGATCCCTCAGGCCGGACAGCTGGTACAGGAACTGCTATCTCACCCGGAGAAGTACAGAGAGATCATCGGTGCAGTCAAGGAAAAGGAAATCTATAATCTGGGTCACGGCGCTGAGGCGGCCGGACGCTATCTGGTGAAGCGGCTGGAGTCCATCGGCAAAAACCGCTGAACCGAAACATATTTAGGAGGATATTAAAATGAAAAAGTTATTTGGACGTGCTTACTATGTGTTCTTTATGATGCTGCTGTTCAGCGCACCTGCCTTTGCATATCTGGATCCCGGTACGGTGACCTATATCGTGTCCATGGTTGCAGGTCTGTTTATTGCAGGCGGTGCTGCGCTTGCAATCTTCCGTCGGAAGATCAAGCTGTTCTTCCAGAACCTTGGCAAGAAGAAGGAAGAGAATGTGGAAAAGCCTGAGATGACCGGCGGCGAGTTTAACCCCATGGAGGACGTTGTGGATCCCATGGACGAGGCCGGCAAGAAGGACTGATGTCCATGCAGGCACACAAGCGGGAGGCTCTTCTGACCTCTGAGGCGCTGGCGTTTATTCAAAAGTATCTCCATGCCGGTGCGGATGAGATCCACCATGTGAAGCCCACCGCCGCGGGTATGACAAACCGTTCCTTCCGCTTTACCTGCGGTGAAACGGAATATATCCTCCGGGTGCCGGGGGAGGGGACGGACAAGCTGATTGACCGCCGGCAGGAGGCAGCCAGCTACGCTGCCCTCCGGGGGAACACCATTACCGACCATCTGCTGGCCATTGATCCGGAGACCGGCTATAAGCTGACGGAGTACTGGCCGGTTACACGGAACTGTGATCCGGCCAACCGGGACGAGGTCAGAACCTGTATGGAGTTTCTACGGGCATTTCATGAACAGAAGTTACAGGTGGGACACACCTTTGACCTGTTCCGGAATATCGCCTTTTATGAGAGCCTCATGGGGGGCGTTTCGGAATACCCGGATTATGAGACGGTGCGGGATCGCTGTCTGGCCATGAAGCCCTTCCTGGACGGACTTGAGAAGGAGTGCGTGCTGACCCATGTGGATGCGGTGCCGGATAATTTCCTGTTTGTGACCCATCCCGACGGGGAGAAGATCCACCTGATCGACTGGGAATACGCCGGAATGTGCGATCCCCATCTGGATATTGCCATGTTTGCGGTGTACGCGGACTATGACCGGGAGATGCTGGATCAGCTGATGGGTTGGTACTTCGGCGGTGACTGCGGCGGGGAGACCCGACTGAAGATCTACTGTTATGTGGCCCTCAGCGGCCTGTTATGGAGCAACTGGTGCGAATACAAGAAAAGCCTCGGGGTGGACTTCGGTGATTATGCCAAAGCCCAGTACCGGTTTGCATCGGAGTATTCCCGGCTGTTCCGTGAACTTTATGATTCTGAATTTGGAGGCGTTCACAGTTGAATCAGGCAGAACGTGCCATTATTGTGGCAGCGGGACTGGGCAGCCGTATGGCTCCGGTGACGGACACCATGCCGAAGCCTCTGGTTCCGGTTTTGGGAACGCCCATGATCGAGACCATTATTGATGCCCTCCATACCAATGGAATCTATGAAATCTATGTGGTGGTGGGGTACCGGAAGGAACAGTTTTCCTACCTGCCGGAAAAGTATCCCGGCCTCCAGCTGGTGGAGAACCCGGATTATCTTACCGCCAATAATATTTCTTCCCTGTACCACGTCCGGGAGCATCTGGAAAACGTGATTATTTTGGACGGGGATCAGATCATCCGGGATCCCGGGATCCTGTCTCCTGCGTTTTCCCGTTCCGGCTACTGCGCCATTTATACCGAGGAGGAGACCAGTGAATGGCTGCTCACGGTGGAAAACGACGTGGTGACCGGGTGCAGCCGTACCGGCGGCCGGGAGGGCTGGGAGCTTCACAGTGTCTCCTTCTGGTCCGCAGAGGACGGCCGACGGCTGAAGGGACACCTGGAAGAACAATACGCCAGAAACCGGGAGATCTACTGGGACGATGTGGCACTGTTCTGCTACCCGGAGGAATACACCCTGGGCATCCGGCCGATTCGCCGGGAGGCCCTTCAGGAAATCGACAGCTTTGAGGAACTGAAACAGATCGACCCCGCCTACGGGGGATAAAACGGAGGCTGCCTTATGGAGAAGAAAGAAGAGAAACGAATAGACTGGCTGATTACCCTTCTACCGCTGGTGCTGATCGTGGGGCTTTGCATCCTGTTTATGGTGCTGCCCACAGAGTCCAACCGGGTGCTGGGACAGATCCGGTTTTTCTTTGGAGACACCTTCGGGGTGTATTATCTGGTAATCGGCCTGGGTGTGATGATGCTTTCCATCTATATTGCAGCGTCCAAATACGGAAATATTGTTCTGGGTGATCCCGGGGAGAAGCCCAAATACTCCTTCTTTGCATGGGGCTCCATGATGTTCACCGCCGGACTGGCGGCGGATATTCTGTTCTACTCCATGTCTGAGTGGGTCATGTATGCTGCGGATCCTCACCTTGAGGAGATGGGCAGCATTCAGCAGTGGGCGGGTGTGTATCCCCTGTTCCACTGGAGCCTGATTCCCTGGGGATTTTATCTGGTGCTGGCGGCAGCCTTCGGGTTTATGCTCCACGTCCGGAAGGGAACCCGTCAGAAATATTCTGAGGCATGCCGCCCCATTCTGGGAAAGCATACCGACGGTATTCCCGGCCGGATCATTGACCTGCTGGCAGTGTTTGCTCTCCTTGCAGGTACTGCGACCACATTCAGCGTGGCCACGCCCCTGATGTCCTCTTTGATCAACAGCCTGCTTGGGGTTCAGCTGAATTCCACTGTGGTGACCATTGTGATTCTTGTGATCACCTGCGTGGTATATACCAGCTGCCTGCTCCGGGGCTTCCACGGCATCAGTTTTCTGGCGAAGGCCTGTATTTACCTGTTCTTTGGCCTGCTGGCCTATGTGCTGCTGTTTACCGGAGAGACAAAGTATATTATTGAGACGGGCTTTACCAATCTTGGTACCATGATCGGTAATTTCTTTGAGCTGTCCACCTATACCGATCCCCTCCGCACCTCCGGTTTCCCTCAGAACTGGACCATTTATTACTGGGCGTACTGGATGGTATGGTGTGTGGCCACACCCTTCTTTATCGGCAATATCTCCCGGGGCAGAACCATCCGGCAGACCATTCTGGGTGGGTATGTGTTCGGTGTCGGTTCCACCATCCTCAGCTTTATTATTCTTGGAAACTACTCCATGAAGCTTCAGGTTTCCGGCGTGGCGGATTTTGTGGGGGCCTATATGGAATCCGGAGATCCCTACAGTCTCATCGTGTCCATTGTGGAGACCATGCCCGGAGCCAAGTTCATTATGGTGTTGCTTCTGCTGACCATGGTGGCCTTTTATGCCACCAGCTTTGACTCCATTGCCCTCACCGCATCCTGCTACAGCTATCACCGGCTGGGGGAGAATGAGATGCCCAACAAGCTGATTCAGCTTATGTGGTGTATCCTGCTGATCCTCCTGCCCATTGCGCTGGTATTTGCGGAGAGCTCCATGAACAGTCTGCAAACGGTGAGCATTATCGCGGCGTTCCCAATTGCTCTTGTGATCGTTCTGATCGTACTGAGCTTTATGAAGGACGGGAAAGCCTACATGCAGGCACAGAAATAACAAATAAAGCCTCCCGCCGATGGGCGGGAGGCTTCCTGTATTTTGTGTGAATTTGATCAGACCTTCTGCTGGCAGGGGACACCGTGGGTTCTGGCTTTTTCCATAATGCGGCGCTTTGTCAGTGCCCAGCTGTCTCCGGCCTCTTCCACGGCACTTTGCCGGAGAACGACCTTGCCCCCGGTGTAGAAGAACACCAGTGCATCCTCCTTCAGGAGCTTCCGGCTGAGCAGCCCGGACTTTTCGGTGATATTGGTGAGCACGATTCGATTGACCTGTTCCATGGGAAGCCCTCCTTTGTGGTAAGAAAACTATACCGCATTTCCTGAAAAAATGCAAGTGAAGGATATGTCGTATGAAGGTAGGACAAAGGGAAAATGGGAATCGGCCGGATTTTTGGATGGTTTGCCGTTTTTCACGAAAATCGCCCGGAAACTATTGCAATCCAGAGGAAATATGGTAGAATAGATTAGCTAAAAATAAATTATTGTAAGGAGTTGTTTTTGTTGCAAAACTTGTTTCTGCTTGGCTTTGTCGGCGCAGTAGTTGCACTTCTGTTTGCACTCTACCAGCGCAGCGTAGTCATGAAGCACTCCGAAGGCAACGAAAAGATGGTCGAGATTGCTCAGGCCATTCGCGAAGGCGCTAACGCTTACCTGAAGCACCAGTATATTACTGTTGCCAAGGTCTTCGCAGTTGTTTTCGTGATTCTTGTGGTGATGGCTTTTGCCACCGACGGCGAGATGCTGTCCAAGTTCACCCCCTTTGCATTCATCACCGGTGGCGTTTTCTCCATGCTGGCTGGCTTTATCGGCATGAAGATCGCTACCAATTCCAATGCCCGTACCGCTCAGGCTGCCTATGAGGGCCTGAACAAGGGCCTCCGTGTTGCATTCTCCTCCGGTTCTGTCATGGGCTTCACCGTGGTAGGCCTGGGCCTGCTGGATGTGACCATGTGGTTCACCCTGCTCTACTTCGTGTTCGGCGTTAAAGATCCCGTTGAGCTGGGCAACATCATGGTTATGAACGGCATGGGCGCTTCCTTCATGGCTCTGTT
>CAZFGL010000078.1:0-10342 GCA_964518645.1 uncultured Oscillospiraceae bacterium | reverse complement strand
ACTTAAAGGTGGTGCTCTGAATAATGGGGATCTGTCTGGGTTCGCCGTTACCAGGGGTATATCCACCCTGGACGCATTTCGTTTCGATCTTATAATCAGGCATATATAGCCTCTCCTTTCCAAAGGAAAAATTTCTATGTGTAATACTTTAACACCGCAAACCACTGATGTCAATCAAATGATACAGTATTTTTCGTCAATGGTTCCGAAATGTCTACAAATTCCGTCCCGCTGCTTTCACCCTCGATGGTGAGCACCACGGAAGTAATATTGTCCAGATCCGTCAGCGCCGATACCAGCGCCCAGACCGCCGCCTGTTCGGACTCCGCTGTCCGGTCAGGGGGAATAAAGTTTCTGGATACATCCACATAACAGGTACTGCCGGATACACTGACACCCAGAAGTACAGTGCCATAGGGAATGGGATTTGTCAGTCCGTTGGTTGGGGTATAGCTGACTGCCGCTTCCGCCACTGCCTCGTAAAGGGGGCGGGATGCGGACATTTTTACCCGAACCGGTACCGCAAAGGGAACCTGTGCATCCAGTCCAAGAACATACACGTTTACATCAAGTTCGGTACCGTTGGCACGGACGGGGCCGATTGCCGAAGCATTCCGGTACAGTGGCTCCTCCAGAGAAAAGATGCCGTACTGGTTCACCGTCTCCCCTTCTACAAGGATGGACACGCTTCCAATGGGATCCATGCTGGTCAGGGTGTTTACGATTCCCACGATGGTGGTGTAGTTTTCATATGGGTCATCTGACATATTGTCAAGAAACTCATTTGAAAAGTTTACGGTACATAAGCCGTCCACGGTTTTTACACCGAGAAGCTCGGTTCCCTCCGGAACAACCGGACGCAGGTCGCTGTTCGTGGGACCAAGAATCAGCTGGCGGAGGACATATACCTCCGGTTCCTCGTTTTCACTGAGGGTAACCTCACGGGTTTCACCGATCAGGTATCGGTGATTTTCATCCGGAAAATACAGGGCATAGGTAGTGCCGGATTCCACGTTGAACAGATTTTCCAGCAAAAAATTATCCGGAGAAAGCTGTAAATTGATCTCTGACATCTCGTCGGTGAGTGTGATCTGATCCACGTTCACATAGTCACAGACCGTATTGACAAGACAGCAGGAAGCGATGCTCATATCAATTCCCCGGAGGGTGAAAAACTCACCGGACAGAGTTAGCCGGAGTCCATCCTCTGTGTTGGAAACAGCAAGCACCCGTGTTCCGCTTGGGAATGGTGAACGCAGGTTCGATGAAACAGGCCCTGCAAAATACAGATCCAACATTTGTGTCAGCGTGAATACCTGATTGTTCCGCTCCTCTATCTGAACGGCAGAAGATACACTCAACTCCTCAATCCCGGCAGTGGCATAGTAGAAGGTCAGATCCGGGGCACTTCCAAACTGTTCGCTGTTGGTGCTACAGGCGCAAAGGAGCAGCAGCATAGAAGAAAGCAGTAAAATACAGCGTTTCATGGCTCACCCTCCCATTTCAGCAGCGGGAACTGTGCGGTGAACCGTGCGCCACCCTGAGGACGGTTGGCTGCGGTGACTGTGCCACCGAATTTCTCCGCCGTTTCCCTTACGATCGCAAGTCCAAGGCCGGTACCACCGGCTTCCCGGGAACGGGCCTTGTCCACCCGGTAGAACCGCTGGAAGATCCGTTCCAGTTCCTCCTCGGGGATGCCCACACCGTTGTCTTCTACGATCAAAATTGCCTTATCTCCCTGAGAATAGGCGATCAGACGTACCATTCCGCCTTCCTGACTGTATTTGATCCCGTTTTCAGCAAGGTTCAAAACCAGCTGGAAAATATCGTCCTCTCTGGCCAGGACACAGCAGTTTTCTTCGGTACTCTCCTCCACCTGTGCGCCTTTTTCCTGGGCGTAGGGGTCTAAAAGCCGGACGGCTTTTTTACAGCACTGGCTGAGATTCACAGGCTCGGTCTCCTCAGAAGCGAACTGTCTGCTGTCCAGTGCCGTAAGTCCCAGAAGCTTGGTGGTCATCCGGGTCAGCCGGTCAGCTTCTCCGGAAATATCCTGTACAAATTCACGGACGGTGTCCTGATCCATATCGTTTTGGAGAATGGAATCAGACAAAAGTCGCATGGCTGCCAAAGGGGTACGCAGCTCATGGGAGGCATCGGATACAAACTGCCGCCGACGCTGTTCTGTCTCCTGAAGCCGGTTGGTCAGCAGATTAAACTCAGACGCAAGCTGAGAAAATTCATCTTTGCCCTTTGCGTCGATCCGGTATTCGTAATCACCCTCCCGTACCCGGCGGATGGATGTAAGGAGGCCTCTATTCTTTTTAATTACAATGGAGCCAAACAGCAGATACAGCAGTATGCAGACCAGTATAATAACTGCGCCCATCTGAATAGCATTCTCCTGAATGCTTTCCAGCAGAACAGCCTGTTCAGAGTCCACGTCTGCAAGAAAAACACAGCCTGTTACGGTCTGAGCTGACATGATCGGCATGGCACCAAAGCTTTCAAATGCGTGCTCTGTATAGTGACACCGGAAGGCATCATTCCCTTTCAGAGCGGATATGATCTCCGGATAAAGGGCAGTACGCCCCGGAGGTGCCTCGCCGGGAACGGTGCTGTAAAGAACCGTCCCCTCTGCATCGGTAACAATGATCTGCCCGATATCAAAACGTCCAAGCACATTCATGACGTCCTCAACGCCTTCGCTGGTTAATTCCACAGCGGAGCTTAACGAGGATGCGATGGTCTCAGCCTCACCCATCAGCATGGTTTTCTGATAAGAGAAGATCATGTTCTCGGTGATATTGACCGGGGTAACCGTCTGCACCAGAAGCAGAATTACAGTTACAGCCAGAATTGCAAGGACGATGCGCATCAGCAGACTGTTTGCAAATAGTTTGCCGAATTCTTTAAGCCTTGAAATAATAGCCAACGCCCCATTTCGTCATAATATACTCAGGCTGCGCCGGAACGCTCTCCAGCTTTTCACGAAGTCTGCGAATGTGTACGTCAACGGTACGGATCTCGCCCTGATACTCATATCCCCAGATAATGTCCAGAAGGTTCTCGCGGGAATACACATGGCCGGGATTTTTCATCAGCAGTTCCATGAGATCAAACTCTCTGGCGGTCAGTTCCACAGGCTTACCGCCCTTGTAGGTATTCCGCTCACTGGAATCCAGGGTAATATCCCCGCAGGTGATCCGGCTGTGGTCGTCTTTGATCTCCACAGGGGCACTGCGGCGAAGGAGTGCACGAACACGGGCCTTCAGCTCGAGAATGTTAAAGGGCTTTGTGATATAATCATCTGTCCCCTGTTCGAAACCGATCAGTTTGTCCATGTCGTCGCTTTTTGCTGTGAGCATAATGATCGGTACATTGGAAAACTCCCGGATCATCATGCAGGCCTCAAGGCCGGTGCGCTTGGGCATCATAATATCCAGAATGATCAGATCAAAATTATTATTCCGTGCCAGCTCCACGGCCTCTTCGCCGTCATAAGCCGCAACCACTTCATAGCCGTCGTTTTCCAGATTAAACTTGATCCCCTTTACCAGAAGCTTTTCATCATCAACAACAAGTATTTTCATCTCAATTCCCCACTTCCACCAGATTTTCAAGGGCTGCAAAGGTTTTATCACCGATCCCACTGACATTTTTCAGTTCTTCGATGGTGGTAAAGCCACCGTTTGCTTCCCGATAGTCAATTATTCTCTGTGCCAGGACAGGCCCGATCCTCGGCAGGGTTTCCAATTCCTCCAGGGTGGCATGATTCAGATCCAAAAGACCGGAATCAGTTTCTTCCTCAGAAGCGGATACCGGTTCATCCACAACGGAGTCAGGCTCCGGACTGCTCACCTCCGCAGGTGCCGTTGCTGGAACAGAGACGGCAGTTTCTGACGGAACAGCCTCTTCTGATTTCTGAATGATTACCCCGGAATCGGCAGTGGAACGCCCCAGATAGAAGGCGCCAACAAGGAGCATCACAATAAGCGTGACACAGATTGCGATCTTTTCAGGAGTTGTAATTCTCACAGCAAAGACTTTCCTTTCCACCAAAATTATGATATGATTGTCCTGTCTTTCAACATTGTAACATATCAGGAGCTTTTTTTAAATGACAAAAAACAAGTTTTTCAGTATCATGGTTTTAATGGCGTTGATTCTGTCCCTGATTACCCCTGTGTTTGCGACGGAGTCAATTTATGAATCTGATTCCGTACCGGAACCCGCCCCGCTCACTCTGGATGCCGGTGCAGGTGTTCTTCTGGATGCAGATTCCGGGCAGCCTCTCTTCACGCAAAATGCACAGGAGATCATGTATCCCGCCAGTACCACAAAAATCATGACTGCACTGCTGACCATGAAATACTGTGACCCTTCTGCATGGGTTACTCTGCCGGAGGGAATCTATCAGGGAATTCCGGATGGGGCTTCCTCCGCAGAACTGAAGACCGGAGAGGAAATGACCATATACGAACTGCTTCAATGCCTGATGATCGTCTCTGCAAATGAAGCGGCGAATGCATTGGCCATCCATATTTCCGGTTCCATTGAAGATTTTGTGGCGCTGATGAATCAGGAAGCGCTGGATCTGGGATGTGTGAATACACACTTTGTCAATGCAAACGGACTTCATGACGAAAATCACTACACAACCGCATCGGATCTCGCAAGGATCGCGCAGGCTGCCATGGCATATGACACCATTGTTGAGATCTGTTCCTCGGTGACCGCTACCATCCGTGAAACCAATCTCAGTGAAGAGCGTACTTTAAAGACCACAAATTATCTGCTGGAGGGTTCGGATTATCCGTTGTATCAGTACAGCGGTGCCTTCGGCATGAAAACCGGATTTACCACCCCCGCCGGTTGCTGTCTGGTCAGCACCGCTTATGTGGGAGAGCACACCTTTCTTGCTGTGGTTCTTGGGGCAAAAAAATATGAGCAGGACGGAGAAAACATTACAGGAAGCTTTGTAGAGACGGCAAAACTGCTGGACTGGGGCATTGAAAACTATGACACTGCCCTTGTATATCAGGAGTTCCTTGCGACTCAGCCGGTGGAAACACCGTCCCCCACCCCTTCCGTGCCCCCGACTCCAACACCTTCGCCCACAGTAACGCCAACACCGGAGCCTACACAGACCCCGGAACCAACGCCGTCCCCCTCACCCAGTTTAGCACCTGAGCCCACACCCGAACCCACCGTGGTAGCTTCCCTGGAACCCGCACCGGAGCAGGAGGCCTCTGCGCAGATCCCACCGGTGATCACACAGGTTGCGGAGACGCTGGGGGTCTCTGTGGAGACACTGTTACTGGCCGTTCTTGCCACTGCATTTGTTCTTCTGCTTGTGGTTGTGGTTGTCTTAGTGCGAATTATTAAACACTCCGGAAAGGAATGAGACACATATGGAATACCGGGATTTAGATTCCCTGAAAAATGACTGTCTCAGCTGTACCCGTTGCGGATTATGCGAAACCCGAAAAAACGTTGTGTTCGGGGTTGGCCCGGCAGATGCAGAGATCATGTTCATCGGCGAAGGGCCGGGAGAACAGGAGGATATTCAGGGAGTGCCATTTGTGGGACGTGCCGGTCAGTTTCTGGATGAGATGCTGTCCATTATTGGACTGAGCCGTCGTAATTGTTATATCGGCAATATCGTTAAATGCAGGCCCCCCGGAAACCGGGATCCCCTGAATTCTGAGCAGGACAGCTGTATTGACTGGCTGGAAACCCAGATCCGGTTGATCCAGCCAAAGCTGATCGTCTGTCTGGGACGTATTGCGGCTATGCAGTATATCAACCCCAACTTCCGAATCACCAAGGAACATGGAACATGGCATCAGGTTGACGGTACATGGCGTATGGCCATGTACCACCCCTCTGCCCTGCTCCGGGATGTGACAAAACGTCCTGAGACCTTCCGGGATCTGAAATCTTTGCAGGCTATGGCCCGGGAGCACTGTCAACATCTTGTTTTTGAAGATTAAAAATCATCCCGCAGGGAACCTTCCCTGCGGGATGATTTTTATTATGAATTCATTTCATATCCGTAGTATGGAAGCTCGTCCTCTAGAAGCATAAAGGACTCACTCTGCGCCACGATGGGAGAAGGGTCCACATAATACCGTTCATCATCCAGCACCACACGGCACCAGTAATGGTTCTGTCCCATGTAGATCCCCTGAATCAAATCACAGGGAATTCCTCTGCTTTCCAGCAGCATGCAGTAGGTCTGGGCATAGCCCAGGCTTGTGGCGCTGTTTTCAATAATTGCGCCGTAGACACTGTTTGCAAATACGGAGGTTTTCTCCACATTGCCCACCAGCACGCCGTCTCTTCGAACCCGGTCGTAAAAGCGCCTTGCGCAGAAGGATTCGTTATTATTACTGCTGTAGAGTCTGGAAATAAGGTCGATCCGGTCGTTCATTTCTGTCTTATACGCCAGAAGCGTCTCCTGTTCTGTAGTGTAGTCAAAAGTGATTTCCAGGATCCGCTGTGCCCCGGATTCTGGATAACAGGTCATTGTAACCGCAGGAAGCTCCAACGCAAAATCCGGATTTGCGGAAAAAATCTCGTTTACCATAGCCTGAACATCAAAGTCCTGATATTCCCCTACCCGCAGGATCAGGGTATCCTCATAGGTTTCCATGGCATCCTGAATCCGCAGCTGGGCAACATTCAGATTCGAGGCGTAGATAATGGAGTTTATCTCATCAATGGAGCGCCGGAAGGTGTTATGGATATGTATTTCATACTGACTTGCGATTTTTGCGCAGTCGTAGGTCATAAAGTCTACTGCGTAAGCACCCAGTGGTTCACTTCGCCAGATTTCATAGACAGCATCCTCCAGATCCTCGGTGATTTCACCGGGATAGGATTCCACACGAATCACCCCATCGGTGATCCCCTCTTCTACGAAATCCAGAATGGCTTTTTTCAGTCCCAGATAACTGCTGACAGTAATTGCGCTGGAATCAACAGCCACCTGATACCCTTCATCGTGGGGCGTAACGGAAACATAGGTTTTCCGCCCCCACAGGCTACATCCACAAAGCAGGGAAAACAGGACGATTAGTGGTATCAGTCTCTTCACAGCACTACCCCCTTACAGCTGATTTTTGCTGTAGCGTTCAAACCCTTCTCCGAGAACCTGGTGCGCCTCCTGGAGCACCATAAATGCAGCAGGATCCTGCTCCATGACCAGTTCCTTCAGTTCTGCGGCCTGTCTGCGCTTGATGGCGCAGAAAATCACGTTTTTCTTCTGGCCGGTATAGGCCCCCTCCCCCTTCAGGAAGGTACAGCCCCGATCCAGCTTCGCTGCAATGGCATCCCGGATCTCGTCGGATTTGTCCGTAACCACAATGGCCACATGGGAATAGTCAAAGGAATAGACCACGCCATCCACAGCAATGGAGCTGATATAAAGGGCTACGGTACAGTAAAGTCCCTTGTTGACATCTTTAAAGGCCACTGCGGTGATCACTGCTATACACAGATCCACCACCAGAACGAGCTTACCAATGGAGAGATTTTGAAATTTGCATCGCAGGAGCCGTCCGATAATGTCCACACCACCGGTAGAAGCTCCCTGCATAAAGACAATACCGCACCCAACGCCCACAGAGATACCGCCGAATATGGCACCCAGCAGGGGCTCACAGTCAATGGAAGGAACAAAGGCGAACAGGTCGATCAATACTGAGGAAATGGCCATGCCTGCGAGACTGCCCCAGAAGAATTTCCGGCCAACGAACTTATACCCGGCCAGAAACAGGGGAATGTTGATCACAAGGGAGATCACACCAACTGACAGGGACGGAATCAGGCTTGCAATGACCACAGCCAGACCGGAAATACCGCCTGCACCGATCTGATGGGGCAGCAGGAACAGATCAAATCCCAGAGCGAACACCGCACTGCCGAAGGTGATCCAAAAAATATTCTTCGAAATATCCAGTATTTTCTGATTCATCGGGATTCCTCATTTCAAATGTCCAGAGAAAGCTGCTTGTCCTCGGCATCCTCGTCCTTCAAAATGGCGCCGGCAGCGGGAAGGTTTTTGCTGCGATACCGGCTCACGTTCTGGATCCCGGCCTCATCCAGCAGAAGCATGTGATCCAGATTTGCCTTCTTTTTCAGACTCATGGTGGCAACGCCGATGGTGGTTCTGGTGGTTTTGGCAGCCAGAAGTGCCGTGTTTGCGATCAGGCCTCTGCCGTCACTGGAATACAGAACCACATTGGTGTCCGCCTTCAGGCAGAGTACCCCTTTCAGGGGACTCTTGTCACTGTAGGCACCAGTGAGCCGTCTCCGGTTGGATTTGGTATCATAAGTGCTGAGAGCGACCTTTGCAACCTTGCCGTTTTCGTATGCAAAGAGCATAAAGCCCGTATAATCCCCGGGGAGGCATACAGCCACTACGCTCTCACCCTCGTCGAAGCCCAGCTTTGTGGGGAGATAATCACCCAGAATGCTGGCTTTGGAATCATCAAACTCAGAAAGGGTTGCTTTGTAAACCTGATACTTATCCGTAAACACCAGAATTTCTGCTTTGTTGGTGGTTTCTACTGTGAAATCGAGCTTATCTCCCTCCTTGAACTTCTGTTCTCCGCTCATACGGAGACTCTGGGGGGTGATTTTCTTCAGGTATCCGGCTTTGGTCACAAAGAGATGTACCGGATAATCCGGGGTCTCATCGACTTCTTCTTCGTATTCCTCCACATCATCATAGATCACAGTGGTCTTGCGGTCTGCGCCGTATTTCTTTGCAACCGCTTCCAGTTCCTTTACAATGATGCTCTTGATCCGGCGGGGAGAATTGACGATATCCTCAAGATCCTCAATCTCCTTTTGCAGTTCGTCAGTCTCCTGAGTACGCTTCAAAATATACTCACGGTTAATATTCCGGAGTTTGATCTCCGCAATATAATTCGCCTGAACCTCATCAATGCCAAATCCGATCATCAGATTGGGAATAACGTCCTCTTCCAGCTCTGTTTCGCGGATAATGGAAATGGCTTTATCAATATCCAGCAGAATCTTCTGAAGACCGAGGAGCAGATGCAGCTTCTCCTTCTTTTTGTTCAGGGTATAGTATACTCTGCGGCGGACACACTCCGTTCTCCATGCGGTCCACTCATCCAGAATCTCTCCAACGCCCATGACTCTGGGGAATCCGGCGATGAGAATATTAAAGTTACAGGGGAAGCTGTCCTGCAAGGTGGTCATCTTCATAAGCTTTGCCATGAGCTTGTCCGGGTCTACCCCACGTTTGAGATCAATGGTCAGCTTCAGACCGGAGAGGTCAGTCTCATCGCGCATGTCAGAGATCTCTTTGATTTTGCCGGCCTTAATCAGATCTGCAACCTTGTCGATAATTGCCTCGGTAGTGGTGGTATAGGGAATTTCGTAGATCTCTACCAGATTTCCGGTTTTGACATAACGCCACTTACCACGAACCTTAAAGCTTCCGCGGCCGGTTTTGTAAATCGAGTCGATCTCATCTTCTTTATAAATCAGCTCACCGCCGGAGGGGAAATCCGGTGCAATCAGGTATTCCTTCAGGTCGCAGTCCGGATTTTTGATTCTTGCAACGGCAGCCTTACAGACCTCCCGCAGGTTAAACCCACAGATCATACTGGCCATGCCTACGGCGATGCCGTTGTTTGCAGAGACCAGCACATTGGGGAATGTGGTAGGCAGCAGAGATGGCTCCTTCATGGTGCTGTCATAGTTGTCTACAAAGTCAACTGTCTCGCTGTCGATGTCCCGGAAAAGCTCCTGACAGAAGCCGTCCAGCCTTGCCTCCGTATAACGGGAAGCGGCATAAGCCATGTCCCGGGAGTAGGCCTTACCGAAGTTGCCCTTGGAATCCACGAAGGGATGGAGCAGCGCTTCATATCCCTTACTCAGACGTACCATGGTTTCATAAATGGCTGCGTCACCATGGGGGTTAAGACGCATGGTCTGGCCGACAATGTTGGCAGACTTGGTTCTGTTTCCGGACAGGAGCCCCATTTTATACATGGTGTAAAGGAGCTTTCTGTGCGAGGGCTTAAATCCGTCGATCTCAGGGATCGCACGGGACATAATAACGCTCATGGCGTAAGGCATGAAGTTGATTTCCAGGGTTTCTGTAATGGGCTGTTCGATCACCTCAGCGTGAAGGCCGATTACATTTGGGTTTTCTTTATGGGTGGTGGTTTCAGTTTTCTTTTTTGCCACGGTCGAACCGTCCTCCTTTATGAAATATCGGCCAGATCAATAAACTTATAGCCGTTATCGGTGATATGCTGTTTCCGTCCGGTGAGATTATCACCCTCCAGCAGATCGAACA
>CAZFGL010000077.1:0-10353 GCA_964518645.1 uncultured Oscillospiraceae bacterium | reverse complement strand
GCTTTATCAAGATGCTCTCCTGCATCACCCCCCATGTGGGCGAGGAGATCTGGCAGATCATGGGCCATGATTCCACCATTGCCTACGAGAGCTGGCCTTCCTACAGCGAGGAAAAGTGCAAGGATTCCGAGGTCACCATTGCGGTTCAGGTCAACGGCAAGCTCCGGGGAACTGTGAAGATGGAGGCCGGCCTTGACAACGATCAGGTGGTGGAGAACGTACTGGCAGACGGAAAGATTGCAGATTTCCTGGCAAAGCAGTCCGGCAGTATCGTCAAGAAAATCGTGGTTCCCGGTAAACTGGTGAACCTGATTGTTAAGTAAATCCTGATTTGTAAACCGAAGTTAGAAGGGGCTGTTGCGTTTTGCAACAGCCCCCTTTTGTGGCAAACAATATGTGTATTTGTTTTATTCTTTCCAGGCATTAAACCAGGCTGTTTGCCAGCGCCGACAAAAATCCATATATTTATCTAACGTATCAGCGTGTTCTCTCTGCAATACTTTAAATCTTGGGTTGTTTTTTATCTTCGTTGCTTCCCTTTTTGCTTTCCGGGCTTCCTTCCACTCTTTCTTTGAAATAGTGGAATCGGTATTGGAATGAATGAAGCTTTCATTGATCATCATGGATACCATAAAACCACCTGCTACCAACAACAGCATGGCAATTACAACGGTGATTTTTTCTATTCCAAAGAAAGAACCGATGAGTGACACAAGAAACCAGAGGATCGCTGCAAATTTAACAAATATTGCGGGTATAATGGTGATGATTTTCAAGAATCCCTCACCTTGTGAGGCCTGATTCAACCATGACAGGGTGAATCCCATGTTTACCGCATCCTCAAGTTCTTCAATACCGGTAAAAGTCCAAAGCATCGACAAAAGGGCGACGATGATCGTAACAACAGTGGGAGCGGCGATGATACATTTTTTGAAAAAATTCGTATTGGTCTTCTTTTTTTCTTCTTTCGCAAATTTGTATTTTTCTTCGAATTTGTATATTTTACCGGAAAGATCTCTGAATTCCTCATTGATCTCCGGACAGTAGTAAAATACTTGTACGTGCAAATTATCTTTGCGTTTTATTTCCCATACGGATTGTTTTTCCAATGAATCAGTAACCGAGTCAGAACCTGCTGTACTGCTGGTAGTCGTCACATGCTGGGTATATTCACCTCCAAAATGGTGATATGGAAGTGTTACCTCGGCGGCGATTTCTTCACTGTCCTTGACAACCCAATCTTCTTCGTACTCATCATAGTATTTCTCGTGGTACTTGTTTTTTAAATAAACAGTAAAGGCATCGGCGTATTCCGGAGAAGGCCAGCAGTCGATCAGTCCGTCCCGCGCTAAAATGTAGTTGCTCATTACTTCGTTTAATCTACTGCATACGAAACTCGATGCTGTTTCCAATGCCGTATCAAATCTTGTGTTGCTGTATCCACCATGTCCATCCGCACGTTTCAGAGGTTGCAACACGTTATAGGAACGGAGCGCATTTTCCAGCTCATACATATATTTATATCCGAAGCCGATGCCCATTTTTTCGGCAATGGCCAGCCGTTTGTCTTCGGGGATATTATCTTTATCACATAAACTGCAAAATTCTTTATGGGAACGGGCTGTATAAAATCGTTTGCTTTGTGGTTCTGTGAACGTTAATTCCATAATTCGTCACCCTCGCATATTTAGAGACTTCAGGCAAAAAGAATGTTGAATTAATGTAGGTTCGGGAAGATTGTTGGACATCCTTTTTGTAGCTGCGTTTACCATTTTAGTATAATTCCAGAGATGGTTTTTGTCAATGATTCAAGTGTTTAGGAATGACTGTGGTTGTATTGTTACAATTTTTTGTATGGAAAAACGATTTTTATGCTTGACAATTCATACGTCCTTGCATATAATATATAAAGCCATCAAAGTGGCCCTTAAAGCATTTCGCTTTTGGAAATGCATCGGAGGGAGGGAAAACTATGTCTGAGATCCGCGTCAAAGAAAATGAGTCTCTGGAGAGTGCACTCAAGAGATTTAAACGCAGCTGTGCGAAGGATGGCGTTATCGCTGAGGTCAGAAAAAGAGAGCACTATGTAAGCCCCAGCTTGAAGCGTAAGCAGAAGTCTGAAGCCGCCCGTAAGAACAACAAGAGAAAGTACTACTAATTTCTCGTTCTTTTTATATGCGTTTAGGCGCCCCGCCTTGCGGGGCGCTTTCATTTTGAAGTTGGAGTCGCAAAGCTCTGTCTGTGATCAGTGTGGCAGGAATTCCGAGACGCTGACAGAGACTGAGCTTTTTTATAAGGCTGCTGACATCATCAAACAGCACGGCATGCAGCCTGTCCCCGGACCAGAAGGTCAGGTAATTTGTGCAAAGGGCTTCTGAAAAAATTACCGGGCGCTGCCGGAGCAGTGCAGACCTGGTTTCCGGCTCCAGGGGCGAACCCTGTCCGGTGGGGCAGGGGAGTGTGAAGTCCATTGCACCGGCGGTCAACCGGACGCAGAGCCGTCCCCGGGCAAGCTCCAGAGCGGCGGTGAGAAACTGCTCTAGGGTGCCGCCGGATACAGTACAGTCGGTGAGATAAAATCCCGCAGGAATTTCGTCTCTGGAACCGAAAAGAGCGATTGACAAAGGACTGCACCTCCTGATAAGATATTGAAAACCCATGATAGTCTATGTCCCCAGAGACATGATATGACTGATGGAAACAGGAAGGAAATGTGATCACATGGCTTTTTCCCCTCTGGCGGATGTGGAAGTCCGCGCCATAACGGATTTAAAGCCCCAATGGTTTCAGGAGCACCATATTCGTCTGATGCTGCTGGATTTTGATAATACCATGATCGCCTATACGGTGAGCGAGCCGGATGAACCCCTGCTTGCGTGGCTGCAGGAGACGAAGGACGCGGGGGTACAGGTGATGGTGGTCTCCAACAGCCGGAAAAGCAAGCGTGTCCCCAATTTCTGCGACCCGCTGGGTATCCCCTGGATCCGTCATGCGGGCAAGCCCAATCCCAAAGGAATCCGTCAGGCAATGAAGCAGATGGGCGCGGTCCCCGAGGAGACGGCAATGGCAGGGGATCAGACCTATACGGATATTCTGGCGGCAAACTTTGCAGGCGTTACGTCTGTGCTGGTGCATCCCATTCATTTTTCAAACCCCTTTCAGAGAGTTCGGTACTGTCTCGAGCTGCCTTTTATTGCATTGGGCAGAAGAAAACGAAAAAGATAGTGGTTTCGCACAGGTCGGACTTGCAATTATTGCGATTATAGGATAGAATATAGAAGTAAAATTCTGAAATTATGCTGCCCTGGGCGGTATATCACAAATTAGGGAGGATTTTTATATGATTTCTGCTGGTGAATTTAGAAACGGCATTACCTTTGACATGGACGGCAACGTGATGCAGATCGTTGAGTTCCAGCACGTTAAGCCTGGCAAGGGCGCTGCTTTCGTTCGTGTTAAGATGAAGAACGTAATCACCGGCGCTGTTGTTGAAACCACCTTCAACCCCAGCGCAAAGTACCCCACCGCATACATTGAGAGAAAGAAGATGGAGTACTCCTACAACGACGGCGGTCTGTACTATTTCATGGACATGGAGACCTACGACATGACTCCTATCAACGAGTCCGATCTGTCCGACGGCTTCAAGTTCGTTAAGGAGAACACCGAGTGCACCATCCTCAGCTACAACGGCAACGTGTTTGCTGTTGAGCCCCCCAACTTCGTTGAGCTGGAAGTTACCCAGACCGATCCCGGCTTCAAGGGCGACACCGCTACCAACGTAACCAAGCCCGCAGTGGTTGAGACCGGCGCTGAGATCAAGGTGCCCCTGTTCATCAACGAAGGTGAAAAGATTCGTATCGATACCCGCACCGGCGAGTACCTCGAGCGTGCAAAGGGCTGATAACTTGGAAGAACAGGCTGCTTATCTTCAGAGCCTTAAGGAACAGGCTGCGCTGGATCTGTCCGATCCTAAACAGCGGCTTCTCTCTGAGCTGGCCGATACTGTGTCCCTTCTGTGTCACCGGGTAAATCTCCTGGGGGAGGTTTATGAGGGGCTCAATGAGACTCTGGCCGCGGTAGAGGAACAGGTTGATTTTCTCTGCGATCTTGAGACGGAAGAGGAATATGAGGATCACGACGACGAATATTTCGATGGCAGCGAAACTCCTCTGTATCAGGTAAAATGTCCCCAGTGTGAGGATCAGTTTGCTGTGGATGAAAATTCCCTTCTGAAGGGGTTCAACTGCCCCACCTGCGGAGAACATCTGGTTCAGGCTGAATAAAAAAGAACCGGCATAGCTTTTTGCTATGCCGGTTTTTGATGCCAATAACGGAGCGGTTAACCGCAGCACTTGGGGCAGGGGGAGTAGCCGTTGAACTTTGCCAGTCCCGGGCTGTATGCGTAGAAGCTTTCTTTGGAAAAATCCTTACAGTCATATGTGTGGTAAAGCTTGTCCTTGCTTGTTGTCATGACAAAAACAATGTATTTGTCGTAAAATGCGACTTTTTCACCCAATGCATCATAATCATCCTGGAGGGCATCCTTCTCTTCAGTGGCCTCGGTCAGTGCTGCTTCCGCATCGGAAAGCTTTTCCTTGTACACTGCGATCTCATCGGAGAGGGCCTTGTTATCCTCCTTGGCCTGTGTCAGTTCCCGTTCAGCGGATTCTTTGTCATAGGAGGACTGATTGATATTGTTTTCTATGTCATTGATTTTGCCGGTCAGCTCAGTGACCTGTGCGGAATAATCATCCCGCTGGGATCTCACTTCTGCAAGATCCGTTTCCAGTTGCGCATTTTCCTTTTCAAGACTGGATACGGCGGCCTCTGCGGAGGCACGCTCTGTCAGGGCCTTGGTCAGGTCCACCCGCATTCCCTGGGTTGTGGCGGTGATATAGATGGAAATGCCGGTGGAAAGCACTGTCACTGCCACCAGTATAATCAGCAGGGCAACCATACGTCCGCTGAGCCGGGAGGCTTTCTTTGCAGGCTTGCGGCCGGGTTCGGGGGATTTTTTTGGAGCAGCGCTTTCAGCGGGGGACTCCTGAGAAGCCTCGGTTGGGGGCACATCGGCGGAAGTATCCTGAACAGGGGGGTAAAGCCGCTTGATTACCTTTTTGGGAGCTGTTTTCCGGGCAGGTGCATCGGATTGCTCAGGGGGTTCGGGGGTGTCCAGTTCGTCGGACAGTACCACCGGTGTTTTTGGGGGAATCACGATTTTTCCGCAGCCGGGACAGAAGGTGGCAACCTCCTCCATGTTTTCGCCGCAGTAGGGACAAAGCATAATGGCACCTCCTTGGAATTTATATCTCCAGTATACTACACAAAATGCAGTCTGTAAAGAATCAGCAAATTAATTGACATTAATATCCAATGCGCTGGAGGCAACGTTAGATTTGCCGGATTGAAACTTGGTGAAAATACACACTTTTCGCGGTGCATTTTTTGGAATCATGTGAAAATTTAGCATGCAAATATTTAGGAAGAAAAATTTTTTGAAAAACCACAGAAATTCCTTGACATTTACACCTGTCACATGTATCATTTAACTGCAAATCGTTTGCATGCAAACATTATGCATGCGTATTAAGATTGGAGGGAAAGCATTTGGGTGTTCGTTTTGCTGATGGAAGCCCTGAACAGTTGTTTCATGTGCTGGAACGCAGACATCGCAATGCTGTGGATAATCTGCTGAACCAGAATGGAATCTCCAATATTGGTCAGCCGGTGATCCTGAGTATTCTGTCGCAGCAGAAAGACGGCACCATTGAATCCCAGAAGGAACTGGCGAAACGCCTTCGTGTTTCTCCTGCCACGGTAACGGTTTCCCTGAAGTCCATGGAACGGGATGGATATGTTAAGAAGCTGTCCAATGCAGAGGATCTTCGCTGCAAACCGATTTCCATTACGGAAAAGGGAATGCATGCCGCCAGATTGATCGACCAGGTGTTCGAGACGCTGGATCGTGGCATGTATCTGGGATTTGAGCCCGAAGAGTTGGAGCAGATCTCCAACTTCTACAAACGGATGATCGACAACCTAAACGCCGTCGGTTCCGGTGAAATTGAAAGATAGGAGGAAACCGTCGTATGTTCAAACAATTGGTGGGGTACATCAAAGGGTATGAAAAATACTTTGTGCTGGCACCCCTGACCGTGGTGGGAGAGTCTCTGGCTGAGCTGATCCTGCCGTTTCTGATGGGACGTATTGTTGACGTTGGTGTAGAAGGCCAGGATAAGCCCTATATTTTTATACTGGGCGCCGTGATGATCCTGGTGGCCGCACTGGGCATCTTCATCGGTATCATTTCCGCCAAGTATGCTGCAATGGCGTCCCAGGGCTTTGGTTATAACCTGCGTCAGGCAATCTTCAAGAAGGTTCAGACCTTCTCCTTTGCGGACGTGGATAAGTTTTCCACAGCCTCTCTGGTAACACGGTGTACCACCGACGTAAAACAGCTTCAGCAGACTGCCATGGAGCTTGTTCGTGTGCTGGTTCGTGCTCCGTCCATGTTCCTGATCTCCTTTATCATCTGTCTGAAGATGAACTGGAAGCTGACCATGGTGTTTGTGGTTGCCATTCCCGTAATGCTGGTGGTAATCCTGACAGTCATGAAGTTTACCCGGTACCTCTTTGAGGTCATGCAGAATAAGATCGATAACCTGAACGCCTCTGTACAGGAAAACCTGATCGCCATTCGCGTGGTAAAGAGCTTTGTCCGGATGGAGCATGAAAAGAAAAAGTTTAAGAAGGCAAACGATGACCTGATGAAAACTTCTATTTCCGCCACCATTCGCCTCAGCATTATGCATCCTGCATCTCAGATGGTGCTCTATGCAACCACACTGCTGATCTATTGGTTCGGTGGCCATATGGTTGGTTCCGGTATGCTGCTTAAGGGCGAACTGCTCAGCTTTGTCAGCTACATCAACCAGATCCTTATGTCCATTATGATGTTCTCCATGGTGCTCACCGGTCTGACCCGTGCTCAGGCCTGCGGTACCCGTGTGGTAGAGGTTCTTAACCATGAGCCTGACATTGTGGGCAACGACGAGGATGTTGAAGAGGAAAAGCCCATCCATGGCGACATCCGGTTTGAGCATGTTTCCTTCAAGTATCCCCAGTCCGGCCGTAGAGACATGGTCCTCGATGACGTGAGCTTCCATATCCCCGCAGGTTCCTTTGTGGCGATCGTGGGTGCCACCGGTGTCGGCAAGACCTCCATGGTCAGCCTGATTCCCCGTTTCTACGATGCCACCTCCGGTAACATCTATGTGGACGATGTGAACGTGAAGGACTATGGCCTGTCCCATCTGAGAAGTAATATCGGTATGGTGCTCCAGAACAATGTGCTCTTTACCGGTACCATCCGTTCCAACCTGCAGTGGGGCGCACCCAATGCGGACGATGAGGAACTGCTGGAGGCAACCAAGGATTCTCAGGCTTATGAGTTTATTTCCCGGTTCCCTGAGGGGCTGGATACAGCGATCGATCAGGGCGGCGTTAACGTCTCCGGCGGTCAGAAGCAGAGACTGTGTATCGGTCGTGCCATGCTGAAGAATCCTGCAATCCTGATCCTGGACGACTCCACCTCTGCGGTGGACTCCGCAACAGAAGGAAAGATTCGTGAGACCTTCTACAGCAAGTATAAAAACACAACCGTGCTGCTGGTGGCACAGAGAATTTCCTCTGTCCAGTATGCCGATCAGATCATTGTTCTTGAAAAGGGCAAGCTCAGCGATATGGGCACCCATGATGAACTGATGGCCCGCAGCAAGGTATATCAGGAGATCTATGCATCCCAGCAGGAAGGAGGTGGCCTGGAATGAGCAAGAAAAAAGCCACTGCTCCCGCAGTCGATACCAAAGGAAAGAAGAAATCCGACGAGGATGACGACGAGGACGGTAACTATACAGGCTCTATGCGTGGCCAGCGTGGCCCCGGTAGTGGCAAGGACTTCCGTAAGCCCAAGAATACCAAGGGCACCCTCCTCAGACTGCTGACCTATATTACCAATAATAAGCTGCTGCTGGTGCTTGTCCTGGCTACCATGCTGATTTCCACCTTTGCAAACCTGGCGGCCAGCTATTTCCTCAAGCCCATTGTGGACGATTATGTGGTTCCCTTTATTGGCAAGAGCTGGAATGATGATTGCTGGGCCGGACTTGCCAAACAGCTGATGATCCTGCTTGGTATCTATCTGGGCGGATGTGCAGCGTCTTATATTCAGGGACTTCTTATGAGCTTCCTGAGCCAGAGATCCATCAACCGACTCCGGAAGGATCTGTTTGATAAGCTTCAGGAAATGCCCATTTCCTACTATGACCGTCACGGCAACGGCGAGATCATGAGCCGGTTTACCAATGACGCAGATAACGTTCAGATGGCCATGGAGAATACTGTGACTATGTTCATCTCATCCATCCTCACCTTTGTGGGCACCGTGGCGATGATGATCTATCTGAACTGGATCCTGTTCATCATTACCGTTGCGGTTCTGGTGGTGGACTATATTATTGTCCGCAAGATCAGTAAAAAGTCCAAAAAGCTTTATCGGCTCCAGCAGAAGAATCTGGGTCTGGTAAATGCCTATGTGGAAGAGATGGTGGAAGGCATTAAGGTCGTTAAGGCCTTCAACTATGAGGAAAAGGTCAAGGAAGAATTCACGGAGCGGAACGTTGCTTACCGCGACAGCGCCATGAAGGCAACCTTTATCGGTATGATCATCATGCCTGTTCTGAATCAGGTAATGGGCATTTGCTATGCCATTACCGCGGTCGTGGGCGGTCTGTTCGTTATTGGCGGCTTCAATCTGGGTGGTGTAGCCTTCACTGTTGGTTCTCTGGGTGTATATCTGAACTATACCAAGCAGGTCGCACAGCCTATTAACCAGATCTCCAACCAGGTGGTTACACTGCTGTCCGCAGTTGCCGGTGCCGAGCGTATCTTTGCAGTTATGGACTCTGAGCCTGAGGTTGACGAGGGCGAAGTGATCATGGTTCCCGTAAACGAAAAGGGCGAAGAGATCACCGACTGGCTTACCTGCAAGGGTGAAGCCTGGAAGAAGCCTGACGGTACGCTGGTACCCGTAGAGGGACACATTCAGGTTGAGGATATTAACTTCCACTATGTTGAAGGGAAGCCGGTTCTGAAGCACCTGAGTGTTGAAGCGAAGCCCGGTCAGAAGATCGCATTCGTTGGCTCCACCGGTGCAGGCAAGACCACCATTACCAACCTGATCAACCGTTTCTATGATGTTCAGGACGGCCGGATCCTCTATGACGGCATCGACGTAAAGGACATTAAGAAGGACGATCTCCGGCGCAGTCTGGTTGTGATCCTTCAGGATACCCATCTGTTCAGCGGAACCATCATGGAGAACATCCGTTACGGCCGTCTGAACGCCACCGATGAAGAGTGTATTCAGGCCGCAAAGCGTGCCAACGCCTATAACTTCATCATGTCCCTTCCGGATGGATTCGACACCTATCTCACCGGCGACGGCGGCAGTCTCTCTCAGGGTCAGCGTCAGCTGCTCAATATTGCCCGTGCTGCTGTGGCAAAGCCCCCGGTGCTGATTATGGACGAGGCAACCTCCTCCATCGACACCCGTACCGAGAAAGAGATCGAAAAGGGTCTGGATGGACTGATGCATGGAAAGACCGTGTTCGTTATTGCGCACCGTCTCTCCACTGTCCGTAACTCCGATAAGATCGCGGTAATTGAAGCCGGCGAGATCATCGAATTCGGTAATCATCACGAGCTGCTGGAAAAGGGCGGACGGTATTACGAGCTGTATACCGGTCAGCACATGCTGGAGTGATCTGCATCCCCGGAATGGGAGATAACAGGAACACCTCGCGGTGTGCATAAAATAACCGTAAAAATCGCTGTAAGTGTTAAGCTTACAGCGATTTTTTTTGTAATGAATTCGAGCGCGCATAAAGGGCAGTGACTGTGCGCAGACAAAACAGTATTGGGACATTGGGAAATATACGGTATAAAGGAGTGAACGTCTATGAAGGAATAAGAATCAGGAGGGATCTGTTTGAGCGTATATGGATATATCCGTGTCAGCAGCCGGGATCAGAACGAGCACCGGCAGTTGATCGCATTAAAGGAGGTCAGGGTGCCGGAGAAAAATATCTATCTGGACAAGCAGTCCGGCAAGGATTTTAATCGCCCCCAGTATAAAAAGCTGCTGCGAAAAATGAAAAAAGACGATCTGCTCTACATTAAGAGCATTGACCGTCTGGGGAGAAATTATGAAGAAATACAGCAACAATGGCGGCTGTTGACCAGGGAAAAGGGGATTGACATTGTGGTTCTGGATATGCCCCTGCTGGATAC
>CAZFGL010000076.1:0-10439 GCA_964518645.1 uncultured Oscillospiraceae bacterium | reverse complement strand
CAGTCCCAGAGAATCCAGCACCCCGGATACAATATCCAGATGGGAAATATCCAGAACGTAATCCCCGGAAACCGTAGCGAGACTCTGCGCCGCCAGCTTCATCACTTCATAGATGGAATAATCGTCCACATCTCCGATGCACTCCAGCCCCACCTGCATGATCTCCTGAAATGCAGCCGATGCCTTCGGAACCCGGTAGACGTTCTCCACATAGTAAACCTTCTGCACGCTGTTCTTTCTGTCCCTGCCATTTTTAATAATGGAAAGGGTCACGTCCGGTTTCAGCGCCATCAGCTTTCCATCCATATCTGTAAAGGTAATCACATGGTCAGAGACCAGAAAGTCCTTGTTCCGTACATAAAGATCATATTCTTCAAATTTGCTCATTTTATATTGCACATAGCCGTATTTCTCGTACAGCTCACGCATTGCAAAAACGGCCTTTTCATCATTTTTCAGTGCGCACACACCCAGTTCCATAAGCATAGCCTCCATGCTTTTCTCAACGTTTGTTTATAATGTTAACATACTACCGAACTAAACAACCAAAGTCAAGTTTTTTCGCAGAAAATACCTACCAAAAAGCAGCCCCTTCTCCCCCCTGTTTTTATACGATGTTTTTGTTGGTACTGTTTCTCCCCGACAAACGGCGCTCAACGCAAAAAAACACGGCGCAGAAACCTGCGCCGTGTCCTGTTCTGTTCAGTCCCTTTAATATCCGTTCTGCTCCACACCATAAACGGCCTGTGCGTGGGTAAAACCCTCGTACTCCAGTTGGTCGATCAGTTCCTGTCTGGAGAAAGGCATCACATCCAGATACTCCGCAGCGGATTTCGCCGCCTGCTCGTACCAGTCCGCACCGCAGTAATCGGCACCGTAGACCGCTTCGCTGTGGCTGTAGCCTTCATATTCCAGCTGGTCGATCAGCCCCTCATAGGAAAATGCCATCACCCGCAAATAGCTTTTTGCACTGTCGAGGGCATTGCGCTCTCCCATGGTGGCCGATGCTGTGCCCCCGCCGTAACTTCCATAGCTTCCAGAGCTGCCATAGCTGCCCGAACCCCCTGTTGTACCGGAACCGGTTCCCACCGTATCGCCATAATCATAGACCAGAACTCCATCCTCAATGCAGAGCATATAGTCCTCTTCTTCATATACAGCGCCCTCTTCAAAGGGATCTACCATGTAAAGATTCAGGTGCTCCACATGCCCCATCATGCTTGCCATTTCCAGCATTAAGCCGTTCCATTCTACCAGAGTAGTCCGGATTTCGCTCCATGTTTCAATTCCCTGCTGATGGCCTGTGATCAGCAGCGCCCGAACGCCGCCGACACCACCAGGGGTACCCGCATAAATATTTACCGTCTCCGTCTCCTCATCATAGGTTATTTCATACCCATCTTCAGAAAACACCTCCGAAGTATACCGCTCCACCATACTATAAGCCGCGGAATCCTCAAAACGGAACTGCTGACGCTCTGCCTCAGTCTCAGAACCGTCCCCACGGTACAGGGTATAATCGCAGCTTCCGGCCCACATAATGTGCAGCTGGGTCGGACTGAAGTATATCTGGAATTCCTGCTCTCCACCACCAAACTCCCCCGTCGGGAAGGATTCAAACAGATAATCCTTCTCATCCGTAGGCTGGACACTTCCGTCTCCAAGATCACCCATGTAGTTGCTGTAATCCACATGGCAATACAGGGTGCCTTCCATCAGATAAAACAGCACATCGGCAGTATACTGTTTTGAAGTATACTGTATGGACGTGTCCTTCGGCTGCAAAAACAGTCCCTGACAATCCCTCAGTTCCTCCAGATCCTCCAGAAATTCCAGCACCTGAGTGTCCTCAGAGGCCACATCCTTCAGCTGGTCATAGGCATCGTTTACCTCGATCCGTTCCGCTGCCATAATACTTTCATAGATCTCCAGACCGGGATCCTCCGCCGTTTCTTCTGCTTCTTCGAATTCCAGCGTTTCTCTGCTTTCCTCACTGCGTTCGTGTTCGGAAGTATCCTTCCCCGCAGTATTTCCCCCACATCCCGCCATAAACAGCAGGAGAAGTGCCAGTATGAGGGCATATACTCTTCTCATGTGCGTCTCCTCCTATGTAATGAATATAGATCCATTTTATCAAATTCAGCCAACATTACAATAAGCTAGCTGCATAGTATCCCCCTTTATTTCGTGGAATTCCCCCACACCCACAAACCACCGTTGAAATCCCCCATCGGAGGGAAATGTGAAGTTTTTGTGTGAAATATGTAGAGTTTGTGTGTTTTAAATGTACTATATGTGTTGATATTGTGAAGGCACCGTGATACAATGACACCGCAACGGAGGTTTTCCTTCGTTTGCTGTAGTTTTTGGCGTTTAGGAGGCGCAATATGGAGCTGATCAACACAATTATCGGGACACCCCTTGGATGGATCATGTGGCTTTGCTACCGTCTGTCCGGTTCCTATGTTTGTTCCATCATTCTGCTGACCCTGATCAGCAAAATTCTCTTTCTACCCCTGAGCATTGCCGTACAGAAGAACTCCATAAAAATGATCCGGATCCAGCCGAAAATCAACCGGATCACCCTGCGCCACTTCGGTGACCGGGATACCATCGCAGATAAAACCATGGAACTTTACAAAAAGGAAAACTACAGTCCCACCCTCGGCATAATTCCCATGCTGGTACAGATCATTCTGGTGCTGGGCATGATCGGCGTGGTGTACAACCCCATGCAGCATCTGCTGCATTTCACCCCGGAGATCTCTGAGTCTCTGGTTCATGCTGCGCTGGAGCTCTCCGGCGAAACGCACTTCGGGGCTGCGGCTCAGCTTCAGGCTCTGGCCGTTCTGCAAAATCCCGCCTATACGCAGGCATTTTTGAATCTCTCCCTGCCCAACGGGGCCACTCTGCTGGATACGGCAAATCAGCTGAATATGTCCCTTGGCGCTATGGATCTGGGCGCCGTACCCAGACTTCTCCAGCTGGGCCTGCTCACCCTGATCCCCCTCGGGTCCTGTCTTTCCTCTTTCCTGCTCTGCTGGGCGCAGAACCGTGCCAATGTACTTCAGCGGGAACAGAAGGGGCTGATGCGTTGGAGCGTGACCCTTTTCACGGTGGCCCTGTCTACTTATTTTACTTATCTGGTTCCCGCCGCTGTGGGACTGTACTGGATCGTCAGCAATCTGATGGGACTGTTTCTGCTTTATCTGATGAACTGGATCTACCCGCCGGAGAAGGAAATCGACTACGAAGCCCTCCACGAGACCCAGAACCTGCTGGATGCCCGCAAGCAGACCCAGAAGGAGACCCTGAAAAAGCTGAAACCCTACGAAAAGCGCGAAAAACAGGACTATCGCCGTTTTTTTCGCTGGAAAGAACCGAAGCAGTTTGTGATCTACAGCGAAAGCAACGGGTTTTATAAGTATTACGCCGGGATGATCGACTATATCCTGAAAAATTCCTCCATCGTGATCCACTATATCACCTCCGACCCCCACGACAACGTGTTCACCATGGAAAGTGACCGGTTCCACGCCTATTACATCGGTGAACTGCGGCTGATTCCGCTCATGATGAAAATTGACGCAGACATTGTGCTCATGACCGTACCGGATCTGGAACTGTTCCATCTGAAACGCAGTCTGGTTCGCAAGGACATTGAATACATCTACATGGAGCACGGGATCGGCAGTGATAACCTACTGGGCCGTCCCCACAGTCTGGATCACTATGATACCATTTTCAACGCAGGCCCCCACCACACCCAGGAGGATCGGGCGCTGGAGGCCCTTTACGGCCTCCCACCCCGTCGCCTTGTAAAGGTGGGCTATGGACTCATTGATGAAATGACCGAAGCCTGGGGGAAGGCTCCGAAAAAGTCCCCCCAGGAGAAAAAAACCATTCTCATCGCCCCCTCCTGGCAGGCGGATAACATTATGGATTCCTGTGTGGATCAGCTGATCGGTCAGTTCCTTCCTCTGGATGTAAAGCTGATCGTCCGGCCCCATCCGCAATATGTCCGGCTGTATCCCGATCGTATTGCCGCCCTGAAACACCGCTGGGAAAGCAGTCTGGGGCCTGATTTTGAGATCCAGACGGATTTCAGCTCCACAGACACCGTTTATAATGCAGATCTGCTGATTACGGACTGGTCCAACGTGGCCTTTGAATTCTCCTTTTCCACCAAAAAGCCCTCTCTGTTTATCAACACCCCCATGAAGGTCATGAACCCGGATTACAAGCTCATTGACGTGGAGCCCATCGACATCTGGATTCGTTCCCAGTTGGGCGGTCAGCTGGATCTTGATGAACTGGATCGTGCCGGTGAAACCGCCACGGAACTTTTGGCCAATCAGGAGGTCTGGCGCACCGCCATTGAAGATGTTAAAAAGAAAGCCATTTACAACATTGGCCACGGCAGTGAGGCTGCCGGACGTTATATCATTGCTCGTCTGGAGCGAAAGGAGTAATCACTATGGAGGGTGTCGTCCCCACCGAAGCACAGGAAACTCTGCTTCGAAACACCTTTGGGCTGTCCCCTGATGACAGCGTTCCTTTGCTCTTCCCCCTTTGCGGAGGTATGACCAATGCCTCTTACCGTTTCACCATGAATGGAACGGACTATTTTTTCCGGGAACCCGGAAGAGACTCCGGTGCCTTTATATCCCGTCCTCAGGAGGCTCTGGTTTACAAAACCATCTCCGACCCCACCATAACAGACGATGTTCTTGTGCTGGAACCGGATACCGGGCGAAAAATCGCCCGCTTCATTCCCGGAGCCAGAACCTGTGACCCGACAAACTGGGACGACGTGGCCCGGTGCATGGCGCTGCTCCGGCGGTTTCACGAAAAGGCACTTCATGTGGATCACGAATATGACATACTCTGGCTTCTGGACGTTTACACAAAGATGATGCCTGAAACCTCCATGTTCCGGAACTATTCTCAGGTATGTCAGCGTTGCAGGGACATCAGCCCGGTGCTGAAAAAAATCTCTGTGAACCACGTTCTGTGCCACTGCGATGCCTCTCCCACCAACTTTCTCTTTTACGGAGATACATCCAGCCCCCAGCTTCGGCTGATCGACTGGGAATTCTCCGGCAGCTGGGATCCCTGCGGGGACATCGCCTGCTTTGCCACAGCCAGCGGATACAAGGATGAGGAACTGCAACGACTGATCCACCTCTATCTTCAGGACAGTGTCCCCTCCCCTCTGTTCACCCTGCGGGTCTATGGCCACATGGCACTGATGAGCATGGTATGGAGCAACTGGGCAGAGTATCTCGCCGGAGACGGCTTCGATACCGCAGGCTATGGCCCGGCTCAGTTCCAAAACGCCGATTATTATTCAAAACGCTTCTGGGATCTTCTGCCCCGGGAGTTGGAGGCTGCCCCATGACAAAAGCAAACCGTGCCATCATTCTCGCCGCAGGATACGGCAACCGTATGCACCCCGTCACCGAACACACACCAAAAGCACTGGTACGGGTAAACGGCAAGCGGATCATCGACAATCAGATTCATACCCTTCACAAAAGCGGCATCTACGAAATTTATATCGTCGTTGGCTATTTGAAGGAGCAGTTTCTCCCACTGGAAACCCAGTACCCCGGGGTCCATCTGATTGAGAATCCAGATTTCGCCACCGGAAACAACATATCTTCTCTCTACTACGCAAGGCAGTATCTGGATGCCTGCGTGATTCTGGACTGCGACATACTCTTCCACCGGGAGGACATGCTCTCCTACGAATACCAGCACTCCACATACTGCGCTCTGTGGCTGAAGAATACAACCACCGAATGGCTCTTCCGGCATAAAAACCTGAGAATCATCGATGTGGTCAAGACCGGCGGTACCGGTTGGGGGCTCTTCAGCATTTCCTTCTGGACAAGGGAGGACGCTGTCAAGCTCCGGCAGCATTTGACCGCGGCATATGAAACCCATCGTATCCGGGACACCTACTGGGATGATGTGGTGCTGACCCATCACAAAAACGAATATACCCTGGAACTCCGTCCCATGCTCCACTCGGACATTACGGAGATCGATACCTATGAAGAACTCTGCGCTCTGGATCCAACCTATTTATATAAGGAGTAATCTGCTATGAAATCCACAAAACAGCTGGACTATCCCCTGCTGCTGATCCCCTTCGTAGTCATCGCACTGGTCTGCTCCACGTTCTTTCTCTGGCCACAGACCGCAACCAATGCCCTGACTGTCCTTCGTGGCTTTCTGGATCACTGGTTTTCATCCTGGTATGCCATCATCGGCCTGCTGGGGATCGGTGTTTCCGTATATCTGGCGCTCTCCCCCATCGGTACGATCCGTCTCGGAAAAAAAGAAACTGCACTGCCGCCCTTCCAGTGGGGTGCCATGGTTTTTACCGCAACCATGGCCGCTGATATTGTTTACTACGGCATTATTGAGTGGGCTTTGTATGCAGACGACCCGTATCTTGCTACTCTGGGCGGTTCCGTTCAGGACTGGGGCGCTACCCTTCCACTGTTTCACTGGGGTCCCACAGTCTGGAGCTTTTATCTGGTGCTGGCCGCTGCAATCGCCTTTATGACCTATGTCCGGGGCAGAAAAACCCGCAGACTCAGTGAGGCCTGCCGTCCCATTCTGGGTGACCGGGTGGATGGTGTGCTGGGGAAGCTGGTGGATCTGATCACCATTTTCAATCTTCTGGCCGTGGTCGCCGCCTCCTTTGCGGTTTCCATCCCCCTGATCAGCAGCATTCTGGGAGATCTCCTGGGCTTCACCCCAACAAAATACACCGACCTGCTTATAAACATTCTGATCTGCGTCATCTACAGTCTGGTGGCCTGGTTCGGTTTAAAGGCTATCTCCAAGCTCAGCTCCCTGTGTGTAGGACTGTTTCTGGGGCTACTCGCCTTTGTATTTCTCTTCGGTGGGCGTTCTGTGTATATTCTCGAGACCGCAGTGACTGCCTTTGGAAACCTCGCGCAAAATCTGCTGCGGCTTTCTACCCAGCTGGATCCCCTCAGAACCACCGCCTTCCCCCAAAACTGGACGATTTTCTACTGGGCCTATTGGCTAGGATGGTGCGTAGGCGGTCCCTTCTTCATTGCTCAGATCAGCAGTGGCCGGACGGTTCGGCAGGTCATTTTAGAGGGCTACGCATGGGGACTCTGTGGAACATGGATCTCCTTTATGATTCTGGGTGGCTACAGTCAAAGTCTCCAGATGATGGACGGCATCAACCTGTCCGGTGCCATCGCTGCCGGAGAGCCTGTGGGAAGCGTGATTCTGACCGTGCTGACCTCCCTCCCCCTGCACAAGCTGGTTCTCCTGCTTGTGGTGATCGTTATGGTTGCCTTCCATTCCACCACGCTGGATACCGTGGCTGTGATCTCCGCCGCCTTCTGCTGCAAATCTCTGAAACCGGACGAGCTGCCTGATCGAAAGCTCCGGCTGTTTTGGGCAATCCTGCTGGTGCTGCTGCCCATCGCCCTGCTGTTTGCAGAGGGCTCCTTCAACAATATTCAGTCAGTGACCATTCTGGCGGCCCTGCCCATCAGTGTTTTGCTGGTGATCTGTACTGCCAGCTTTATCAAAGACGGAAAGCTGTATCTGAAAGAACGCGCCCAAAAAGGCAGCGATTCCGTCTGACCTTCTTGACCGCCCTGTCCTCTCTGTACCCCCGGAAAGGACAGGACGGTATTTTTCCCGCTCCCCAGATACAGAAAAAGGCGCTGTCTCATTCTTACGAGACAGCGCCTTTCTGCTCAGCGTCCCATGGTTTCCGGGGCGCTGCATATGATATTAATTCATCCTGCTGCTCCGGATCAGAGATTGCTGGTCACAGAGAATGCGCCCCGGTTGCAGACGTGGATATTGGCTACCTGCTTGCAGTCACCGATCATATAGGTGTCCGAAACGATCCCGTAAAGCTCCAGTGCCTCGTCCCAGCAGGATTCCATGCCTCCAGCCGTTCACTGGCCTCGAAGAGAGTGACCTGATTCCCCCGCTGAGAAGCCAGCAGTGCTCCAGCCCCTCCTCCGGGACGTCAAAAGCCGTCGCAAGCAATCCGCGCTTGCGACGGCTTTGTTTTATAAGGGCATCAGATTACAGCGGGGTCACCAGTGTGTTGTAAGTACCGTAAGTCTCGTAGGTATATGTATAGTACATGTGCGCATTGGCGTTGATGATTTTATAATCAAATGCAAACGAATTATTCTGGATCTTCAATGTTCCGCTGTTTTCGTAATCACTGTCTACAGAACTGTACATCGTTGCGGGGACCTCCGTGCCCGTGTAGGTAAATACACAGCTGCCAGAGGTGGTTTTCAGATTTGCAAACAGGGTACTGTAATTGGTAAAATACCAGAAATCCGCCACCGCTGTCACGGTAACCGTCTCATCCTCGTTCAAGACACAGGTAATTGCCAGATCAAAGTTTTCACTGTCAGCTTCCCACTCGTCCCACGCTCCGGTGCTGTCACGGGTCTGTGTTACGCTTCCGGTCATAGTCGCACAATTCCAAACACCGCACAGCTCTACAAATGCATTGTACTTTTCAAGGCTTGCAAGTCTGTCTGCAACGGTTTTTCCGCCGTTATAGCTAAAGTCAGAGGGAAGTGTTGTATAGATTTCTTTTGCTGTATTCAGGAATCCCTGTTCCATGTAGTCTTCTGCCTGCATGTAAGTGCATCCTGTTACCATCTCTTCTGCATCAGAATAACCTGCTGCACTCTCAAACAGGGGCTGTGCATCCGTGTAATTCCCGTCATTAAACAGAGCCATGGCCTGCTCATAATAGTCTGCTTTCTCAGCTTCTGTGGCGCGGTCAGCGGCATCTTCATAATCCCCCAGCGCCAGGAACGCCGTCTGAGCATCTGCAAACTTCCCATCATCGAACAGCTTTGTGGCCTGTTCATAGGCATTGGCTTTTTCAGCTTCTGCGGCGCGGTCAGTGGCATCCTCAAAATCTCCCAGAGAATCAAAAATCTCTTTTGCCTCCATATAGTTTCCTGCTTTGTATGCTTCCTCAGCTGCATCGTAATCCTGCTGTTTCAGGGCAACTTCATAAGCATCATGTGCTTCCGTAAGCACCGATACGTTTTCTACCTTTTCTTTATCCTTGTCCTCCAGTGCATCATAGGCGTCCTGGGCAGCGTCGATTACGTCGCCGCTTTCTGCGGTCACCTCACCGATGGCATCGATCATTTTCTCGACCTCAGCACTCTCTCCGCAGGCAGTCAGTGACAGCATGATCGCCATCACCAGACACAACAGGGCTGCTTTACTTTTTCTTGCTCTTTGCATTTTACATCCTCCTTACAATATAAAAGTGTATCGCCTCTGCCGGAAGAAAACTTTTCCTCACTGCCGACAGGGAATACATATAGGACTGGTTTATAAAACAATCAGCTGGGTGTATAGGGTTGGTACATTTTTTGAGGGATCGCAAGCTGACGATTTCGTGGGTCGTCGGAGACACTCACCGTATTCCATCACTGCTTCGTCAGCACGTCTCCGCTATAGGTCAGTGACAGCGTTCCATTTTCATATGTGTAATCCAGCTCCTGATGAATGTTCATGTTGGCAACCGTTGTGTTTAAATGGATTTTATTCTTTTCCATGTCTGCACATACGCTGGTCTCCAGCACGCCACCGTTAATATCCATGACACAGTCGGATCCGGAGAAAACAAAGCTGCCTGTCCGTGTGGCACTGTTGATCGTCCAGGTTCCGGACAGAAGATCCATCAATTCTTGCTTATACAATTCCGGGAATGTCTGATCATCGCTTATTTTTTCATAGTAGTAATGCTGGTCTGTATCGGGGGATAATACCAACTGTTCGCCCTCAAGAATCCAATGGTTGTTTCCAGCTACAATTCCTTCGCTGTCCACCGTAATGGAACTATTGGTATTAGATGTGTTTGAGACCTGTAAATACATTCCCTGATCTTCCGAAACGACAATTCTCCAGTCAGAGATAGTATAAAAATGTGATTCTTCGAATGTTTCAACAGACCAATAAGTTCCGTTTAGATAAGCACCTACAACCTGCCATGTGCCGTACATATTGGGGGCTGAAAACTCTGCCGGGATGTCTCTATCTTCGCTGAAATCAATTTCCTCGGGGTCCTCTACCAGTTCTTCCGCTGCGCTTTCTTCCACTTCACTTTCAGCTGTTGCTACGCTTTCCTCTTCCACCACACTTGAAACTTCTTCGGAAGCCGATTCCTGCACCACAGAGCTTGCCGTTTCTCCTCCACAGGCGACCATGCTCAGCATCATAGCCACGGCAAGAACCAGCGCCATCCATTTTCTCATTATGACATCCTCCTTAAAGTAAAAAGTGCGTCCTCTCTGCCAGCAAAAAACAATTCCCCTTACTGTTGGCAGGGGATACATATAGGCCTAGTTTATCAAAAAAAAAAAAAAAAAAAAAAAAAAAAA
>CAZFGL010000075.1:0-10466 GCA_964518645.1 uncultured Oscillospiraceae bacterium | reverse complement strand
GGCTCGGAGATGTGTATAAGAGACAGGGACAGAAGGAACTCGATGACAATCCCCGGGCACGGAGTGCCAAGCTTCGGGTTTGTGAGAAGCTTTAATTGGGGCGCCGGGACGACAGGACGGAGAATAAAGGAGCCTTGTTGCTCTGGACGGCAGTTTTCCTGATTGGGATCACTCTGATTCTGGGACACGTCCAACTTTATGAGCGTAGGGTTCAGATTGAAAAAATGGAAGAAGAACTCCGGACTATGGAATTGGAGCTGGGGGAATTGCGAAACAGTCGCCGCCAGCTGCTGGCAAATCCGGAGGAATTGGCTGAGTCGGTGGGAATGTACCGGCCGGCGCCGGAAGAATATTTGATTGTGCATGTTCGCGGTTTGATGGAAACGTCAAAACCCTGAATATATATGGACGGGTCAGGCATATAGTAAAATGGTAGATTATTCGAGAGGAGAATTGTACCATTGAAAGGCCGTGTCCCGAAACCGATCGTCCCCGGGAAAGCTGACCGGGTCATACTAAAGCGTACCCTTTTTTTAATGATAATCTTCGGGGTTCTGGTGTTTATCCCTCTGATTTTGAAGCTGTTCTGGCTTCAGGTTCTGGAATATGACACCCTGAGCCAGATGGCGAAGAATAATCAGACCCGCACCAGTGTTGTCACGCCGGCACGGGGTACCATTTACGATCGGAATATGAATGTGCTGGCGGTTAGCTATGATGTGGACAATGTGTGTATTGATCCCAACGAGCTTTGGCTTTCCGGGCAGGATCTGGAGGAGATCGCAGAGAATCTCGCCGGGATCACCGGTGTAAGCAAAGAACGTATCATGAAGCTGATGGAAGATACCAGCTATCGGTATCAAATCGTTAAGCGGAAGGTAGAGGCGGATGAGGCTGCCCGTGTACGCAGCTATATTGCCTCCGAAGGGATCACCGGGGTATATCTGGAACCGGACACAAAACGTTATTACCCGGACGGGACCCTGGCAGCACAAGTGCTGGGGTTTGTAGGGAGCGATAACATTGGATTGGATGGGATCGAGGCTGCGTGTAACAGCCTGCTCACCGGGGAAAAAGGCGGAATCACCGCTGCCAAAGGAAACTATGGTGCCCAGATGTCCTATCACTACGAGTCCTATCTGGACGCATACAGCGGGAATGACGTGGTCCTGACCATTGACGAGACGGTACAGTATATGCTTGAAAAGCATATGCAGGAGGCGATCACCCAGTATCAGGTGCAAAACGGTGCCTTTGGGGTGGTCATGAATGTTAATACCGGTGAGATTCTTGCCATGGCGACCCTTGGAAGCTATGATCCCAACAGCTATGGGACGATCTCTGATGAAAAGCTGGCTTCAGAGCTGGAAGCCCAGTATCAAAATGCAATGGAAGCCACCGGCGAACGCCGGGAGGAACTTCTTTCCCTCTACAATACTGCGGTTGCAAATGCACGGCTCGGCCAGTGGCGCAACCGGGTGATTGCAGATGGATATGAGCCGGGCTCAACCTTTAAAAGCATCACCCTTGCGGTGGCGCTGGAAGAGGGGGCAGTGGGGCTCAATGACTCTTTTTATTGCAGTGGCAGTACCACCGTGAAGGGTCGGACAAGGGCGCTTCACTGTTGGAAATCCGCCGGACATGGTCAGCAGACCACTGGGGAGGCATTGCAGAATTCCTGTAATGTGGCTTTTGCGAATATCGGCATCAGATTGTCCGGGGAAAAGCTTTATGAATATGTCCATAAGTTTGGTCTGACGGAACCGACCGGGATCGAACTGGCGGGAGAGGCCAGCGGTATTTTCTTTGATGAGGCCACCCTTGCAAATCCTGACAGCTACGCATCCCTTACCTCGGCGGCCTTTGGACAGACCTTTAAAATAACTCCACTTCAGCTGGTGCGTGCAGTGGCTGCGGTGGTAAATGGCGGGTATCTTCTGGAGCCCCATGTGGTAAAAGAGGTACTTTCTCCGGAAGGAGATATGGTGAAACGGACGGAGCCGGTGGTGCTGCGTCAGGTAATCAGTCAGGAGACCTCAGAGATCATGTGCAGCCTGCTGGAATCAGTGGTCTCTCAGGGAACCGCAAAAAATGCGGCGATTGCTGGGTACCGCATCGGTGGAAAGACCGGGACATCGGAAAAAATCGATGTGTTTGATGAAAACGGGAACCCGGTGGATGATAAGATCGTCTCCTTTGTGGGAATCGCTCCGATGGATTCGCCGGAGTATGTGGTGCTTGTGGCGCTGGATACCCCGTCCAGAACCTCGGGATACTATATTTCCGGTGGACAGATGGGCGCGCCGACGGTGCGGGATGTTCTGGCGGATATGCTTCCATATCTTGAAGTAGAGCCGGAATACTCTGAAACAGCACCGGCAGATGTGACCATGCCGGAGCTTTCCCGGCTGTCACCGGAAGAGGCCAAAAAGCTTCTTGCAGAGAAAAATCTCCTTTGCCGGGTGATCGGGGAGGGAGAACAGGTCACTGGTCAGGTGCCCGCAGCAGGGGCTGTATTACCCGGGGGCAGTGAAGTTGTGGTTTATCTGGATGAAACGCCGGAGCTTTCGGAACGGATCGTGCCGGATGTGCTGGGAAAGAATGCAGAGACTGCAAATGGACTCCTGCACGATGCAGGACTGTATATGAAAATAATCGGTGCCTCCGGCACGGAGGGAACCATTGTCGCAGTGGGACAGGTTCCGGAGGCGGGGGCATATGTGGAACCCGGCACGGTGGTGGAAGTGGAATTCTCTGACCTGAGCGCCCGGGACTAAAGACAGGAGTGGATGTTATGGTTTTGAAAGAGATTCTGAACGGAATTTCGGTGCTGGAACAGACGGCACAGGATAACCTTGAAATAAAGGGAATTAGTTATGATTCGAGAAAGGTTCAGCCCGGGGACCTGTTTGTGGCGATCACCGGATTTGCCTCCGACGGACATCGGTTCATTCCCATGGCACTGGAGAAGGGAGCTGCGGCGGTACTGTGTGAGCATGTCCCTCAGGTGGATATCCCCTATGTGCTGGTGGAGAACACCCGCCCGGCGATGGCACTGGCCTCTGTTAATTTCTTCGGAAATCCTGCAAGCCGGATGACCTTTGTGGGGGTTACGGGAACCAACGGTAAAACCTCCACCACATATCTGCTGAAAACTGTGCTGGAAAAGACCCTCGGGGCAAAGGTCGGTCTGATCGGCACCATTCAGAATATGATCGGTGACCGGGTGATCGAGACGGAACGTACCACGCCAGAGTCCTTTGAGCTTCAGAAGCTGTTTTACGAAATGGCAGAGGCGGGCTGTACCCATGTGGTAATGGAGGTGTCCTCCCACGCGCTGGTGCTGGATCGGGTGGCGGGGATCCACTTTGATGTGGGTGTATTTACGAACCTGACCCAGGATCATCTGGATTTTCACAAAACCATGGAGGAATACGGCCGTGCCAAGGCGATCCTGTTCTCCCGGTGCAGCAAAGGCGTCCTGAACGGTGATGACAAGGCGGTGGAAGTCATGCTGGAGCATGCCAACTGCCAGAGTATTACCTACGGACAGGGGGCGGAAAACGATCTGACAGCACTCGGTCCTGTGCTTCATTCCGATGGAGTTGAGTTTACGGCCCGGTATCAGGGACAGCAGGCCCACGTCCATCTGGGAATCCCCGGAGGCTTCACGGTCTATAATGCCCTCAGTGTGCTGGGAACAGCCGTTGCACTGGGTGTCTCTCTGGAGGATGCAGCAGATGCGCTGGAAACGGCCAAGGGGGTCAAGGGGCGGGTAGAGGTGGTTCCCACACCGGGTAAGGATTATACCGTCCTGATCGATTATGCCCATGCCCCGGACGGACTGGAAAACGTGCTGACCTCGGTTCGGGGATTCTGCCGTGGACGGCTGATCGCAGTGTTCGGCTGCGGTGGTGACCGGGATGCGACCAAGCGCCCTATCATGGGAGAGATCGGCGCCCGGCTTTCCGATGTGGCCATTGTGACCTCGGATAATCCCCGTACAGAAGATCCTTTGACGATTATTGATATGATCCTTGCCGGGATCCCGGACAAAACCGGCTGTATTGTGGAGCCGGATCGGAGAAAGGCTATTCGACTTGCCATGGACATGGCGAAGAAGGACGACATTATCGTTCTGTGCGGCAAGGGCCATGAGACCTATCAAATTCTTGGAACTGAGAAAACCCATCTGGATGAGCGGGAAGAAGTTGCAGCCCATCTGATGGAAGGGAAGGAATAAAGCTATGAAACCCACAACACTGAAGGATATTGCTTCCTGGTGCGGCGGTACCGTTGCGCCGGAGTATGAGCATATTACCGTGAACAGTCTCTGCCATGATTCCCGGGAGGTTGAGCCGGGGGCACTGTTCTTTGCGCTGGAAGGCCAGACGGATGGTCATCGGTTTGTGCCTGCGGCCCAAAATGCCGGGGCAGCTGCGGCGGTATGCAGCAGAGCACTGGAACTGGATTTTCCTGTGGTTCTGGTTCCGGATACCAGAAAGGCGATCCGGGATGTTGCTGCCGGATACCGGAGAACGCTGGACTGCCAGACCATTGCCATTACCGGCAGTGTGGGCAAGACCACGACCCGTACCATGGTGTCTGAACTTCTGGGACAGACCTATAAGACCAGCAGCACCATCAAAAACTATAACAATGACATCGGCCTGCCGGTGACCATCGGTAAGAGCGCACCGGATTGTGAGATGCTGGTGCTGGAAATGGGCATGAACCATTTTGGTGAAATGCGGGTGCTTACCGCCATCGGTCAGCCGGACCTTGTGGTCATTACCAACATTGGCAGCATGCACATTGAGAATCTGGGGAGCCGGGAGGGCATCCTCAAGGCAAAGCTGGAGATTTTGGAGGGCCTTCGCCCCGGTGGTATTGCCGTATTTAACGGAGATGAACCCCTGCTCTGGGGACTGCGGGAGCAGGAGTCCTGCCGGAAGATTTACTTTGGTCTGGATAATCCGGATTGTGAACTGCGGGCGCTGGATGTGGAACTTCACGAAACGAAGAGCCGATTCCGCATTGTGGGTCTCGGGTATGATTTCCCTGTGGAGATCCCCATGAACGGCATTCACAATGTACATAATGCCACTGCGGCCATTACGGTAGCGCTGCTGATGAAGGTGCCTGTGGAAAAAATCCAGAAGGCTATGGCAACCTTCCAGAATACCTCTCAGCGGCAGCAGACCATGCACTGGAACGGCTTTACCCTGATCGACGACACCTATAATGCCGGGCCGGAGTCCATGGAGGCGGCGCTGCGTGTGCTGGGGGATACCTCCGGCAGCGGTGAGAAATTCCGCAGAATTGCGGTGCTGGGAGATATGTTGGAACTGGGAAACCACGCCAGCGCAGAGCATCACCGCATCGGCAGAGTTGCCGCCCTGAAAGCGGATATGCTTCTGACCTACGGGGAACTGTCGGAGAAAATGGTTCGTGGAGCCATTACCGGCGGTATGACCCAGAGAAATGCCATGAATTTTGCCACCAGGGAAGAACTGGTGAATGTACTGAAAAACCGGGCGAAGCCGGGGGATGTGCTGCTGTTCAAGGGCAGCCATGGTATGCATATTGAGGAAGTGCTCAAAGGCTTTATGGAACAGTAAAAGACGGTCCTGCTGATGACGGCGGGAAGATATAGTTTGTTTATCGGAGGATTTGGAATATGCAAAGTTTTATTATATGTATTGTGGCCTATGTGGTAGCTGCTGTGGGCGGACGGTTTATCGTCCCTGCGCTGAAAGCACTGAAAATGGGCCAGAGCATCCGGGAGATCGGCCCCACATGGCATAACAGCAAGCAGGGCACCCCGACCATGGGCGGATTCATCTTTATGCTCTCCTGCCTAGTGTGCATCCTGCTGGGGATCGGTGCTTTCCGGAGTGGAGATTATACCTACCTGCTGGTGTATGTGTTTGCCATGGTGTTTGGTGCAATTGGTTTTGTGGATGACTACATTGCTGTTAAGAAGAAGCGGAATCTGGGACTGACGGAGATTCAGAAGCTGCTCCTTCAACTGGCTGCTGCTGCTGTGTTCCTGTTTGTGCTGCGTCAGACCGGCCACCTGTCCTCTCAGCTGTACATCCCCTTCTTCAACGTCAGCGTGGAGATCCCCTGGATCGTGTACCTGATTTTGAGTGTCTTTATCATTGTGGGCAGCGTGAATGCTGTAAACCTGACCGATGGTGTGGACGGTCTGTGTGCCTCTGTCACAGTCCCGGTTATGGTGTTCTATGCGGTAGTTGCACTGAAATGGCAGCAGCTGGGTGCTTCTGAACTGGCGGCAGCGCTGGTTGGCGGTTTGCTGGGCTATCTGATCTACAACTTCCACCCTGCAAAGGTGTTTATGGGAGATACCGGGTCTTTGTTCCTGGGCGGTGCCGTATGTGGCCTCGCTTATGCGCTGGACATGCCCCTGATTCTGATCCTTGTGGGAATCATCTATATTGTGGAAACCCTCAGCGACATTATCCAGGTTACTTATTTTAAGCTTACCCACGGAAAGCGGATCTTCCGTATGGCACCGCTCCATCACCATTTTGAAAAGGGTGGCTGGAGCGAAGTGAAGATCGTTGTGGTGTTTACCTCCATTACTGTGGTCTTTTGCGTGCTTGCCTATCTGGGGGTTATGAACAGATATTAAACCAAATAAGGAGGGCCTATGGGGAAACCACGGCTGTCGGACGTAAAACAGGAAATGCTGGATACACCCATGCTGCTGCTTACGCTGCTGCTGACAGCTGCCGGGCTGGTTATGATCTATTCATCCAGCTATGCCCGGGCTCTCTATGAAACAGGAGACAGCGGGTACTTTTTCAAACGTCAGCTGGTATTTGCGCTTTTGGGCAGTGGAGCCATGCTGCTGATCTCACGGGTGCGTCCGGAGCTGCTGCGCCGGATGGCGTTCCCGGTGCTGGGAATCAGTGTGGTGCTGCTTATGTTGGTGTTTGTACCCGGAATCGGCCAGTCGGAAAACGGGGCGACCCGGTGGATACGGCTGGGGATCTCCTTTCAGCCCTCGGAGCTGGCGAAGCTTGGGGTTATACTCAGCTTTGCGGCAATGATTGCAGCCTTCGGAGAGAAAATGGAGACCTTCCGCTGGGGAATCGCTCCCTTTGGGGGAATCCTTCTGATGATTGTGATCCTGCTGCGGCTGGAACCTCACAATTCTGCCATTGTGATCATTGGTTGTACCGGAGGGGCAATGCTGTTTCTGGGGGGCGTGAAATACAGGTGGTTTGTACTGCTGGGCAGTGTGATGCTGCTGGGCGTGGTACTGATCCTGGGGGCGGGAGGCTATGAGCTTTCCAGAATTACCGCATGGCGGGATCCTTTTTCTGACCCTACAGATGACGGCTATCAGATCATTCAGTCCCTTTACGCCATAGGAAGTGGCGGCCTGTTGGGGCTGGGGCTGGGAAACGGCAGACAGAAGTACCTCTATCTGCCGGAAGAACATAACGACTATATTTTTTCCATTACCTGCGAAGAACTGGGGCTGGTCGGCGCGGTGGCGATTCTGATTCTGTATGCCCTGCTGATTCTGCGGGGATACTGGATCTCCATGCATCTGAAAGACCGGTTTCTGTCACTGATGGTGGCGGGCATTGTTACCCTGACTGCCCTTCAGGTGTTTTTCAACATTGGGGTGGTTACCAATTTACTGCCCTCCACAGGCATCAGCCTGCCCTTCTTCAGCTACGGTGGCACGGCGCTGCTGATTCAGCTGGGGGAGATGGGGTTGATCCTGGGGGCATCAAGACAGTGTTCCACAGGATTCCTGTGAATCTGAAAAGACTTTAAAAATAGGTTGTGAGAGTATGAATGTAATTTTTACCTGTGGCGGCACCGGCGGCCACATCAGTCCTGCACTGGCAGTTGCAAACCTGGTTAAGGAACGCTGCCCGGATGCGAATATTCTGTTTGTGGGAGCCGAGAACGGCATGGAGACGGATCTGGTTCCCAGAGCCGGGTTCTCTTTGGAGACTGTGAAAATTTCGAATTTCCGGAGAAAGATGAATCTGGACGGGATCATTCACAATGTTAAGTCTCTGAGTTACATGATTACCAGCCGGAAAAAGGCAAACAAGATCATCAATGATTTCAAGCCCGATGTGATCGTGGGTACCGGTGGCTACGCCAGCTATCCCATGCTCCGTCAGGGGGCACGCCGGGGGATCCCCACGGCGGTGCATGAATCCAACGCCGTTCCGGGTCTGACCACAAAAATGGTTATGGATCATGTGGATCGGGTGATGGTGTCCTTTGAAGAGAGCCACAGTAACTATCCCAATCCGGACAATGTACGGGTGGTGGGTATGCCGGTTCGCAGTGCCTTCTTCGAGACAAAGAAGCAGGAGGCAAAAAAAGCCCTGGGACTGGATGAGCGCCCTGTGGTGGTGAGCTTCTGGGGGTCTCTGGGCGCAAGAGATATGAATAAGATGATCGCCCGTTATATGGCGCGCAACGTGGAGGACGGCCAGAAATTCCAGCATATCCATGCAGTTGGCAGCATGGGCTGGGAGTGGATGCCGGACTATGTGAAGGAGCAGGGGGTAGACCTGTCCAAAGCGCCTGCCATTGACATGCGTGAGTTTATATACGATATGCCCAACGTGATGGCAGCGGCAGATCTGGTGATTTGCCGTGCGGGTGCCGCAACCATTTCCGAGGTGGCGGCAGCAGGAAAGCCTGCGATTTTTGTGCCCTCTCCCAACGTGGTGGATAATCATCAGGAGAAGAATGCACGGATCCTGGAAAAGCACGGTGCAGCCATTGTGCTTCGGGAATCCGAGTGCTCCGGAGATGTGCTCTATGAAGAGACAAAGAAGATCATCTCCGATCCTGCTGTTCTTGAAAACATGTCTCAGGCGGTACAGGAGATGGCGGTGCCGGACTCCGCTGAGCGTATCTATGAAATTATTCTGGAACTGACCGGAAAGCACTGAAGGAGGCGCCATGGACACAGGAGAACAGAACAAAAAACGCATTGACTGGCGCAGAGGAAATTTCCCAACCTGGCTGAAGCTGGTGCTGGCAGTGGCAGTGGTTATGATGCTGCTGTTGGTGCTTTTTCGGGTGAGAACCTTTGAAGTCAGCGGTAATGTCCGGTACTCCGTGGATGAGATCGCCCAGGCCAGCGGCATTACTCAGGGCGATATTCTGATGGGAATCAATAAGACAAGAACCGCCAGCCGTCTTCTGGTGAAGCTTCCGTATCTGGAAGAGGTGGTGATCCACAAATCCCTTCCGGGAACGGTCAGCTTTGAGGTGCGGGAATGCACCGCCGTGGCCGTTGCTGTTTCCGAGTATGGAACCTTCTGGAGCATGAACGGAGAGGGAAAACTGCTGGAGGAGGTAGAGGATCCGGATGAAACCGGAAATTCTGCATATCCTCTCATTACCGGCCCACTTCTGACACTGCCTACCGGCGGTGATCCTGCGGTGTTTCTGGACAGCGCACTGGGTTCGACGGCGCTGGGACTGGCGAAGGATGTAGAGGACGTGGGCCTGACCGGGAGTATTCAGGAGATCAATGTGGAGAACCCGGAGGATATTTATATGCTGTATCAGGATCGGATTGAGCTTCATCTGGGCAACGGCAGCGATGGGGAGTATAAGCTTCAGTATTTCAAAGCCGTCCTTTCCAGCCTGGAGCCGGATGCATCCGGTGTCCTGGATATGAGCTTCTCCACCGGAGAGCAGGCGATCTTCCACCCCATTGTATAACCCCACGGAGGATAAAAAAGATCATCAGACGATTGGTGACGCAGGGCAGTTTTTTCACATTTTTTCAACTTCAGCCCATGGGAATAGTATATTTTTGTGAGAAATACGCAAAGTTTCTATTGACCAAAAGGGCCTTTCGCGATAAAATAGAGGAAAAATAGCTTTATTGCGTCCAGAACGCATTCGAATAAAGTACTTAGGAGGAAATACTTATGAGCGAGTCCTATCCCGAGAGAGTTGTTGCTATTAAGGTCATCGGTGTCGGTGGCGCCGGTAACAATGTTGTTAACCGCATGGTTGAAAGCGGTGTTCAGGGTGTTGATTTTATCGCAGTTAATACCGACAAGCAGGATTTGAATAAGTCCAAGGCTACCGAGAAGGTTCAGATCGGTGAGAAGCTCACCAACGGTATGGGTGCCGGTTCCAAGCCCGAGGTGGGCAAGAAGTCCGCTGAGGAGAGCCGTGCAGCCATTGCAAAGATCATGGAGAACACCGACATGGTGTTTATTACCGCCGGCATGGGCGGTGGTACCGGTACCGGTGCTGCACCCATCATTGCAGATATTGCCCGTGAGTCCGGCGCCCTGACTGTGGGCGTTGTGACCAAGCCCTTCAAGTTTGAGGGTGCCCGCCGTATGGCTCAGGCAGAAGAGGGGATTGCCAATCTTGCAAACAAGGTTGACTCCCTGATTATCATTCCTAACGACCGGCTGAAGTATGTC
>CAZFGL010000074.1:0-10675 GCA_964518645.1 uncultured Oscillospiraceae bacterium | reverse complement strand
AGATCGACGTTGTCGGCCCCGCTATCTTCCTGGCTTCCGCTGCTTCCGACATGGTTACCGCTACCTCCATCTATCCCGATGGCGGTCTGGTTGCAACCTCCTGATTGCAGCTCAGGTTATGAGTTTCTGGTGCGCTGCCATTGGCAGCGCACCTTTTTTCCTGTTTACTCGGGATAATTCCGGAGGTTCTTATGAAAAAGCTGCTTTCCCTTCTTCTGCTGTTTCTGATGTTCACCGGCTGCGGTGAACAAAAAAAGAACACAAGCACCATATTCGCCATGGACACGGTCATGACCCTGACTGTCTACGGCTCCCACACGGAGGCCCTGACCCACAGCGCCGGTGAGATCTCCCGGCTGGAGCAGATGCTCTCCGTCACCGCTCCGGGCAGTGAACTTGCCCGGCTGAATCAGGGCGAAAACGCCCTCTCCCCGGAAGCTGCCGGGTTGATTTCCAACGCACTGGACATTGCCGAAATGACCGGCGGTGCCTATGACCCCACCGTCTATCCTCTGATGGCCCAGTGGGGGTTTTATGACGATGAATTATCCGTGCCGGAGGGTGAGACGCTCCAGACGGCACTTTCCCATACAGGCTATGAACACGTTACACAGGATGCCGAAGGGATCCATCTGCCCCGGGGCATGGGGCTGGATCTGGGTGGGATCGCCAAAGGCTACGCCGCCCAGCAGGTGCTTGACCTGATGGAACAGGACGGGGTAGCATCTGCGGTGATCTCTCTGGGGGGCAATGTGGGGCTGCTCGGCTCCAAGCCCGACGGCACTGACTGGATTGTGGCGGTGGAGACCCCGGACGGCTCCGGCCAGCCCATAGGTCAGCTGTCCATCCCCGGGGGTAAAAAAAACTATGTGGTCACCTCCGGTGCCTATCAGCGGTACTTTGAAGTTGACGGGGTGCGTTATCACCACATTCTGAACCCCGCCACCGGATTTCCCGCTGAAACGAATCTGCTGTCCGTCACCATTGTTTCCCACAACGGCCCTCAGGCCGATGCTCTGAGCACAGCCCTGTTCGTAATGGGCTATGACAGAGCTGTGGAATTCTGGCAGTCCGGAACATACGACTTTGACATGGTTCTGATCACGGACACAGGCATCTCCGTCACCCCCGGTGCAGCCCTGACCAGTGACCAGCCCATCACCCTGCTGGAGGACACCAAGTGAAGCTGAAAAAGAAAGAATTGATTCTGATCCTGATTCTGGTTGCCCTGCTGGCACTAACTGCACTGTGGCCAAAAAAACCGGGCAATCTGGTGGACATTTCCGTAGACGGCAGGAACGTGCTGACCGTAGTCCTTGATGACAGCGGCACCTATTCCGTCCCGGATTACGAGGGCTATCACCTTCGGGTTGTGGTGAAGGATGGCTCCGTTTGGGTGGAGGACTCCAACTGTCCGGACCTGATCTGCCAGAAGCACGCCCCCATTTCCAAAGGTGGCGAACAAATCGTTTGCCTGCCCCACCGTCTTGTGGTGGAGGTCACAGGAGAGGAGGTTCAGGCCGATGCCACAGCAGGATAAGATTTGGCGGCTCACCACCCTCGCCATGCTGGGTGCTGTGTCCGTGGTACTGAGCTGGGTGGACAGTCTGATTCCCCTGTCCGGTGCGCTCCCGGGGGCAAAGCTGGGACTGGCCAATCTGTCCGTATTTCTGGGACTTTACCTCCTTGGCCCCGGCCCGGGGGCGGTACTGTGTCTGCTGAAGATCCTCCTTTCCACCGCACTCTTCGGAAATGCCTATTCCTTTTTTTACGCACTGGCCGGAGGACTGCTCAGTTATGGGATCATGGTTCTCCTGCGCAGAGGCTGTTCCCCGGTGTTTGTCTCTCTGATGGGGGGACTGATGCACAATCTGGGGCAGATTCTGGTGGCGGCAGTGGTTCTGAAAACCCGGGGACTGCTGGGATATTTCCCGGTACTGGCTCTGTGCGGGCTCGGGGCAGGCTGTGCCATCGGCGTGGTTGGCGGCATCCTGACAAACCGGCTGAAAAACCTTTTAAAGCTCCCGTAAAAACGTGGCTGCCCCGACATGCTCCCCATGCATACCGTGACAGCCGCTCCATTTTCCGTATGCAATTCCATATTTCCTTCCGCTCTGCCCATGGCAGAGCTTTTTTATGCCCCGCCCACCTCCTGAGGAATCCGTACTGTAAGAACGATCTCCTTATCGTCCTCCCGCCGCTCCATCCGGGCTGCGATTCCCAGATTCTGAAGCAGCGCCGTATCCTGATCCAGCCGCTGTAAATACAGCCTTGTATCCCGGAGCCGGTACCGGGCATCCCCGGGATTCTGTCTGTTTTTCAGATAGGTGTCTATGTATCGCTCCGCCTGGGCAATGCTCATCCGCTTCTCCCCCATTACGTTCAGCAGCAGGAGCCGTTCCTCCTCCCCGCTGATCCGCAGCAGCTCCCGGGCATGGCGCTCGCTCAGCCCCCGCTCCCGCAGAGCGCACCGAACCTTGGGACTGTGCTGCAAAAGCCGGAGCTTATTTGCAATGGTGGACTGACTGCGCCCCAGTCGTTTGGCCGCCTGAAGCTGGGTCATTTTGCTGCGGCTGATATACTTTTGCAGCAACTCTGCCTCTTCAAAATAATGGAGATCCTCCCGCTGTAAATTTTCCGTCAGACCGATCAGTTCCGCATCCTGATCGCTGACCTCCGCCAGAATACAGGGGATTTCCCCCAAGCCCGCCATTCTGGCTGCCGCAAGCCGCCGATTCCCGGAGATCACCGTATAGGTGTCTCCGTTTTTTTGCACCGTCACCGGTTGAAGCACCCCTACTGCACCGATGCTGGCCGCCAGTTCCTGAAGCCCCGGAGTGATCTGCACCCGCCCTGCCGCACCGGCCTTTACCAGATGCAGGGGCAGGTAGAGGATCCGTCCGTCATATCTTACTGCCATATTGATTCCTCCCTGTCTTTCGTTTTCTCTATCCTTATTTTAACATTTCTTCTATATATTTCTACTATAATTTGTCGAATCCTCTGGATGCTCCCAAATTTTTCGTCATTTCCCAGTGCGCCGGCCTTTCGCCCCCTGTCAGGTCTCCAGCAGCCCGCGCCAACGGCGTTCTCCTTCCCCCGCAAGCTGCTCCAGCAGTCCCCGTTCCGGCTCCTGCAACCGTCCTGCCAGGTTTTTCAGGGTTCGGATCTGCTCCCCCTGCAGGGCCGTCAGCTGTCTGTGATCAGGATGCTCCCCTGTGTCCGGAGGTTGTACCACAGAATTATCCGTTTCTCTCCCTCCCAGAAGGGCATGGAGACTGCATAGAATCCGGTTCTCCTTCCGCTGGGCGCTTACCAGCACACCGTATATATGTTTTCCGGTACGCCGGTACAGCTTCTGCCCCAGCGAACACAGCCCCCTTCCCTGCCGGATCGCCCGCTCCAATTCCGAAAGCCCCCCATCCCGAGGCTCTCCCACAGATGCCGCGGCGGCACTGACCCGCTGCCACACGGCAGCTTCATCAATTCGTTGATCCAATTTCATCACCTCATTTCATTCTATGCGCCGGTGCGTTGCTTTTCCCCTGCCCCGGCGCTATAATGGCTCTGTACCCGCACCACCGGAAAGGAGACACCATGATTCGACACGTTTTTATGGATCTGGATGACACTCTGCTGGATTTCCATCAGGCAGAGGCCACCGCCATCCGTCAGACACTGACCCTCATGCTGGGCGCTCCGCCCTCCCCAGAGGTGATATCCCGCTATTCCGCCATCAATCAGCAGCAGTGGGAGCTGTTGGAGGAGAAAAAAATAACCCGGCAGCAGCTGTTCCTGCGCCGGTTTCAGATTCTGTATGATGAGCTGGGGATGATCCGTTCTCCCGAGGAAACTCAGTCTCACTACGCCCGTTTTCTTTCCCAGGGGCACTGGTTTATGCCCCAGGCAGAGGCTTTGCTGGATGCCCTTTGCGGGAAATACCAGATGTATATTGTCTCCAACGGCACCGCCTCCATTCAGGCCGGGCGGCTGAAAAGCGCCGGGATCAGCCGCTATTTCAGTGGGATCTTTATTTCCGAAACCATCGGTGTTAACAAGCCTGCCCCGGAGTTCTTCCGATACTGCTTTGACCGGATCCCGGATTTCTCCCCCGGGGAAGCCCTGATCCTGGGGGACAGTCTCACCTCGGACATCCGCGGGGGCATCAACGCCGGGATCACAACCTGCTGGTATAACCCCACCGGGAAACCCCTGCGGGGCGATATTGTTCCGGATCACCAGATCCGGGAGCTTCTCGAACTACCTGCCCTGCTTGCAGGGCTGTAAGCCACCGGGGGATGTTCATATTTGGTATCATGGGTGTCATAAATGCGCCTTGTCATGGATTCTGTTTCATGTTACCATATACTTAGAACAATAAATAATTTACAGCCAAGGAGGAAAAACTCATGCGCTACAAAAATCTTCTGTCCCCGGTATGTATCGGCGGTCAGATCGTAAAGAACCGCCTGACCTACCCCAACGCTTCCCCCCACTTCCTGCAGGGTCCTGAGACCTTCCCCGCCGATGGTTATCGTGCCTTTGCAGCAAATCTGGCAAAGAACGGCGCTGCCATTGTAAACTTCGCAGAATGGGCTGAATATCCCCAGCAGCGTGTAGGCCCCATGGACATGGACATGACCCACATGCAGGCCTTTGATATGACCGACCCTGCCGTTCATAACTATGTGTCCCAGATGTGCGAGGAAGTCCACTTCTACGGCTCCAAGATCATTCTCACCACCAATCTGGTTTATCCCGAAGGCTTCAGCCTTTACGGTGGCCGGAGCATGGGCCCCCACGCCGCTCCCACCGAGGCCATCCCCTCTGAGAAGCTGCCCGAGGTCATTGATCTCACCGTGGCCAAGCTCCGCCGGTACAAAAATCTGGGTTACGACGGCGTATCCTTCCGCTGTGACCTGATGCTCCAGCCCGGCGGTCACCGGGAGGACGCTTATTCCGGCGAGACCGTTGAGGGACGCACCCGCCTGTTCCATGAGCTGTGCGTGGCACTGAAGAAGAACTTCGGCAAGAAGTTTATCATCGAGGCTGTTGTGGCCTGGGAGCAGAACAACGGCTACGGCGGAAACGCCAAAATGGGCGGTGGCTACACCGAAGAGGATGCACTGGAATTCTGCAAACTCTTTGACGATGTGGTTGACATTGTTGAGGTTCGTGAGCACGACGGCTGCCGCAGCCACCCCACCGGCTACAGCATGCCCGAATGGGATCATCCCTCTGTGGATTTCTGCGCCAAGGCAAAGGCTGCCGGTGTCAAGTCTCTCATGAAGCCCATCGGTGGCTTCCAGGATCCTGACGAAATGGAGCGGATCCTGATCGCCGGCAAGTGCGACATGTTCGGCGTTGGCCGTGCATTCATGGCCGATAACGAGTACGGCAAGAAAATGTACGAGGGTCGTGGCGAGGACATCACCCCCTGCCTCAAGTGCAACAAGTGCCACGGTGTTATGCTGCCTGAGCCCAATCCCTGGGTCTCCATCTGTTCCGTGAACCCCCTGCAGGGTCTGGGTCATAAGATCCATCGGCTGGTGGAGGAGTCCACCACCCCCAAGAAGGTTGCTGTCATTGGCGGTGGCCCCGCAGGTATGCGTGCTGCCATCTACGCTTCCCAGCGTGGCCACGATGTGACCCTCTATGAGAAGTCCGACACACTGGGCGGCCAGCTGTTCCACTCTGACTACTTCTCCTTCAAGTGGCCTGTCCGCAATTTCAAGAACTGGCTGATCTACACCCTGGGCAAGAGCAATGTCAAGGTGGTCATGAATACGCAGCCCACCCCCCAGATGATCGTTGCCGGAGGCTATGACGCAGTTCTGGCTGCCACCGGTGCCAAGATCAACATCCCCGACATCCCCGGCGTTAAGGATGAGACCGGCAAGTCCAAATATCTGTCCTGCCTGGAGGTTCTGGGCAAGGAGGACACTCTGGGCAAGCACGTTGTCATCGTGGGTGGCTCTGAGGTCGGCACGGAGACCGCCATGCATCTGTGCCAGAAGGGTCACGATGTCACCGTACTGACCCGGCAGAAGCGGCTGGCACACAACGCCTCCGGCCTCCATTACATCACCATGGCCTTTGTAAAGGCCGGTCCCAACGGCGAAGCCAGAGAGTCCCCCGCATGGGAGATGTATGACAACCTCACCGGCATCACCGGCGCTGAAACCCTGAAGGTAGAGGGCAACACCGTCACCTACCGTACCGCAGAGGGCGAACAGACCATCACCGGCGACAGCGTCATTATCTGCGGTGGCATGACCCCCTGCACTCCCGAGGCAATGGGCTATGCCGGCCTGACCACCGAGTTCTATGCCATCGGTGACTGCAATGGCGCAGGCAATCTGGAGGTCTGCAACCGTGAGGCTTATTCCAGAGCCATGATCCTGTAATCTGTTTTTCATTTCCTGTGGCTGCCCTCCCGGGCAGCCACATTTTGTCCCCGGACGACAGAAGCCCCCAGCCGGGGACCAGTCGGCTGGGGGCTTCTAAAAGAGAGAGAAAAATGAAAGCCAGTACTTCTGTACTGCATAATTATCATATCTGCTTCATTTGTATTTTTCTTGAGCATTATGTGGCGAAATTGTTAACATTACAGCTTCTTCGACTTTTTCCTCTCCGGAAAATCTTGCGGGGATGGCAGGATTCCTGGGGCGGACGAAAAAACATCTGTTGTTTTACCGTTTCCCCGGGTGGTTTTTTCGGAAAAACCGGATATTTTTTTGTGAAAATGTCTGTTTTTTCAGGCGGAATGGAAAATCTTCTTGTGTTCGACATTTCCTGCTGTTATAATAAACGTTAGGGATTGTCCTTGGGACGCCCCGCTGCATAAACAGCAACATACCATTCAGGTGGTGCTTTATGAGAAAACGATTTGCCCTGCTGCTGGCGCTTCTTTGGGTGTTCCTGCTGTGTACCCCCGCTGCTGCGGCAGACGATACGGTGGAGGAGGCTTCTGTGGAATCCACCGATGTACTGGCGGACCTTTCCCTGTATTATGACTTTGAGCATCGGCCGCTGGAGGATATTATGGCCCAGTTCCGGACGGAATACGGGCTGGATGAGAATAATTTCGCCATGGCCTACTATGCCACCGGCACAGGGGATTGCTACGGGTTTCAGGTTGACAGCTTCCGGGAAGCCGGTTATACCTACATGGTACCCATGAACCTGATCCTCTATGACAAGGAAAACGCCGGCGAGCTTTGGGAAGAGGACTATATCGGTACATATTACATTCCCTATCTCCACAAATACACCCTGACAGACTCCGATGTCTCCATGGCAAAGACCATCTGGACGGATCTGGGAGGCTACCGGGAGTATCGTGAGCTTATTACCCAGTACAGTGACCAGAGCTATACCGAGGAATACTACTCGGAAAACGTGTTTAATATCCGCTATGTCATGAACGTGCTCTGGCATATTTATGACAACTCCAAGGACTACCCGGATCTCATTGAGTATATGTCCGGTGCCTATGAGGGCCGTGCGTTCGATCTGAAGCTGGAAAACCGGTTCGATGTGGCGCATAAATACTCCGATACCGAGATCGCCTGCAACGACATTGCCATTATCTACACCACGGAGCCTTTTATTCTTGCGGCCTTCAGTCAGGACGTGGGACATTCCGAGGAGATGCTGGGCGCCCTTGCGGAGCTGATGGCAGATTACACAGAATATCTCACCTTTCGTAAAAGTCAGGGTCTCCCTGCATACACCCCCCTCCAGACGGAACCCGCTCCGGTGGACGAGGGACTGACGGAGGCGCCCGGCACTGGGGTTCCCACCCCGGACACCCCGGATCAGACGGAGGATACAGCAAAGGAGGACGGGCCTGTGCCTGTTTGGGTATTGATTCTTGTTATCATTTTGGCCGCCGCACTGGTGGTACTGGCATATATGAAGGGGCTTGTAAACGGTGCGAAAATGGAACGCAACCGGGTAAAGCAGACCGCATGGCTTCGAAAGAAGAAAAAGCAGCCCCAGAAAAAATCCTGAATAGCAACACACCGGAGCTTCCCAACGGGAAACTCCGGTGTGATTTTTTATTCAGATGACCCGGTACAGAGCCAGCAGAAACAGGATCAGTGCCGCTGCCGCAACCCCGATGATGGTTCCGACCAGCTGCTTTCTGCTCCCCCGTGCTTTTGTGGTACCCAGCGTCTGGATCTGGCCGGATTCCTCCATGGCCATCTGCGCCCCACGAAGCCGGAGATATTGCTCCCGCCGTTTCAGTTCCTCATTATTATTGATCCCTGCAGGCATCATACCACCTCCGTTCATCCTTCAATCACCCTTTCTTACGCTCCTGTGACAGCCTCCACAGAGGCAATGGTTCCGTCCTCGTTAACTGTAACACGGAAGGGACTTCCGTCATCCACCAGAATGGTGAGCACACCGTCCTCATAGGCCTTTACTTCCACCGTATGCTCCTTGGCAGCTCCCCACAGAACCCGATATTCCGTGCCGGTTTCCCCATCCACCTGAGTCACCAGTGCAGTGTCAGAGGGGCAGGCAGGGATCTGGGATACATCCGTAAAGCCGGGGAAGATCTGAGCTGCATAGCTCACCACAGTATCCTGAGAGACGGTAAAATGGTTCGTGTCGTCGCTGCCGATATGCAGGGACATGTAATGGGCCAGAATACACCAGAAGGAATCCGGATTGGTCACATCCATGCCGGTACCGTCCATGATCACATCCACCACGCATTCAATCCGGGGCATGGCACTGTATACATGACTGGGAAGCTCCACCACAGGGCTGGGGGAAGGGCTGGGTTCCCCGGTGGGAACCGGTACGATGGTGGGGCTGGGAGACACTGCCGGCACAATAGAGGGCTTTGCAGGCACCTCCGGAGTGGGGGACGGTGCAGGTGCCTCAGAGGGGGCAGTTGTCACCGTAGGTGCAGGCTCTGCGGTGGGAGCAGGTGCTGCCGTCACCGCCGTTGTGGGCGCAGGAGCCGGGGTCGGCGTTGCGCTGACCACCACCCGGCGGGTCAGCTGTTCCACAGCATCCCCGGTAGAAGGATTATACAGGGTCATATTAGTGTTTTTCAGGGTAAAGCTGTAGGTCTCCGCATCTTCCTGACCATTTTCATAGATACACAGCCGGGGCTGATTATTCACCTGTACAAACCAGTAGGTGTAGGTAACGGACTTGCTTCCTGCGGTAATCACCAGATTCTCATTGGACTTGAATTCGTAGCTCTTGGTTCTCTTGTCATTATCCCAGATACCCACTACCGAGTCCTTATAGTCCGCCGTAACATCCTCACCCTCTGCATCATTGCGCACCTGGGCATCCAGTTCCGGCAAAACCGTCCCGGTCTCCGGGCGGGGACTGGTTTCCGGAACCGTCAGATCCGCCCAGCTGGTATCCTCCGGGACGGACATCAGGGAATCAGAAACCTCCTGAGAGGTGCCGCATCCCGCAAGCAGCAGTATGCCGATCAACAACAGCATCAGACGATGATATTTCATAGTATAGTTTCCTTTCCTTTACACTAGAACAATTGTTGTATCCATTATACCTGTTTTCCTGAAAAACGCAACCATTCCATGTTGGAAAAACACACCGGGGCTGCCGCAAGAATCAGCTTGCAGCAGCCCCGCAGATATTAACAGCTTATCAGGTCATAACAGAGGCCCGGCTTACACCACATATCCCCCGTTAATATCCAGAACCGTTCCGGTAACAAAGGCCGCCTCCTGGGAGGCCAGATAGAAGATCCCGTCTGCCACATGCTCCGCCTTACCCAGCATCTCCAGAGGAGTCTCCTGACGCAGCTGCTCCATGATCTCCGGATCCACGTTTTTGCACATGTCCGTCTGGATCACCCCGGGAGCCACTGCGTTGACCCGGATCCCTGAGGGCCCCAGTTCCTTGGCCAGCGCCTTGGTCATGGCAATGACTGCCCCCTTGGAGGCAGAGTAGGCCACCTCACAGGAGCTACCAACCCGTCCCCACATACTGGTCAGATTGACGATGCAGCCACCTCCCTGCCGGAGCATTCCCCCAAGGGCCTCCCGGCAGCACAGGAACATTCCTGTTACATTCACGTCCATCACACGGCGGAAGGTCTCCCCGGACACCCAGTTAATGGGGCCGTAGTCCACGATCCCTGCATTGTTCACCAGAACGTCCACGGCACCGATGGTTTCAAACAGGGCTTTAACCGCCTCTTCATCCGCCACGTCGCACTGATAGCCCACCGCCCCGGTCTCCCGGGAGATGGCCTCAGCCAGATCCTTCCGTTTTTCATAGATAAAATACACCCTGTCCCCCGCAGCGGCAAAGCGGCGGACAGCGGCGGCCCCGATGCCTCGGGTGCCGCCGGTGATCAATACATTCCGCATTTAATTCTTTTCAGGCGGGGTGAAGCCCTCGGGAAGCCTGGAAGGATCAAAATCCTCCGGGAGCTTCTCGGGATCAAATCCCTCGGGCATGGGAGGCATTTCCCCCTTCTTACCCTTTTTCCCCTTCTTGCCGCCTTTTCCGGGGAATCCGCCGCCGTGGAAGCCGCCACCGGGGAAACCGCCGGGGAAGCCGGACTGTTTCTCCTGGGCAGGCTCTTCCTCCACAGCAGCGCCGATAAACTGGGAGTTATACAGGTCATAGTAGAAGCCCTTCTGATCCAGCAGCTGCTGGTGGGTTC
>CAZFGL010000073.1:0-10775 GCA_964518645.1 uncultured Oscillospiraceae bacterium | reverse complement strand
ATATTCAGGTATCATTACATTGATTACGGCTGTGATGCAGTACCAGATATTGCTGGGCTTTATCCGCGGGATTTCTGGAAAGCCTAGTTGTAGATGGCAGGAGGATTCAATATGGAACATCTCAACAAACTGCAAAATACGCTGGATAACCTGACTGCGCCACTGCTTCTGTTTCAGGAGGATCAGCTGGTTCTGATCAATGCATATGGAAAGAAACTGCTGCCCGGGCTTTCCCCGGGCATATCTGCGGATCAGGTGTTTGGAGAGTCTGCGGATTTTTTTCACGGGTTCTCCGGTACCGGATCCATGCTGTTTCCTGCCGTTTTCCCGGGGCTGACCCTGGACGCAAAGGTGTCAGCTTATGATGAATATACAGCGGTTGAACTGGTAGAGTCCCCGCAGGTGCTCTCCGCAACCGCTCTGCGCTCCATCTCCGAAGGACTGCTGTCCCCCCTTTCTGCGGTCATGGTACTCACCAGAAAGTTGCTTCCCCAACTGGAGGCAGCCGACGATCCGAAGAACATGACTCAGGCAGCGCAGCTTAATAAAAGTGTCTATACTATTTACCGGGCCGCAAGTCATCTCCGTCTGGCCGGAACAACTCAGGAGGAACTGTGTCTTGCAAAAAAACGCCTGTCCGTTTCCGGCTGGCTCACGGATCTCACCGACAGGCTCCGGCCGGTGGTGGAGGGTGCCGGTCGGCATCTGACTGTGGAACTGGCCGACATCCATGACATGTGCGATCTTGCCGGGGACTCCATGGAGCAGGCCATTTTAAATCTGGTCTCCAACGCCATCAAATACACCGAACCCGGCGGAGAGATCCAGATCAGGCTTGTCAAAATCGGTCGCCGCAGGCTTCGGCTCACAGTTCGGGACAACGGGTGTGGCATTGCTCCCTTTGAGATGGGCATCATTTTCCAGCGCAAGGAGCATCGCCCCCAGATTGCTGATCCCCGCTGTGGCATTGGCCTTGGGCTCTCCATCGCCCGGAACATTGTTCAGGCCCATGGGGGAAGTCTGCTGATCGAATCAGCCCCGGGGACCGGAACCGCTGTGCACATCTCCCTGAATACCCTTCAGTCCGGCGAACTGGTGCTCCATTCCAATGTAATACTCCCCACCTCCTCTGGTGGCTTCGACCCAATGCTGATCGAGCTGGCAGATGCCCTGCCCAGCCATGTCTTTGACACCCGCGGACTTGATCTCTGATTCTCGTCATTGCCTGAAATACCCGTAAGTATATTAACAGGGGCGCTGTCATTTCGGCAGCGCCCCTGTTTCTTTTTCAATTAATTTAACGCGTTTGCGCATTAAAGTGTTGACTGGCCGTAAAAAAGCTGTTATGATACTGTCTGCCCCCTCAGGGCGCAGATTAGGAGGATATACCATGTTCAGCGTTTTCGTCAACACATTCACCGTTCTTCTTGGAAGCATCATCGGGCTTCTTTGCAAAAAGGGGATTCCGCAGCGGCTTTCCGATGCTGTCATGACCGGCATTGGCCTCTGTACCCTTGTGATCGGTGTTACAGGTACCCTGTCCGGAGAAAACACACTGGTTTTGATTCTCTCCATCGTACTGGGCGTGATCATAGGTGAACTCATCAACATTGACGGCCATGTAAACAATGCCGTGGAACGGGTTGCAGGAAAAGCCGCCGGTACCGGAAAGGCAGCCCAGATCTCTCAGGGGTTTATCACCGCCTGCCTGATGTTCTGCATCGGTGCCATGACCATTGTAGGTTCTCTCAATGCAGGACTGCGGGGGGACCATGAAATGATCCTGACAAAATCCCTCCTGGACTTTATCTCCTCCATTATGCTTTCCGCCACACTGGGAATCGGTGTGCTGTTCTCTTCGGTATTTGTGCTGGTTTTTCAGGGGGCACTGGTGCTTCTTGCCCAGTATCTTGCCCCGGTTCTCTCTGATACAGTGATCAACGAACTGACCTGCGCCGGAAGCCTTATGATCCTCGCTCTGGGACTGAATATTATGGGCATCACAAAAATCAAAGTCATCAATTTCATCCCTGCCCTGCTCCTTGTCCCCTTTGTATGCATGGCCTTTTCAGCACTGGGCATCGGATAACAAAATAGCAGAGCGAAGTTCGGCACTCATAAGACAGCAAAAAGACAAACTACCCAGAACAGGCATGATCTCGGTCATACCTGTTCTCTTTTCAGCAGTTCATCCATAACGAACAACGAATTATGGCAAGCGAATATCATCGCGTGTCATTTGATATTCAAGATAATCAAGAAGTTGCGTTATTCTACGTTCATCCTCTTTGATCCGTTTCATCTCATCCAGGTGGAACCACCAAAACGAATTGATATATCTGAACAAAATCGGAAAACCCTCTTTTTCAACTTGGGTGAATTTATAAGTTTCCTGAATATAATTGATATTCTCCAGAAACAGTTCGATTCGAAGATCATCTAACTCTTTGTCATAAAAATATAGTCGTCTGCCTTTTTCTCCAAACATCCGCTTATCAGAAACACCCCATAGCGCCTCACGGACTGCATAATTCAAAATCGGCTCTCTTCCACATAAATTAAAATCCATTAGACCAACAAAATTGGCATCCCCATCAAGAAGAATATTACTTCTATTCAAATCGGCCTGAAAACAGGAGGTAGGGAGTGACGAGTATACGCGTCTTAATTCGTCTTGTCGTTGATAAAACATTTCCAAAAGAGACTCTGCACGAGGTAAAAACGAAGGAACACTGTCCCGAATATAATCCACGAAGGAAATTGCACAGTCTGTTGCTTCGTCGGTAGTATCGGGCGCGCAAAAGGGTTCAAGCAAACAGTATGCAGATCCCCAATCCAGTATGTCTAATTTGGCAGATGCGATTTTCCCCAAAGAGCGCATAACATCAGGAAAAAACCGATTATGCCCCTGTTCATCCTGATATGTTTCCTTGCCGATCTGTTCGGCAGTTTCATAGACGGAATATTCTTCTGCATATGTATAGTAATTCCGTCCGTCTACAGTATCACAATGGAGCAGCTCGCTGTTGCGATTTGGCACAACAGCAGGACAATACAGGGCCGTTTTTCGGTATTCATCCATCAGCTGAAACCAGCCCTCAATTCTGCGCCTGTCACTGAACGTGTTGGAAAAAACTTTATCACAAGTCTGCGATGTCCATCGTCTACAACATGTACTTTCCTGTAATCATCATCCCCTCGACACAAATCCAGTGTTTTTACATCGGACACCTCTGTATCATAGTAAAGCGATATTGGATATTCCATCCCTGTTCCTCCTAAGCTTTCATCCCATTTCATTTATACCTGCGTCAAAGGCTTATACTCGGTAAATGCTTTGCGTACGCCAGCTGTTCGTTGCAGATTAGATAATCCCACGCTGACTGCTGGTGCATATTGCGCGCACAAGACTATCTTTTCAGCTGCCTCTCTATTGCGTATACACATCGTAATATAGTTTCGATACACTTTTCAATAGATCTGGCAAAATTTTCTGTATAGCAACATTTTTATGAACACACGCCCGCTTTATAAACGGGAACGTAGACACTTTATCACCCCTTAAGTACACAAAACAGGCAACATCAAACCATAGCTCAATGTTGCCTGTCTCTTTTTATTATCTGTGGTTTCGTTCATAGATCCGCCTGAGTCCCTTCAGCAGCAGATCCGGGTCCACCTGCATTTCCCGGTGGCACAGGGGAATAATGGTCTCAGTCAGGTTGCCGGTGGCAATCACCGTACAGTGCAGCCCCAGCTGCTGCTCCATCCGCTCCACAAGTCCGTCCAGCATGGCAGCAGTTCCGAAGATCACACCGGATTTCATGCAGTCCACGGTGTTCTTTCCGATCACCTCATGGGGCGCTTCCATAGAGATCCGGGGAAGCTGATCGCAGGCCGCTGCCAGCGCTCCGGCGGACACCATGGGTCCCGGCGCAATAATAGAGCCTACAAAGCTCTTCTGCTCGTTGACCGCCATAAGCGTGGTTGCAGTATCCAGATCCACCACGATCAGCGGCACCGGGTATTCTGCAACGGCAGCCACGGCATTGCACACGAGATCCGTCCCCAGACTGGCCGGATTATCCATGCGGATATTCAGCCCCGTCTTGACTCCCGGGCCAACCACCATAGGTTCCTTTTTCAGCAGCAGACGCAGGGCCGCTTTGATCTCATTAATCAGCACAGGTACCACGGAGGATACGATACAGCCCTCGATCTCTCCCGGGGAGATTCCGTAAATATCCAGAATGCTCCGGAAACTGATTGCATATTCATCCCCTGTTTTAGTCCGGTCAGCTGCCATCCGGGATGTGAACAGCAGTTCTTCTCCCCTGAAACAGCCCATAACCAGATTCGTATTCTCCACACTCAGTACCAGTATCATTCCTGCCCATCCTTTCGCCTGTTTGATTCATTGTACCGCAGCCCCGGGGAATAATCAAGAAATATTCAGGTTTTCCTTGTATTTGCCGAAAAAAATGCTATGATAATATTGCATTTTTTATCAAGGAGGCAGCCCCTATGTCCACCGAAAAAAACGTGCTGCTGGGCGTCACCGGCAGCATCGCTGCATATAAAATTCCTTCTCTCTGTTCTCTGCTGGTGAAGGCGGGCTATCATGTGGAGACCATTCTCACGGAGAATGCAAAAAAAATCGTCTCCCCCATTCCCTTTGAGAGTCTCTCGGGCAACCGCTGTCACGGGGACACCTTTGATCCCATGGACACCGCCAAGGTCGAGCACATTGCACTGGCACGGCAGGCAGATATTCTGGTCATTGCCCCTGCGTCCGCAAATATGATTGCAAAGCTCTGCTATGGACTTGCCGACGACATGCTCTCCACTACCGCACTGGCATGTACCTGCAAAAAGCTTCTGGTACCGGCCATGAACACCAACATGTACGAAAATCCCGCTACACAGGAAAATCTGGAAACTCTGCGACAGCGGGGCTACCTGATTTTGGAGCCCGCTACAGGTCTCCTTGCCTGCGGTGCCGTAGGCAAAGGAAAGATGCCTGAGCCTGAAGATATTTTTGACCGGATCGAGGCGGAGATCGCCCGGGAAAAGGATCTTGCCGGTCGGAGGATTCTTGTCACTGCCGGCCCCACTCAGGAGCCCATAGACCCGGTGCGCTATATCACCAACCATTCTAGCGGAAAGATGGGCTATGCAATCGCCCATGCCGCCATGCTTCGTGGTGCTGAGGTCACTCTGGTCTCCGGTCAGACTGCCCTCAAGTATCCCCCTCTGGTCAAAACCATCCCGGTGACCACTGCACAGGATATGTACGAGGCCGTCACGGAAAATGCCCCCACTGCGGACATTATTATCAAAGCTGCCGCAGTCGCAGATTACACTCCGACCACCACCGCCGACAACAAGATCAAAAAATCAGACAGTGACATGTCCATTCCCCTGAAGCGCACACAGGATATTCTCGGATATCTGGGAACCCATCGCCGTCCCGGTCAGTTCCTCTGTGGCTTCTCCATGGAGACAGAAAACATGCTGGAAAACAGCCGTAAAAAGCTCCACAAAAAGAATCTGGACATGATCGTTGCCAACAATCTGAAGGTTTCCGGTGCCGGCTTCCAGGGCAACACCAATGTGATCACCATGATCACCGCTGACAACATGATCGAGCTGCCTCTGATGGACAAGGAGGAAGCCGCCCACGCAATTCTGGATCAGATCCTGTCCATGCAGGCATCCTCCAGCTGCTGAGCCGATATGGCGGACACCTCATATGCCGTCCGCTGCTCCGCTCCCGAATCTGTCTGTTTCACATAACAGCGGCTCTGGAGCCGTCCCAACAGGCGCAGTTCTGTCCCTCTGTTCCATTCCGCACCCATCCGTGCCACACTGCCCCAGAGAATGCAGGGGATATAATCCCGGCGCTGATATTTCCGTTCCACGGACAGCATCACATCGGTAATCTCACGCCCCAGGGGTGTCCGCCGATATACCGGTTCCCGGCAGAGCTTCCCTATCAGGGAGACGCTGTTTTCCGGTGGCCCGGAACAGTACTGTATCCGCTGGGCATATACCGAAATTACCAGTCTGCTGCCCTGTCCGGTGCGGTTGTTATAGGAACGGATCTGCCCCTCCAGTTCCACCATTGGCCCCAGTGTGGGATCCATGGCCTCCAGAAGCTCCCGCCCGGCGATCACCGGCAAATGATCGTAAACCCCGGACAGGCGTTCTACCGACAGGGTCAGATGCATAAACTGTTTTCCATGATTTTCGTGGGAATACTCCGGTGTTTCCAATACCACGCCCCGCAGAACCACTGCGTTTTCCGGCGGCAATTCTAAGATTCTGTCCATGCTTCCACCTCTTCCTTGTGATAGAACACTATATTCCAACGTTCCCCGGCCTATGCCACCACCCTCAGGAGGATCCAATATGAAATTCACAAGACTGTTTACCCCCATCACCATCGGCTCCATGACCCTGAAAAACAGGATCGTCATGCCCGCAATGCACCATCTTTATACCGAGGACGGCTATAATACCCCCCGTTTTTCCGAATACTACTGGAAACGCGTGGAGGGTGGCGCCGGTCTCATCATTGTAGGCTCCTGCCGTTTTGACGACTACGGTGCAAAAGTCGGCTCCATGAGTCTCCGTACCGACAACACCATTCCCGGCTGGAAAGCCTTCACCGACGGCGTTCACGCCAGAGGTGGCAAGGTTGCGGTACAGCTCTACCACGCCGGACGGTACATGCCCAAAGCCGATGTTCCCTGTGGAGGCGATGCCCTGTCCCCCTCCGCTACCTTTGCCGGTTACACCCGGGAAACTGCCCCCGAGATGAGCCGGGAACAGATTTTTGAACTGATCGACCATTACGCCGCCGGTGCCCGGCGGGCTGTTGCAGCCGGATTTGACGCTGTGGAGATCTCCGCCTCCTCCGGCTACCTGCTGTGTCAGTTCCTCTCCCCTCTGACAAATCTCCGTACAGACGAATTTGGCGGCAGCTTTGAAAACCGCTGCCGTTTCCCCCTGATGGTGATTGAAGCTGTCCGGAAGGTTCTCCCCGAAAACTATCCCCTGCTGCTCCGTCTGGGTGCCGATGACTTTGTCCCCAATTCCAACACGCTGGAGGACGCCATGGCCTTCGCCCCGCTGGCAGAGCAGGCCGGTATCGACATGTTCAACGTCACCGGCGGATGGCACGAAACCAAGATCCCCCAGCTTACCGGTGACCTGCCCAAAGCAGGACTTTCCTATCTGGGCAAGGGGATTAAATCCGTGGTCTCCGTGCCTGTTATGATGTGCAACCGGATCATGGATCCTGTCACCGCCGAAGAGGTTCTGGCCATGGAAAAGGCAGACCTTGTGGGCTTTGGCCGGCCGCTTGTGGCTGATCCGGAGCTTCCGAACAAGGCTCTTCATGGCACCCCCGATCAGATCCGTCCATGCATGGCCTGTAATCAGGGCTGCCTTGCCAACACCTTCTTTGATCGCCCCATCACCTGTCTTGTAAACGGGATCTGTGGTCGGGAACTGGAATATCCGGTTACAAAAACAGACTCTCCCAAGAAGCTTCTGGTTATCGGCGGTGGCCCCGCCGGATGCGAGACCGCATACCGTGCCGCTTCCCGTGGACATCATGTAACCCTGATGGAGCAGTCGGACAGCCTCGGCGGACAGCTGAAACAGGGCTGCATCATTCCCGCACGGCAGGAATTCCGCAATCTGATCGCCTTTTACGAAACCAGTCTTCCCCGGCTGGGGGTTACGATTCTTCTGAACCATACCGCCGGGGTGTCGGATGCAGCCGGATATGACAAGGTCATCGTCGCTACCGGTGGTGTACCCAACCGGACAGAACTGCCTGCCTCTCCCGATGCCATCCCCGTATACACCTCCCGTGAGCTTCTTTCCGGAGATGTGATTCCCGGGAAACGGGTCGTAGTCATCGGCGGCAGCTATATTGGTTGCTTCACAGCCCAGTATCTGGCCAGAAAATCCGCCATGGATGCTGATAACCTTTTCTTCTCCGTGACCAATCGTTCCGATTCCATGGAACATATTCTTCAGCGTCTGAACACCCCTGACCGGAGCATCGTTCTTCTGGAAAAGGGCAAAAAAATCGGCGCCGGATTTGAATCCGGCACCAGCTGGCCTGTATTGGGCGATCTCAACCGGCTGGGCGTTCCCTTCAAAAAGAACACCCTTGTCACCGCCATCACCGCTCAGGGCGTGGATGCGGTGGAAACCGGGAAGGACGGCACGGAAAAGCAGCTGCATTTTGATGCGGACTGTGTAATTGTTGCCTCCGGTATCCATCCTGACGAGCAGCTCTGTCAGTCCCTTGTGGATGCGGGCATTGATGCAGTATCCATCGGAAATGCCCACAAGCTTGGAAAGGCTCTGGAAGCCATCCGTCAGGGCGCAGAAATCGGCCTGACCCTTTGATCCATACAAAAACCGGTGTCGCAGTCCAGACTGCGACACCGGTTTTTCTGTATCTTCTGAACGTTAGGCCGTACTGACGGCTTACGCAAAACGGTTATTCCATATCCACAAGGTCGATCACTCCGGAGAAACCGCCGAGAGATTCCGGAACAAATGTATAACTGCACATTTCCCGCCGGGTGGGATGGGGAAACGTAAGCCGGACAGAGGCCAGTGCAATTTTACCGCTGCCGCCCCCATACCGGCCGTCTCCCAGGAGCGGCATTTTCCGGGAGGCAAACTGTACCCGGATCTGATGGGTTCTCCCGGTGAACAGCCGCACCTGAATCAGGCTGTGCCCTCCCTCCCGCTGAAGCACACAGTAGCCCAGCTTTGCTTTTTTCACACCGGCACGCATTCGGTTTACCACAAAGGATTTATTCTTTCTGCTGTCATGAAGGAGAAGATCCTCCAGTATCCCCTGTTCATGCTCCGGATCACCGCAGACCACCGCAAGATACTCCTTTTTCATGGTACCCTCCTGAATGGCTCTGCTCAGTCCTGCGGCTGCTTTTCCTGTCCGGGCATAGACCATAACGCCGCTCACTTCCCGATCCAGCCGGTGAACCGGGTAAATCTCCCCACCCAGTTGTGCCTGAAGCAGTGCGATCATATGATCTCCTGTTCCGGCCTGCGACAGAACCCCGGCGGGCTTTACACATATGACAAAATCCTTTTCCTGATGCAGAATTCTGACTTCCATAACTTCTCCTCCTGCCGGGATACTCCCCCGGTAAAAACTTCGGCGAATTCGCAGCTTATCACTGCGGATCCGCCGAAAAGCATTTATGATTTTGCCCCGGGCATCAATCTACCCGCTCATCGCCCCAGAAGAACAGTGCCACGGTTCCCGGGCCGGTATGACTTCCAATGGTGGTGCCGACGCTGTTGATCTCCACTTTTCCGTTCAGATTGGGGAATTTGGCTTCGACCATATCCGCAACAGCTCTTGCGTCCTCTTCGCAGGCGGAATTGGACATATAGCACTTGCCGGAATAACCGGTTCCACCTGTGGCATGCTCGATCATCTGATTGACCATGGCAGTCATTACCTTCTTCTTGCCCCGGTGCTTGTGCCGTGCCACCAGCTTACCCTCGTCGCTTACATTCAGCAGGGGGCAAATATTCAGTGCTGTACCAAACCAGCCGCTGACCTTGGAAACACGACCGCCCCGGATAAAGAAGGTCAGATCCGTTGTAAAGAACCAGTGATGCAGCTGTTTCTTGTGGGTTTCCGCCCACTGGGCAAGTTCAGCAGCACTCATCCCCTCGTCACGGAGATCTGCCAGTTTATCCATCAGCAGGCCATAACCGGAAGAGGCCGCCAGAGAATCCACCACATAGATCTTTCTGTCAGGATACTCTCCCTCCAGCATATCCTTTGCCACCCGGGCAGAGTTCACAGAACCGGAAATACCGGACGAAAGGCTCAGATGCACAACATCCTTTCCCTGATCCAGGAAACGGCGGAAATAGGTCAGATACTCGTCCACATTGACCTGAGAGGTTTTTGTGCTGGCCCCGTCCACCATAGCCTGATAAAACTGATCAAAGGGCACCGTCTGGCCCAGATCATCCGGGTAGGAGACGCCATCGAGCTCATAATGAAAACAAATATACTCAATGTTCCGGGCTTTGAAATGCTCCGGAGACAGGTCAGCTGTGGAGCAGCAGGAAAGAACGTAATTCATTGTGGGATCCTCCGTTGAATAAAACAATTTGAATATGATTATTATAATGATATTTGACGTGATTTGCAATAGAAACTTTCTATTTTTCTCTCTTCTTTTTCAAAGAAACCGAAAACGCTTTACACTGCCCCGCAGCACATGGTAAAATAAAGATATTAAACTACGGAGGCAGCATCATGGATCATATCCCACCTATGAAGGTCATTGCGCACATGGAAAGTGCCTTTCCAACCAAATTCGGCATTCCCCGTCAAAGCGGACTTGTGGAAACACTCCGTTCCCGCATTGTCTTTACAGAGCCATATCGTGTTCCGGAGGCAGTCAGAGGGCTGGAGGATTTTTCTCACCTGTGGATCATATGGCAGTTCTCCGGGGCAGTCCGGGAGGGCTGGAGCCCTACGGTGCGTCCTCCCCGGCTAGGTGGCAACACCCGCATGGGGGTATTTGCTACCAGAAGTCCCTTCCGTCCCAACGAGCTGGGGCTCTCCTGCGTAAAGATTCTCTCCGTGGAACCGAATACCCCCGACGGTCCTGTGATCACCGTCGCCGGAGCCGACCTGATGGACGGCACCCCCATCTTCGACATCAAGCCCTATATTCCCTATGCAGACTGTC